>JBAQUK010000279.1:0-7903 GCA_049297455.1 Desulfosalsimonadaceae bacterium | reverse complement strand
TGCGGGCCAACACCTCGTAATCATTTGTGATTTTTAGCTACAAGCCAAGTGTGCTGTTAATGGGAAATTTATCGTATAATTTCATTGTATTTCCAACAACCGGAGGAGCTAACCGACTACCCCGCTTCTGGAATTTCATTTATTCTCCTGCTTGTTTAAAAGAATCTTGTATCATCTGGACGGATGGATTATTGTAAATATTCATAGGGGTTATCATTATAAAAAATATAAGGTGGCCATCTTTTTTGGATTTCGTTTTACTTTTATATTGTCAGCATCAACCATGTCCATAGATATCACATATAATATGTTTCAGTTGCTTTGCTGTTTCACTATAATCGCCTTGCTGAGATTGTTTTTTGCGCTGAGATAGCCTGGATTTATCGTCAGCGCATCCTGAAAACACCGAATGGCCTGGTTGATATCGCCCTTGAAGATATAGGCAACTCCCAGGTTATTGCGTGTTTCCGGGAGCTTGGGATTAAGTTTGATAGCCAGCAAATAATGCTCGATGGCCTCATCCGTCTGCCCCTCCCCGCGCAGGACGTTGGCCAGGTTTGCGTGGGCCTCAGCGCTGTCCGGCTTTCGCTTCAGCGCTTGCAGATAATGAACTATAGCCTCATCCACTTTACCTTTATCGCATAAGGCGTTTGCTAAATTGATGTGCGCCGCGGCAAGGTCAGGGTCTATTTCGATGGCCCGGAGGTAGTGGCGAACCGCATCATAGGTTTGTCCTTTTTGATATAATGCGTTTCCCAAATTAAAATGTGCGTCTGAATAATCCGGTTTTATCCGTAGGGCTTGCTGAAAATGAAAGACAGCGGCTTCAAACTTACCTTGGTTGAGGTAAAGGGTAGCCAGATTGTTGTGCATTTCAGCATTATCTGGTTGTATTTGAATTGCCTGCCGGTAATGACTTTCGGCCTCATCATGCCGTCCCATATCGTTCAAAACATTGCCCATTGTATAATGCGCATCGGCGTAATCGGGACTGATCCGTAATGCTTCAGAGAGGTGGCGGATGGCATCATCTTTACGCCCTTGCATATTCCGGGAAAGGCCCAAATTGTAATGGGCCAATGCGTAATCCGGTTTGATCTCGATTGCTTGCAGATAATGGTTGACTGCTTCATTCATGCGGCCTTGAAGTTGAAGCTCATGGCCTATGTTATTATGGGCGACATAATTTCCTGAAGTCACCTTCAGGGCATGCTCAAACAACGTTTGGCTGTTTTTCCAGTATCCAGCCTGAATCCAGGTTATTATTGATAATATGCAGAGTAAAGTCGTTGCCATCAACACTATCCCTGTCTGTTTTAACCGGCAAGGTGGGGTGACTTCCGGCACACCCCAGGCGATGATGATAAAGATACCGATCAACGGCACATAGGCCCATCGGTCCGCGAGTGCCGGCCAGAGCCCGCCCTGCATTAGCCAACCACTGGCAGCAGGGTTCCCAGATACCATAGCCACCCGGTTGCAAGATACGGTGATTTTCGGGACCGGGTGAAGATCAGGACTGTTACAGCGATGAGACACAGTCCTGCGCACAGGGGTTGCCAGGTGGGAATGGTTTTGGGGAATGGATAAAAGACAGCCAGCCTGCCCGGCCAAAGCATTTTCCATAGATACGCCACATAGGAAACAATCGCGTTTTCAATGCGAAGCATCATGGGGGCGGCGACAGGGTCAAGCATCTGTCGGTTGACCTGAAGGGTAAAAACTGACAATCCAATGGTCACAAGGGAAAGGGCCAGGAGCGGAATTTTTTCAAGAATGAGTCGAGCAACACCTGCCAGCTGTAAGTTCCAAACCGGCGGAAGCCCCCTGTCGGGAATTTGCTGTCCCAGATCCATTCGGCCCAGGGGCCAGAAATCCAGAAGCAGCAACACGCAGGGCAGGGTAACGAGCATGGGTTTGGATAGCAGGCCCAAGGACAGGGACATGGCCACCAGCAGATACCGCAAAGCAGTCGGCCTTTTGACATAATAAAGGTAGGATAGCAGAGTCAGTATCCAGAAAGTGGTGGACAGCAGATTTTTCCGCTCCGAAATCCAGGCTACGGAATCCACATTAATAGGATGTAGCGCGAACACGGCCGCCACAAATCCGCTTTGCCAGGGCGCACCGGTCATAAGTTGGAACGTCAGAAACAGGAGAATTACATTTATGACATGAATGAGCAGATTGATCAGATGATGCGCCCCCGGATTCAGGCCAAACAACTGGCAGTCCAGCATATGGGACAGCCAGGTCACCGGATGCCAGTAGGTCTGGTCATGGGCTTTGACTGGGTTAAACGCCCATACCAGATTGGCCGCGCTGAGTCCTTTCTGAACCCGCTGGTTGTAACAGACATACAAACCATCATCAAAACTGACAAAATCAAACCCATGCACCTGCCAGTAAACGGCAACTGTGGCGATGACAAGTAGCAGGGAAATCAACATCAACTGTTGCATGAGGGATTTTTTTTTAAAAATTTCCGTGCGTGATATCATAATGAAATCGTCATCATGGTAATAAATGGTTTATTCTGTGCGTCCCTGAACCCAGCGTTATACCTCATCTCCCGGTCCGATAAGGGGCAATTCTTTTTCAATCTTAAACACCGCCAGAAACATGGGGCCTTTTTCAGCCGATTCTTCCGGGGTCACTTGCCGGCGTTTTAATTTAACCAGCAGTTCGCTTTTTTCTTCTTCGCGGATTTGGGTTAAGTAAAGCCGCCGGCCGGCATACCCGGCACCTTTTTCAATAAACAGATAGGCTGCATGGGGATTGGTCTGCAGGTTGCTTCGCGTCAGCCGGTCCAGCATAATAAAGGCAATGGTTCCGTCTTCCAGAAAATGGGGCCGGGAATATATCGCGGCATTCACTTTCCCGTCTTTATCAGCCGTGGCCATTACGCCGGTGCCTTTTGTGTTTTCAAAATACGCTGCTATATCCATTTTTGTCTCCCTAATGTTTTAAAAATAAGGTTTTTCACTATTCCATCACGCCTGCTCTTTTCCCATAATGATTTCCATCTCACAAACATCACACCGGGGCCGGATTTCAAATTTCCGTTGATTTTCATCCACCAGAACAAGGGGCTCCGAAAGTTTGGGCGTTGCCGGATCACGCAGGCAGCACCCGAGCTGATATAATATGCAATATTTTGAAATCATGACGGTTTTTCCGGTCATGGCCATGGTTGATTTCGGGCCTGATTCCGGAGCAGGTTCGATTTCCGTCACCCCGTGGCGGTGATAAAATGCCGCTGCCTGTTGGTTCAATACATTGCCCAAATAGGATACCCTTTTTTCGGGAAACGGAACGGTATTTTTTTCAATTTTTCCGCCTCGTCCGGGCCGCCGCGCATCACGCGCAGCTATCAGGCTCGCCACCGCCCTGCGGCGCAATTCATTTAATGCCTGAACCGAAATAAAATAGGTATGTTCCGTCCGAATGGCAAGGTCAACGCACACAAAATCCGTTGCCCCGAGTTTTTTCAACTGCTTTTCCATGCCTGCACGGGCCATACCCGGCTTTTCAGCCGCCTGTTTTTCCATGTTAAGAATCTCCTCAGCCCGGTTGCCGTCCTCGTCGGCGACGCGCAGGATAAGCCCGGCCGGGGTTTCCATCAGGGTGAGGCGCACGTCGATTTTTCGCTGGGGACAGGACTTTGCCAGGTGTTTTAAAAAAAGATGGTCATGATTCCGGTAAATGACAACCCCTGGCCTGATGCCGTCAATTTTATCCGGATACACCCGGTCGTCCTCCGCATGGTTGACGACTGTTCCCTGGAGCTTGTCCGACGCATCAAAAAAACAGATTCCGTCTCCTGCATGAAATAATTCGTTTTCATTATGGATATTAAAAAAATCCGTGCCCACAGACAAAACGGTTCCCATGCACCGGCCTAAAGATTTGGGGGTTTTTAATGCCGCCATGTCCCGGTTCCGGCCTGCCATAAAAAAGGTGGTGAATCCCCGATTGAATGTTTTTTCCGGGTCCGGCGTAAAATCCAGACGGCAGGTTCCGGATGAGGCGCGCCGCATGCCGTGTGTTTTCAAAACTTCGTCCAAAAGCTTGCGGTAATACCCGACCGTATTGGCCACATAAGCCCGGTCTTTCAGCCGCCCCTCGATTTTAAACGAGGTAATGCCCGCGCAAAGCAAAGCATCCAGATGATCGGAGAGGTTGAGGTCTTTTAACGAGAGCAGATGGGCGTCTGTTGCGATGGTTTTGCCGTTTCCGTCCCGCAGCGCATACCGGCGGCGGCAGGGCTGGGCGCAAGCCCCGCGATTGGCGCTGCGGCCGCCGATGGCATGGCTCAGATAACACTGCCCGCTGTAACCCACGCACAAGGCCCCGTGCACGAAACATTCGAGTTCCACCGATGTTTCCCGTCTGATGGCCGCAATCTGCGCAAGCGACAGTTCCCTTGCCAGAATCACCCGGGAAAACCCCACGGCTTCCAGAAACGCCACCCGTTCCGGGGTGTGGTTGTGCATCTGGGTGCTGGCGATGAGGGGGATATCGGGCAAATCCATCTCCAGGAGGCCGACATCCTGAATAATCACGCCGTCAATCCCGGCATGGGACAAATCCTGAATCAACCGGCGGGCCACGGGCAGTTCCGCGTCATGAAAAATGGTATTGACCGTGGCATAGACCCGGCCCCAGTATTTATGGACATACCGGCACAAGGTTTCAATGTCCTGAATGCTGTTGCCGGCTTTTTCCCTGGCGCCGAAACGGTTCGCGCCGATATAGACCGCATCCGCCCCGCAATTGATGGCGGCCATGCCGATGGCCGCGTTTCCGGCCGGAGCCAGAAGCTCGATTCGGGATTCGCGATCGTTTTCCTTTCCCATTATCAGAACCGCTCAATCAGCTTGTCGATCAAAAACGAGCTTTCCCGAATGGCCTGTTCGCCGAACGGACCGAACCAGGCGGCGACTTTTTTAAATTCGGCTTCAAAAACCGCCTTGTCCCCGGTTTCCAGCATGTCGAGATTTTTGGTTAAGCTTTCTATAAATTCCTTGAGCAGAGCCCGGCGCTCTTTTGTTGCAAAAATAATTTCCGCATACAGGCCCGGGTCCTGGGCAAACAACCGTCCCACCATGCCCAGCTCCAGGCGGTAGATGGGACTTGAAAATTCCAGGGTCCGGGCAAGGGGCACTTTTTTGGCGGCCAGGAACTGACCAAAACAAAATGTGGCAAAATGCCTCAAGGCTTGGACAAATTCCATGACCTGATCATGCTCGTCCGCCGTGGCGGTCACAATAATCGATCCCCAGGTGGAAAATTGATCGATCACCCATTGGCATGCCGCGTCATCACGGCCTGTCGTAGCCACCACAATCTGCTTGTCCAACGTGGACGTGGTGGGCCCGAAAAGGGGATGCAGCCCCAGCACCGGCCCCGAATGGGCTTCCAGCATGGCGGCCAGCGGCTTTTTCTTAATGCTGGTGACATCAATCAGCACCGCCCTGGGCGGGAGATACGGTCCGATGCGGTGAATAATTTCAGGGGTTTTGTCGATGGGAACGGAAATCATCGCAAGATCAATGCCGTCGCACAGGTCGGCGATATTCTCCCAGTCCCGGCTGCCCATGGACCGGACCACATATCCCGCGCCCTGGAACCAGTCCGCAAAATACCGGCCCATCTCGCCGCGTCCGCCGACAATCAGCACGGTGGCGCCGGGCCGCACGCCTTTCCGGGCCATCTGGCCGCTTTGCACCACCCGTGAACGGTGAATGATAATCCGATACAATTCCTCAATGAAATCCGGACACAACCCGGCTTCCTTGGCCTGCTGCCGCCGGGCGGAAATCAAATCCTCTTCCCGGGCCGGATGATATACCGGAAGATTGTTGGCTTTTTTCAGCGCCACCACCTGATCCACCTGCTTCTGACGCTTTGACAGCAATTCAACGATCTCCTGGTCAATAACGTCAATACCCTTCCGCAAACCATCCAGCTCAGATTGACACTCACGGGAAACCTCAGTCATATCTCGTCCTTATATTATGCGCTTGTGCTGATGAAATGGAATTTGTTCTTGCCTGCCGCTGATGCGGATGGTGTATTCTATCTTCGAAACCGGCTTTTATCAACAGAGAATCCCCCGCCTTCGCCCACCGCTCCTGTTTTTTATATTTTATCAATAATATCAGGATATTTAAAATTTGATCCCTTGACTTTCAGCAATGTTTTGGTAAGATGCCGAAACCATGCAAGTGAATGAATTTTTAATTATTCAGGTATACAGAATTCAGGAGTCAGGAGTCAGAATAAAAAATGATTAATCCCTTCATTCTGGCTTCTGAATTCTGTCTCCTGAATACCTGAGCAGTTACATGAATTTTTAATAAAAAAAACGGATACCCTTCATGCAAACCCAGCATCCAGAAAAATCGCCGATTGAACTGGCGGCCCGGGACCTGTTCGATTTCGCCGTTGACCGCGAGGATATTAAAGCCGTCATGGCGGCCCTGCACCCGAACGCCCAAACCCCTCGCCACACCCTTGAATATGAACTAATGATCCTGAAAATCATCAGCGTGGGCTGGAGCCTTGCTTATTTCCTGGAACACAGCCCCCATAAAACCCGGCTTGCCGAAAACTTCTGGGCCGCAATCCGGGAATTTTCACAGACCGTGTCCGCCACCACCGGGTTGATGACCGGCCAGGATATTGACTATTTTCAGATTTTAAAAGACCGCCTGAACAGTTATGTGACGGCCATGAACGAAAAACCGGAAGCAAAGGAAGCGGCGGTGGTCATGGGCCCGGAGTTCGCCCGGACCTGCGGCCATGCGGATGATGTGTTCGCGGTCATGACCGGCGCGCGCCTGTTTATCGCCACCATCGGCAGTGTCAAGGCCTATTTGGAAGAGGTCAAATTGAGATAAAGGGGGGCAGGGATTGTGGAGATTTGCCGATAAACTGAAAAGTTTTACATTCAGAAATAAGTTCTGCTATGATGATTCGCGCAGAAGAATGTCGTGAGTGCCGATAGCGCGAAAGAGAACCGTGTCCCCTTCAAAATGGAAGGTAAAACGATACTTCATGGTCACAGAACCTTCCCAAACATTGGCGGTGCCTTGTATTTTTTTGACTCTTAAAGAAGGATGCAGTATATCGGAAAGAAAAAGAAGCAATTTTTCATTGAATATCTGCTGAATATCATGCGGCAAGGCATTGTATTGTTTTTTAAATTTTTTACTGAACCGGTACGCGTCTACTTTTTTAACCATTTCAGGCCTTCTTCGGGGGTATGAAAAATCGGTGAAACTTCTCCTTTTTCGATCTCTTCATCGATTTCGGCTTCTTTTTCCCTCCACTGTCTCGACCAGTACCATTGCTGACATGGATCGATCAGTTTACGTGGGCGTAGCACCATATTCCCGTTTTCGACACCTGCTTCAAAATAATCGCCTGGCTCAATATGGAGGTCTTTCATCAAATTTTTTGGTATTCGAATCTGCCCCTGAGGGCTGATTTTCATCACTGCACTCATGACCGTCTCCTGTTACAAATAAACTTTTAAACAATAACGAGTTATATATAGTCATTGTCAGAATTTAAGTCAAGACACCAGATATTGAAAAAGAGCGTTCAGGCAGAGCCGTTTATCGAGATACGCTTTAAAAAAAAACATCTTGGGAGGTCGCAATGTCTTTAATTATCCTGTCCCTTGTCTTCATCGCCGCCGGCATCGTTGTCTGGATTGTCGGAAGCAGGGTCAACCGCCGTGCCGCCGGAAAGCAGCAGAGCAAGGCCCAACAAAAAAAATACCGCCGTATGGCCGAAAAGCTGAGCACTGCCGCCAGAATCATCTTTGTTCTGGCCGCAGTGTCTTTTATTTTTGGGTTTATACTGCTTCAGGGATCGCGACTGTAATAACAAC
>JBAQUK010000278.1:0-23652 GCA_049297455.1 Desulfosalsimonadaceae bacterium | reverse complement strand
GTGGAGCCTCCACTTACGGGAAAATTCGTTCACCCTCCATTTATTCGCCGGGTTTCCTAAAACATCTGTTCAGTCCGTAGAATAATTTCATCCTGCATTCGATTGTCAAGATCGATAAAATAGGCTGAATAGCCGGCGACCCGCACTATCAGCCCTTCATGAGAATCCGGTTTTTCTTTTGCATCCAATAACAGGGGGCGGTCTACGCAGTTAAACTGGATATGATGTATACCAAGGTCACTCCAGGTTTTTAAATAACTTTTCATCAGGCTGTATTTTGCGGGCGAAAAGAACACCGGCATAAATTTCTGGTTTAATAAAAAATTGCCGGTCTTTAACGGATCTATTTTTGCCACCGATTGTAACGTCGCTGTTGGTCCGCTGGTGTCCTTGCCCTGAACCGGGGAAATACTCCCATCATGAAATGGCTCTCCGGCTTTTCGCCCATCAAATGTTGCCGGCAGGAGCATTCCCACGCCGATGGGCGCGGATGCGGTTGTGCCGTCTATTAAATGCGGATTCCCGTAGATATCGATGGAATGATCGCAGACTTCTTTTACTTTCAGCATGATATCTCTGCTTATCAGATCCACATAATCATCATCATTACCGAATTTGGGTACCTTTTGCTCTATCATCAGGCGGACATTTTCATATTCTCCTTCAAAATTATTCGTCACCGCATTACAAAATTCTTCAAGGCTTATTGCCTTGTCTTCAAAAACCAGTTTCCTGATCGCCGCCAACCCTCCGGCAACATTGTTACAGCCGAAAACAAGATGATGACGCATGCCGAGATATTCCCAGTCGCGCATATCGCATGCCTTTTCAATGTTGCCGTCTAAGATGGCTGAAAGAAAGGGCCTGGGTATGTACTTTTTCATGAGAACATCCGCAATATTGGAAATGTGCGTCAGCACCTTACCCGCATAATCCACCTGCGCACAAAAGGCATCCCAGACATCCTTGGAAGAGCGCATTTCCGAAATCGGCGGGGTTTTAACGCCCACAAAATTTCCCATAAATTTACCTTCAGATAACGCAAGGTTTAAGCACATGGGCAGTATAAATGCACCGGTGTGCCCTGCCCGGTAATGAATATTTTTCCCGGGGATGACCGGCTGCATGCAGTTATTGATCCCGTAATCCCTGGCATCTTCAATTTTGGCACCTATATCCGTCAGCCTGGGGATATTTACATTGTCATTAAAAAGTCCGGGCTGAGCACTGCCGCTGTAAACACATTTAAAGATTGATTCATAAAGTTCAGATGGGGTTTTGTCATGAATACGAACGGCTATCTGCGGAGCAATGGTTTTTATATCACCGGTCACCTCCAGGGCGATATGGGTCATCTCATTGGTAATATCTTTCCCGTCCGCATCAACGCCCCCTAAGGTAATGGTCTGAAAACCCAACCCACCACCCCCATTATTTACCCATATGGGGGGCTGAACATAACCGCCTTCCTGCATCTTTACCCATACAGCTTCCACAAGCTCTTTGGCCTGATTCCTGTCAAGAATGCCGGCCTTGATATCCGCCTCATAAAACGGGCCGAATATTTTATCAAAGCGAATTCCGTTTCCAACCTGGGGTTGATCAATATAATTAACAATAAAATTTATGAAAATAAAGCATTGCAGCGCTTCATTAAGATTTCGGGCAGGGTTTGCAGGCACTTGCCGGCAGGCTTCGATCATCCGGTCAAGCTCTTTTTTCCTTTTTTTATCTTTTATGTCTTTTTTATAACCCTCAAGCATGTCCGCATATCGTAACCCCCAGCGTGCAACCGCTTCGGTTGAGATCTTCATTGCCCGGAGTTCATCGAGTTTTTTCATGCGATCTTCGGAACCCACAGAAATGTCATCCGATACTTCCTTAATCTTAGCATTAATTTCTTCAACAATTCCATTTAGGCCGATATTTAATATTTTCTCATAATCAGGCGTTGAAATCTCCCACTGCCACATCCACATCCCGGTAACGGTTTCACCCATTTTCCAATGCATGCCGTCCGGGATATATCCCCTTTCCCTCCCATGGATGGAGAGGGGTTTCCAATAGTTATTTATTTCAAAAAATTCTTCTTTCTCTTTTTCACTGAGCATTCCGGCATAATCAGGCAGCTTGTTCACCGCCTTTTCCAGCCATCGCCAATACAGTTCAGGATAGGTCGGCAGGCTGGTTTCCGAACTTGCAAAACAACCGACAATCAGTTCGTTTTCCCTGGTAAAAAGGGTCATGTTGTCCAGAAAGGCCGCCATCCCCTTAGCCCTTCGCAGAGCCATCGATTCCCCCTCGGTCTTTTTGTATACATCAGTGATGATACGCGCCCGTTCAAGGCAAATTTTTAAGCCTTTTTTCACCGTCCGGCTATCGGCAATCCGGCCAAGGGACTTGACGCAGGTTTCTGTTTTCAAGGTCTTGTTTCTCAATGTCGCTGTCATAATGCACTTGTCTCCTTATTATATGGAATTTAATAAAAAAATAGTTAAAGCATATTTTCTATCAATGGATGTATTCATCAAAATTGATAGAATACAAAAAAAGATAAATCGCAGGCGAAAGGTTGGACAATTCCTGATTTATTATTTATTAAAGGATACTATGCACTTTTTTTGATTTTTTCCTCATAAAGCGCTTCATCGGCTTGTTTCAGGATTTCGTCAATATCGTTGCAATCCTTTTTCGGGGTCTTCATGCCCCAGCTTATCCCCACGTTAATTCCACCCTCTTTTCCCCAGTCCGTAAAGCGTTTATCAATTCGCCCCATGAGAATGCCCGCCTTTTCGATGTCGATATCTATGAGGAGAAGAACGAATTCGTCGCCACCGTACCGACTGATAATATCTGTTCCCCGAAAACCAGTTTTTAACAGTTCGGCAAATTTGCACAATACGCGATCCCCCATGTCGTGGCCCATGGTATCGTTTATCTTTTTGAATTTGTCCAGATCCGCATAAATAACAATTATCGTCAACGGCAATCGCTCACGCAGGGAAAAAAGGTACTTTGCCGCCCGGAAAAACGCCCGGCGGTTCATCAAGCCGGTCAATTCATCGGTCTGGGCCTGGGACTCGGCCTTTTTTCTCAAAAATTCAATTCGCCGTGCCAGAAAAAAAGAATGAAAGGTAGTGATTAAAAGAAATGCCGAATAAAAATAAAACGGGTACGGCGGCAGTCTCATTAACAGGGAAAAATGCAAAATCACGCTTAGCAGCCCTGCCAGAATTCCGAGGCGAAGCAAGTCGTTAAAAATATCAAGCCCATGCTGCATCCCGTTCCCCAGTATAGCGATCAAGAGCAGAACCAACGTCGGATGCATCAGACAGGGATCAGCTATGATAGCCAGCATAGAAGCGATTATGTCGTTCCAGTTGCTGCATCTACACTCTATTGCATATTCTTTTTTTTTGTAAAATCGACCGGATATGACGCGATTAAGAAATAATATGACGGTTATAAAGACATAGATAATCACTATACAAAGCATTGCCTTTCTTGACAAAACAAACGGTGGTGCCGGAGTAAAATAAAAATAACATCCCGTAATAACACCTGATAAAATCCTTGTTCCGAATTGGAGGGTCGCGTCATAGGCAAAGTGCTCTGATCCGATAGAAGAGACACGAGAGGCTTTCGCAAAGTTTTCCATCGATATTGCTCGCTACGAAAGGATTCGGTTTTATGTTTTATATGAATGGAGATAAAAACGGCATGGCCGGGAACTAAGCCGAAAAGAACTCAATAGTAATCACCTGCCTGCATCAACCGATATCCCATAAGAATTTATTCAGACCCCGTATGCCCGATTTTTTTATGCGCCGGTACACCGTATACTTTTTTATAAGACCTGCAGGCCGGACAGAGTTCTTCCTCCAGCTTGACAAAATTGTATAAAAGCCCTTCACCCTTTTCCCTTGCCCGTGTACACACCGGGCATGTATTTTTACAAAAACCCGCCAGAGATTTCGTTATCTTTCCATGTCCCATCATTTATCTCCTGATTATATATATTACTGCCCCGGCGATAACCAAATTATTGTAAGTGCATTAAAGCAAGCATCTCCTGTACAATAGAATATGGATCTTTCTTGCGAGCGATCACCTGTTTCACCGCCTGATCCAAATTACCGTTTTGATCCCATCTGCACCGGAGAATATACGCGACTTCCTTTTCAAGAAGAGATAAAATTTCTTCCTTGATCCGTTCTTCATGCCACGAGGACCTTATCCGTCCGACTTCCTGTAGCTTAAGCATAATCGTGACCAAATCCAACACGCCTTCACCGGTTGCGGCGATTGTTTTGAGCACCGGAACTTGTGATGATGTTTCGTCAGAAGAAAGCTCCAGCATGGCACTAATATCAGCAACAGCCTGATCAGCTTCGCCCTGATCAGCCTTATTAACAACAAAGATATCGGCAATTTCCATTATCCCGGCCTTAATCGCCTGAATACCGTCACCCATTCCGGGGACACAGACAACCAGCACCATGTCTGCAGCCTTCACGACCTCCACTTCATCCTGTCCCACCCCAACGGTTTCGATGAGTATAATATCCTTACCGAAAGCGTCCATAATTTTAACCACGTCCCGGGCCGACAGGTTTAATCCGCCTAAAGCGCCACGCGTAGCCATGGAACGGATGAAAACATCATCAAGGGTACTGACTTCTTTCATACGTAAACGGTCTCCCAGCAGAGCGCCTCCGGAAAACGGGCTTGAGGGATCCACGGCAATAATCCCGATTTTAAAACCTCTGTCGAACAGCTCACGGGCCAATCGATCCGTAAGAGTGCTTTTCCCGGCACCCGGTGAGCCCGTGATCCCGATAACGCACGCATTTCCTGTCATGGGATAGATCATTTGCATTGCATCCATCCATCCCGGTTCCCGATTCTCGACCCGGGTAATCAGTCTTGCCAGGCCACGAACCGATCCTTTTCTCATTTCGACGATCAGGCTTTTCCAATCTTCCCACATTGAATTTTATCTCCGTCTATGGATTATCTCTTTGCTTTGCCTCCCCACCGTTAAAGCAAAACAAATCTCAACCTCATTTCCCCGAAGACGAGAAACTGCAAAAATGATACCGTTTAATCTTTGGCACAGACATTTTAGTCAACGGTTCAGGATCAGGGCCTAAACCACCTTTTATCGCATATCATCCTGTAACAGTTTCCCGTCATCGTGAAAATGAAACTGACATCCAACCTTCTCCTTTTTATCGAGGCTGTTTATCATAATTTATGTTGTGTTCTTACCTGCCTTTAAAAACCGGTTCTCTTTTTTCAAGAAATGATTTAAACCCTTCCATGAAATCTTCGCTTTTCAGGCACACATCAAGGACATATGCCTCATAGTCGAGCGCCTGGGGCAAATCTGTCTTGTAAAAATTCTGCAGACCCCTTTTGACGAAAGCGATCGGAATCGGCGCATTTTTTGCCATTCGTTCCGCCATCTTATACGTAACGGGAAGCAACTCTTCAGGTGGCACCACCTTATTTACCATACCCATCGCCAGCGCCTCCCGGGCATCTATTACTTCACCGGAAAATAACAGCTCCGCTGCTTTGGCATATCCGACCAATCGCGGCAGAAAGTGAATCCCACCCCAGTCGGGAAAAGCGCCCCTCCTGGTAAAAACCTGCCCGAATCTGGCTTTTTCACTGGCAATCCTGATATCACAAGAAAGCGCCAGATTGCATCCACCACCGGCAGCAACGCCGTTAACCGCTGCAATAACCGGTTTTTCAATTGAATTTATAGCCAGAACGGTTTTACACATAGTATGTCTTTCGTGTGAAACATTACTCGCAAGCGCCTTGGTTTCACCGGCCACAAATTCATTAACATCGCCGCCTGTGCAAAAAGCCTTGTCGCCGGCCCCGGTGATCACGATTACACGAATTCCCGGATCTGCCCCTGCGTTTTCCACGGCTTCAAGGATCTCGTTTCTCATATTACCGGCAAATGCATTATATTTATCCGGCCGGTTTAAGGTTATGGTGGCGATTTTATCTTTTTTGTCTAAAAGAACATATTCCCATTGCATCATCCGCCTCCAAACATTGTCTTCAGTTGTTGCGTCAATAGATCAGTTCCCTGTATCAATCCCAGAAAAATTTTGTCGATCTTCTCTATTTTTTTTATTAAGCCCGAAATTTGTCCGGCCGGCATAACCGCAGTATCCGCATCGCCTCCTGACTGAATATATTGAGCGTCTGCATCAGCGCCTCTAAGATGCATGTCCTCCTGATGCTTGTCCGGATTCTGTATCATGTCCACTGCGCGGTTTCTTAAAACCCGGATAGGCATGGCATCTTTGCCGAGGAGAATTGTGGAATCGCTATCCGCTTCCACAATAAGTTGTTTAAAAAATTCAGGAGTTGAGCATTCATCTGTGGCGACGAATCGGGTCCCTAATTCAACCCCTTCAGCGCCCAACGCAAAGGCGGCAACAACCCCACGCGCATCGGCAATCCCCCCCGCGGCAACGACAGGTATATTTAAGGCATCGGCCAACTGAGGTACCATGCACATGGTTGTTGTTCCCTGTCGACCAACGTGACCACCGGCCTCAAATCCTGTGGCTATGACAGCGTCAACGCCACAGGATTGAGCTTTCAGTGCCATTTCTTTGGAGGAAACTTTATGCAGCACTTTTAAATCGGCCTCTTTGATACGCTTCATAAACATCGCCGGGTTTCCCGCAGATGTTGTAATGGTTTTAATTCCTGCATCAATGGCTATTTCAAGCGCATCAAAGGCGTTCATGCGATAGAGAGGGATATTTATTCCAAATGGTTGATCCGTCAAATCCCTTGCTTTTTTAACTTCCAGAAGTAACCGGTCCGAAGAGAGACCGGAGGCGGCAATCTGACCGAAACCCCCGCTGTTTGATACGGCTGCCGCCATTTCACCAAGGGTGATGAGACGCATGGGGCCTAAAATAAACGGATATTTAGTCCCGGTAATCTCGACGATTCGATTCTTTACCATGTTTGCCTCCTAAAAAATCGGATACCATAACCCTTAGGGTAAATTTGACCTGATAAATGTTCCCACATCTTTTATGGAAGTGCCTGAAGTAAACACGCCGCTGACACCCATTTTTTTCAGTTCAGGGACATCATTATCCGGGATGACCCCTCCGATAATGACCAGAATATCATTTGCATTTTGTTCTGATAGTTTTTCAATGACCTTCCTCGTCAATGTCAGATGAGCCCCTGATAAAATAGAAAGGCCCACCACATCGACATCTTCCTGAACGGCAGCGCTGACGATTTCTTCCGGTGTCTGTCTCAGACCCGTATATATAACCTCAAATCCCAGATCCCGTAGACCGTAGGCAATAACTCTGGCGCCACGCTCATGGCCATCCAAGCCAGGTTTGGCAACCAATACTCTAATTTTTTTTTCCGTATTCATTTTAAATACCTCACTATCCCACTATTTTTCTCATTTATGATGAGCCGTATCGAAAATCTGAGATATATCTTTCTGGTCATTAAAATAAGCTCCTATAAGATTAAAATAACTTATAGGAGCGTATTTTCATCTATACGAGGCCACTATCAACTCCGCAGGCGATCAACCGTTCAAATTCTCCGGCGGGCTTGAAAAACGCCAGTCCGTATTTGTCATAAAATTCCTGTAACCGCCCAAGTGTATATTTAACCCCTTTCTGGGAGACATAACGACCGGGGCCATGCCAGCAGTCAGGGAATCCGATCCCTATGACGGAAGCAAGATCCATACTGTAATAATTTTTAACAACTCCTTCGTCCAGACAATGAAACGCCTGATTGGCCATTGCGAGCAAAAGCATTTCTTTCGCTTCCTCACGGGTTGGGGTCGGCAGGGATTCATTGCGGACGACATGCTCTAATGCCGATTTGTCCGGTTTCATGCCCGGGCCGTAAAAACAGGGTTTCCCGGCGCCCACATAACCGGCCTCATACATTTTAATCAGGGTTTTCGGTACTTGAATCAGCTCCGGCTTTTTTGATTGCATATACGACCCGGCATGATAAATGACATTCCCGCCGGCTGTCCCGTAAATATTCAACGGGCCCTGAGGAAAACCGGCTTCAAGGGCCAACTGGTCAATTTCCCAGGGGTCAACCCCCATTTCCGCCAGATAAAAACCGGCCATAACATAAACGCCGAATGTTCTGCTGGTATAAAAACCAGGGCCATCGCCGACGATGACACAGGTTTTTCCCTGCTGCCGGCCGGAAGCGACTGCGGTTGCAAGCGCACTTTCAGATGTTTGCGGCCCTTGAATGACTTCCAGAAGCGGCATTAAAGGAACCGGTGAAAAATAATGCATCCCCACAACCATTTCCGGACAAACGGATTCAGCGGCGATTTCCTGCATGGGTATAGTGGAGGTATTGGACGCAAAAACAATATCCGGGTTGATGTCCTGAACCTGCTTGAGAATTTTCCGCTTTAAATCAAGGTCTTCAAAAACAGCTTCAATCACCAGCGGAATAGTTTTCAACTCATCATAATTATCGGATACACGAATATTATCCATCACCATATTTTTTCGTTCCAAAGTCCAGCGCCCCTTTTTTACCAAAGGTTCCAAGCCCTTGCCGATATTTTCCTTTGCAGCTTCAGCGGTTTTTATATCAATATCAATAAGGAGGGTTTTGATACCCTTATCCGCGCAAACCTGAGCAATACCCTGCCCCATGAGACCTGCGCCGATGATTGCCAATTCAGGTGCGGGGATTGCTTTTTCCAAATTAACAATAGACAATCTCGGCGCAATACTTGTCATTAGAAAGAAAAAATCGATCTTGTTTTTTACATTGGGATGCTCAATCAGCGGGGCAAAGTGAATGACTTCATTTTTCGCGGCTTCTTCAAAAGGCAATTCAAGCCCTTCTTCAATGGCATCAATCGCCGCCTTCAAATAAGGTTTTTCCGGACAAAGGGCAAACCGTTCCCGAACTTTTTTAATCAACGCGTCCCGAACTTTTTTGGTTAATTTTGCGGGTTCTTTCCACAAGGGATCATAATTCCGATTGACAATAATCGGATGAGATTCAATCCATTGTTCAGCATCGTTCTGAATGTCTTTTTTATCGCTAATTGTAACTAAACATGAATCCGCGTATGCTTCTGCTGGAAGCACCTGCCCACGCATGACAACCTCAATCGCTTTTTCAAGTCCGATGACCCTTCTTAAGGTTTCGGGCCCGCCGGCTGCCGGGAAAAGGCCAATGTTGACTTCCGGCAATCCCAATTTTGTACCTTCAGTGGCAAAGACATGGTCACAGGTCCATAAAAGCATCTCAAAACCGCCTCCCAGTGCGGTTTGGCCGGGAAGAACCGCAACAACTGGGAACGGGCTCCTGGCGAGAGCCGCAAACGTTTCCTGAAGCTTCAGCACAGTATATTTCAGGTTCAGCGCTGATCCATCCTTCATTATTTCCATGAGGTTGGCGCCATCTAAAAAACTCTTCTTCTTAAGCGACGTTAAAATAACGCCTTTGGCATTATCTCGGTTTGCTTTTTCAGTAGCAATTGCCAAATCTTTGATGAACTGATCTCCAATGGTGTTGACCGGTCCTGCGGTATCTATGAGAAATGTTGCAATTTTATTAACAGGATCGAGTCGGTATATAACTTCAGGCATTTTTTTACCTCCTAAAATCTGAATAGATTATTCTTTCCAAAAAGGGTTTCACACTTGAACCATGATCGCTTCGCCCTGGGTTAAACCTCCGCATATGGCAGCCACAGCATTTCCTCCGCCTCTTCGCCGAAGTTCGTACATCATTGCCATGGTAATCCTGAGGCCGGAAGCCCCTACCGGGTGCCCAATAGCAATTGCGCCGCCATTAACATTGGTTTTCGCTATCAACTCGTGCCATTTTTTTTCATCATTTTCCGCCAGTATTTTGGTGCTGACCAATGGCATTGCGGCAAAAGCCTCATTGATTTCAATCAGACTGATGTCCTCAATGGCCATCTTTGTTCTTTCCAGCAACTTGTTAATGGCAAAGGCTGGAATCCACGATATGCCATAAGGCATGTCGGTTCTCCCGACCTGATCAATGATCGTCCCTAGAATGGTAAGACCCAGTGCCTTCGCTTTTTTCTCGGTCATAATCACCATGGCGGACGCACCGTCATTCAACCCCGGCGCATTTCCGGCCGTAGTAGTTTTTGCCCCAAATACCGGCGGAAGCATTTCGAGCGCCCCGACGCTTCCGCCGGGTCTCGGCATTTCATCTGCTGCAAAAAAGAATTTTTGTCTTCCCTTTCTTACTGGTATGGGAACGATTTCATCATCAAATTTTCCAGCTTTCATTGCAGCCGCCCATTTCAAATGGGAGCCCATTGCAAAGCTGTCCAGCATTCTTTTAGGAACATTATATTTTTCAGCGCCATCAGACGCATCGACCGCCACTGAATGGTAGCCGGGATACATGATGGGGAATATCGGATCAGGCATCTTCACTTCACCGATTCTGACACCAGCCCTGAGTTGACGCGACATATGAGGCGCCCTGCTCATGGCCTCTGTACCAATTACAAGCGCAGACTCTATTTCGCCCAGCCGAATGCCCCAGAGCGCCATTCGAAGTGCGGTAAGGGGCGAGCAGCAGGCAGTATCAATAGTTGTTGTGAATACGTCACGGCCCACCTTAAGGCCAATCTGTCTGCCCGTTACCGAACCGGTCTCATAGGAACTCGGTATACAGTTTCCCACAAAAATCTGATCGATTTCATCTTTAACATTGTTTCCTGCTGCCTCCAGCGTGGCGTTAGCAACATGAACAGCCACATCAAGCGGCTCCATTTCGGAAAGAGAACCGAGGTATTTTCCAAAAGGCGATCTTTTGGCACTGACAATGACACATTTTTCAGACATTCGTTTTTTCCTCCTATATATATTTTTATTCAACTCTCATTTATCTACATAAACCTGATTATCCATCTCACAACATGCCCTGCACAAAAGCTGCGAATCGTGCTCTATTCCTTTTGTACCGACTTGACAAATGTCTTCATGTTGTCGATTGTTTCAAGGGAATCAACTGCCATATCCATAGCATCAGCCGTTGGATTACCAAGGACAGGCGAGCAAAGGTCTTTAAATTTAGCTGAAATTTTAGACTTTTTTTCTTGAAGCTCCGGTATGATCTTTAAAATATCTGAAACAGCGGTATATGCTCTTCCTGATTTGGTTTCGATTTCAACTCTTGCTTGCAGGGCTTGGAAATCCTGTGTGGTATTGACAGTTATTTTTTTCATAAAGGCCTTTAATTCTGGGTCATTGATCTTTTCCTCAGTAAACGCCTGCATCCCGGTATTTTCATTTAATAGCGCATTGGCCACACAATATGGGATACAGAATTTTCCTTCCAGGCCAGTATTGGCTTCCATCTTGCTGGCGGCCGACAGGGCCAGGGCTGAGGAAAACACCCTGATTTCTTTGATATCATTGAGTTCTAATCCTTCCTTCTGGATGATAAATCGGGCCGCTTCGATGGGGGAATGGGTGGCATGGCAGGAGGCGTGGTATTTCTGTGCCAAATCTTCAATCTCCCATGTCTTGCCTATTGTGTTTACGACATCTTCACTCACATTTCCTTTAAAAACTTTGAAAAAACCGTGGGCGCCTTCAATGACATCCTCAGCACCGGTGAACCCATCCCTTGCAAGAAGTGCAGCCATTAGACCGGACTGGGATGCTTTACCGGCATGAAATGCTTTGCTCATTGTTCCAAAAGATATTTTCAATCCGGAAGCCTGAGTTCCGGCAATTCCCAAGGCATTAGCAGATTGTTTTTCATCTAGCCCCAACAGTTTCGCACAAGCGGCAGCCGAAGCAAAATGCCCAAGCGTTGAGGTCGGGTGGCAGCCGGACATGTAATGCTCAATCCCGCCGCAAGCCCCGATAACAGCCCCCACTTTAAGGCCAATAATGTAAGCGGTAAGAAAATTACTGCCGGACTTCTCCATCCATTCCGAAAGCGCAAGAATAGAGGGGAATATCGTCACGGATGGATGTCCCAGAAAATGCTCCAGAGTATCGTCATAGTCGAGAACATGAGATGCTGCACCATTGATTAAAGCTGCCTGGCATGCTGTTTTTTTGACACCATACCCCAACAAGGTCACCTGTTTGTGCCCACCCATCAGGTCAGCAAATTTAATTAATTTTTCAACCAGCGGGTCATTTTTTCCGGCAAATGTAACGCCAAGCCAATCCTTAAAGGCGACCTTGGCATGATCAAAAACATGAGAGGGGATATTCGATTTCTCTGTTTTAGCAATAAAGTGAGCTAATGTTTTGGTCAGTTCGATAGATTTTTCCGGCATGATTGAATACCTCCTTATACTCTAATAATATAATTAATAACCTTGACCTCAGACACAACAGATCGTCCCCAATAAAGAATTTTTATCTGCGTTCTTTTAATTATTATGCCAGGGCAGCTTTGCATTCGGATTGCTCCAGAACATTGACAAAATCAGTGATATTAGAAAGCCCCCCAACAAAAAAGCAGTAATCGTTGAGCCCGCCAGTATTTCTGCATCAAGGTTAATAAACAGACAACCGCCGATGAGCAGGTTGATCCATCCCCACATAACATTTATCGTCGGGCTGGATTTTTGAGAGAAGGGCGTCATGTGACGTTTACCGCAAATCCCCTGAACCAGATGCGGAATTGCATTAAATAAAAATATGCCTGAAAAAAAAACTTTTATTAAATCTGCCATTTTTATGCTCCGCTGGTTACGTTAAAAATCAAAACAACATCTGTCGAAAAGTCCCTTTTTAATTTTTAAATCAATGCAGGTTTCGCTTCGCCAAAAACATTTCGGAGAACATCACAAATTTCCTGCAACGTCGCATAAGTCTTGACGCAAGAGAGAATGTCCGGCATCAGATTGATCGATTCGTCAGCGGCGTTCTGTCTCAATTTTTTGAGGCTCTGTGCAACCAGACTGTTATCTCGATCATTTTTTAGACGTTGAAGACTTTCTTTTTGACGGTGCTCCGCGCTGGCCATCAAATCTGCCGAATACACTTCTTCAACGCTGCGGTTGACCTGAACATCTATTTCATCAGGGCCCATAAAACAATTGACGCCCACAACAAACTCTTCCTTGTTTTCAATTTTTTTCTGTTTTTCATAGGCACTTTTGGCGACGGCCTTTTGCATATATCCGTTTTCAATGGCAGCAACAACCCCACCCATTTGTTCGATTTTATCGAATTCCGCCTTTGCCTCGGATTCAATCTCATTCGTCATTGATTCCATAAAAAAGGATCCTGCCCAGGGGTCTAAAGTCTCACCTAACTTGGCCTCATATATTAGTACCCGCGTTCCGTCATAAACCAGCTGCTGGGCTTCCAGGCTGTGTCCCAACCCAAGCGGCTCGTCAAATGGAGGATATACACCCGGAAGACCTCCGGACATTCCGGCTGCCATAGCTCCGACAACGGAACGGACAAGGTTATTCAGAGGTCTCTGCAACTGGGTACTGCTGCATCCTATGTGAGCTGTGGAAATCTGCCGGATCATCATGCTTTTTGGATTTTTTGCGGCGAAACGTTCTTTCAGCATGCGGGCCCACATTCTACGGGCAGCACGCTGGAAAGCAATTTCTTTGTAAAACTCCATGCTTCCGCCAAAGGCGTTAAAAGTAAATCGGGGGGCAAAAATATCAATATCAAGCCCCGCATCAACCCCTGCCTGAAGATAGGCGGCACCGATCACCATGCTAAAAGCAAGATCCTGAGCCCTTGTGGCCCCGGCTTCTCGCATATGATATCCGCCGATGCTGGTAACATTAAATTTCGGCATATATTTGGTACAAAAAGTAAGCGTGTCACGAAAAAGCCGCAAAGATGGCCCCGGAGGAAATATATAAGTACCCCGGCCAACAAACTCTTTTAAGATGTCATTTTGGGGCGTACCCCTTAGTTTGTTGATTGGAATACCGCGTTGCCCGGCCAATGCTGCGTACATGGCGATGATAACCGCCGCCGGCGCATTAATGGTAAAGTTTGATGCAATTTTGTCCAGATTCAGATCCCCGATGTAGGGTTCGTAGATGATTTCAAAATCCCTAAGGGAATCTATCGCCACACCCACCCGACCGACCTCACCCTCTGCATGGGGATCATCCGAGTCATAACCGCATTGTGTTGGCAGATCCATTGCTATGTTCGGAGCACCTTTACGTCCCAGTGAATGCATCCGGATCAGGTAATCCCGATAATCTTTAGCCGTCCCAAAACCAGCATATTTTCCGGCACCGCTGGTGCCCCATTCAAACCGCGTTTCCGCCTTTGCCATCATTTCAGAAAAAGCCTGCCATTTAGGAATTGGATCATTTCCGGCGGTAAATGGGTATTGGCCGGGAAAGCCGACGTCTTCAAGAAAGCTAAAATTCTTTATATCCGCAGGCGTATAAAAACGTGTCGGACTATTTTTAAGGCCTAATTTATTCAGATGCGGCGAAATCACACCTTCCTGCCACTGTTGATGTGCCTGTCCTGTTTTTTCCTTATTCTCTTTGGTATCGTTCATCGTGTGATCTCCCTGTTCTTATCCAACATCTTGATATTCTATAATAAAATTTATATATTCATCCCAGATTCAGGCAAAACGTTATCAAACCCGAAGTGGCTGCCGAGAAAGCAGGCTATTCAGCCAGGTTGCCTATTTTTAGTTCCGCTTTTTTAATTTTCCCGGTTGAAGTCATCGGAAGGGCATCGATTATTTTAACATGAGCCGGAAATTTGTATTTAGCGATCTTTCCGTTAAGGAACTCATGGACTTCTTCCTTGGTAATGCTTTCACCCTTTACACATTCAATAAAGGCTTTCCCTGCCTCACCCCATCGATCATCAGACACTCCGACAATGGCCACATTTTCAATTTTCGGGTGATCGATCAGCACCTTTTCGATCTGTGCCGGATATACGTTCTCGCCACCGCTACGATACATGTCCTTGGCCCTGTCAACGATATAAAAATAACCGTCTTCATCCATGTAGCCAAGATCGCCGGTGTGCAAAACGCCATCGACAATCGTCTCTCTTGTTTTTTCAGGCAGATTCCAATATCCTGTCATCACGGTGGGACCAGTGGCCACTATTTCTCCGATAACGCCTGGCGGAGTCCTTTCCCCGTGAAAGTCCTGAATCCAGATATCCGTAAAAAAGCCCGGCAAACCGATGGAGCCTTCTTTTTTTATAATGTCTTTTTTGGGTAGCATCATCATGGCGGAGTTTTCCGTCTGCCCAAAACCTTGCTGCATGAAGAGTCCCTTTTGGGCTAATTCTTCGAGCAGGCTGATGGGTGTCCTTTCACCGCCGCCCAACACATTTTTAACACTGCTCACATCGATATTGTCGAGCGCCTTTGACTGCAGGATAAGGCGCCACATAGTGGTCAGGGCAAAAATCACCGTGGGTTTATATTTTTCGATATCTTTGGCAAACTGTTCCGGCTCAAACCTGAGTCTCATAATAAATGATGCACCCCGGCACAAGACCGGTGTAGCAATGATAAACAGCCCGCCAGAATGGAATAAAGGTAGCTGGGACAGGAAAATATCGTCCTCGGACATGTCTGTATACATCATGATCTGAAAAATTTTGAAATATGTCTGGCCGTGGGAAAGCACGGCTCCTTTTGGATTGCCGGTGACACCTGAAGTGTAAATAATGGCCAAAGGATCATCAATGTCGATGGCCATGTCAATCGTTGGTTCATCTGTTGATTTATCATCAATTACATGATGATAATCACTCGCCCACTCCGGGCATTCCGGCAGCCCCGGGATACCAATTTTCAACCATAGGAACTTGTCTTCTTCCACCTGAACAGAAGACCGGATTGTCTCAACATTACCGGCAAACGCATCATGAAAGATAAGCAGGCGAGAACCGCAGTCATTGAGCTGATATTGAACTTCACCAGCCACCATACGAACGTTCAACGGTACAAAAATAAGACCGATTTTAGCCGCAGCTAAATATATCGCCATAAATTCCGGGCAATTGGCCAAAAGCACTGAAATACGATCTCCTTTTTTAAGACCCTTTGACAGCAAATAATTGGCGACCCGATTGGTTTCCTCGTTTAGATGCCCATAGGTGATATTCTTGTCTTCAAAAATAAACGCTGTTTTGTCCGGTATAGCAATTGCCTGCTTGGCTGCGATTTTGCCGACATTCCACTTCATCCGGTACCTCCTTATTTTTTAATCTTAATTACAATGATCTACATTTTCTCAACATAGGAACTCCATGCACTACCATTTGTGAATGCATCTGATCCCGGGAAAAAACGATGCCGACGATCCTGAAATATAAATCTATACAAATATTATGCCAAAATTGGGAATACGCGGAAGAAACGGTTTAAGGAGGGATTAAATATTTAGACAGAGCATGGTCTTTAAACTGCCATGCCCGGAAATTTAAATAAAAAAAATTTCTTTAAATTATTACAGATCATTCTTTGAAATATTAATTCAATTAAAAATCGGACATAATGGCATTTTTTGCAATCATGTCCGATTTAAGTTATTCCAAACAAATTTTTACAGTAGAAATTTAATCAATTCTCATAAAAAATTCGGACGACATCCTTGTGCGAGTCTTAAATCAAAGATGTAGATTCCGCTGATTTCATAATTTAATATCTATCAACTCTAATCCTTTTTCAATTGCTTGCTTAAAATATGTGCAGCACATCTCGACATAATCGTTGCATGATTGTCCATCATATACCATCCATGGAAAAATACAGCTTGTCCACAGAACTGATGATGGAATCGTGCATTGTATTTGTCTTGACGGAATCTGATGCGTCTTCTCCTTTGTTTTATGATCCGGATGATCCGTGATCCCCGCTTCATAAAGCGTTTGGCATCTTTCCTCGGCAGGGATATGAAAGGCTGGCGAAGAAAAATTAATCCCATACCGACTAAATATATCCCGGGCAATCACCTTGACGTCTTCAAGCTGCGATCCGTCATCCAATTGTTCAGTATTGCTGCCATCACAAACGTTTGAGATATTGTTTTCCTTACAAAATTTTATTGCTGCGATATCCATAGCAATTTTACATTGCAGGCATTCATTGGCCATAAACAGTTTGTGCATATTTTTCATATATGTTTCGCGGCCATTGCGCAGTCCATGCGCATCTTCCCACAAGGGACTTAGCTTCTGGCTAAGAACTGCCTGCTGGGCCTCTTGCTTCTCCTGGTGAGGCGTAATCATCTGGTAAATATCTTCAATATCTATTATTTGATGATGAATTTTTGCTTTCGAAGGCGCTTTCTGCATCAGTCTGGTTACTGCATCTTGAAGATTCTCGGCTCGCCTCAGACCATGTCTTATAAAAGTAACAAGATAAATCTGATCATATTTTTGCAGCTGCAACCAGGCAACATATGTTGAATCCGTGCCCCCGGAAAACATAACAGCTATTTTTTTAATTTTCATCCATCATCCTCCTTAAGCTGACCGTTGAATTAATGTTTCTAATGTTTAGCAAGCCTGATGGCATAATGAATAAATTACATAACGCCATATCTTCTTCTTGCTTCTTTGTACTCTCCGCAAACTGCAATTAAATGATCGAACACTCAATAGGTTAGCAATACCATGCCATATTGATAATACAAGAAGTATGCCATTATATGCAATAATGCCAAAGTGTAAGCAACTGGCAATGAGTCCTGGAGGGGGCGAATTCTTCGGCGGGGAGAGATGAATCCAAATGTTAATCTGTTATGATTTTTTGTAAAATCTAATGGCGAAAAATATAAAATGCATGCTTTCTCAAGAAACAAAAAATAAGCCAAAATGGCTGTTTTTAACAATCAAAATAAATCCATATTAGCATACCGTTATTCAGGTTGACATGTGAAATAACTATATTCATACAATCTTTTAACGATATTCTTTCTTATCAAGATTATAAAGCCTCAATTTACGAAAAAGGGTACGCGTATTTATACCCGAGCACGTTACCACCTGATTAATCCGTCCATGATATCTTTCCATAGCCAGTTTGAGATAGTTTCGCTCAACTTCAACAATCTGATCCTTCAACGGCGGGAAAAGACTCGGGAGTGTAACGTTTATTATTTTTTCATCGCATGCCATTTCGGTGATAAAAACTTTTCGAATTATTTTGTCTTGAGTCAATATGACTGTTCGCTCCATGACATTCGATAATTCTCGTACATTACCAGGCCATGAGTGACTGATGAGTTGAGTGACCGCTTCGGGATGAAGTGACATCGGATTCAGGCCCAACTGATGTGAAAAGATCTCTAAAAAATGACGAGCCAAAAGCGGGATGTCTTCTTTTCTTTCTCTCAGTGGGGGCAACTGAATTGGAACCACGTTAAGGCGGTAGAAAAGATCCCGTCGAAACCTTCCCTCTTGAACCAGCTGAATTAAATTTTCATTGGTAGCCGCAATGATTCGGATATCGACCTCGATGACGGTCTCGCCACCAAGAGGCTGAAACGCTTTTTCCTGGATAAGTCTTAATAATTTTTTCTGAACGGCAGACGATGCACTCGAAATTTCATCCAAAAAAATCGTTCCGCCATCGGCTTGCTTAAAACGACCTGCCCTGTCCGCAATGGCACCGGTAAATGCTCCCTTTTTATGGCCGAATAATTCTGATTCCAGCAGTGTTTCAGGAAGGGAACCACAATCAACAGTAACAATAGGACCGGAAGCTCGGGGGCTGTTATAATGTATCGTTTTGGCGATTAGCTCCTTTCCGGTTCCTGTTTCACCTGAAATAAGGATGGACGTATCCAGAGGAGCAACTGATTCTATTAACTGAAATACAACATTCATCGGCTCACTTTTTCCTACGATCTCATCCAGGCTGTATTTTTCCCCAAGTTCATTCTGTAGTTTTGAAATGGATTTTTTAAGTAATTTATTCTCTACTTTCAAGGCAAGCCGCTCATCGGTTTTCTTTAAAATAGATTTTATCTTTAAAAAATCAAGCGGCTTACAAAGAAAATCGCAAACTCCGTCTTTCATGACTTCCACAGCGGCTTCAACCGTTGCAAAACCAGTAATAACTATTATCTCGATATCAGGATGACGCTTTCTGATAAGTTTGACCAATTCATTGCCCATGATGCCGGGCATTTTAAGGTCTGTTATTACCACATGAAAATCATTACTGGCCAGCAACTCCATACCGGAAGTTCCGTCAGGTGCCAAATGGACATCATACCCCCATTTAGACAACCGCAATTTAAAAGTATGGCGAATTGAATCTTCGTCATCCACCACTAGAATTTTTAACTTCATTACCTTATAGCTCCTATTGAGGAAGGGGGCTCTCATAAATATTTGACAATAATCTGAGTAGTTCTTTTGGCGAAAACGGTTTCTGTAGAACCGGGATGCGTGGGAAAACGGATGTAGTCTGTATCTCAAAGTCTGAGTAACCACTCATAAATATGACTTTTTTAACCAATTCCGGTCGTTTCTCCACCAAATATTGATAAAGTTCAACCCCGCCCATCACTGGCATCTTCAGGTCAAGCATAATTAGATCATAGGTTTTTTTCTTGAGTATCTCCATCGCCAATAATCCATTCAAGGCGGTATCCGCCTGGCAACCCAACTCCTTTAAATATTTTGCAAGGTTTCTGCACAGAATTTTTTCGTCATCAACAATTAATACTTTTGAAGGCAGGCATGCTATACTATTAAGTTCATTTTTCTTTTTTGTCGATGCTTCATGTACTTTGGCCGAATGAATTTTAATAATAAATCGGGTGCCAGACGGCACATCCTGTGCCAAAGAGATGAAACCATTACACCTCTGAATTACATTGTAATTGATTGATAGCCCCAGGCCGGTTCCCTTGCCTGGGGATTTAGTTGTAAAAAAAGGATCAAAAAGGTTTGGCTGGTTTTCTTCCGGGATACCAGGACCATTGTCTTCTATTTCCATGACAACCCATTCATCTTGATTCATTGTTCGAAAAATGATTTGGTCACCTATTCCGGATTCCTCAATTGCATCCACTGCATTTTGTAAAAAATTGACAACTACCTGTTGAATCTGAGTAGTATCCCCAATAATCGAATTAATTTCTTCGCATAAATCAAGGATTATCCGGATATTTTTTTTGTACACCTGATCTTTATACAAATTGACAATATATTTTATTATATCATTGAGACAGATGGAGGTGTGGTTCGAGCTTTGCGGATAGGCAAATCTTAGAAGGTTCCTTACAATCTGGCTCGCCCGCCCGGCGCCCTCAATAATAATCTTCAAGGCTCCATAAGCCTCGCTGTCATTTGCTTGGTCCTCTATAAGATGTTCGGCACATCCTAATATACTGGTCAGGGGATTATTCATCTCATGAGCGACGCCTGAAACAAAAAGCCCTAATGAATTCATTTTTTCGGCCAGGATTCGGGCACTCAGCAGATCAGATTCCAGTTTGATACGCTCGGTCACATCATTAACAACAACGACTTGTCCCATTGCATCAGATCCAGGGATTTTAATTGGCCCCAACAACACTTCAAGACAATAAACAGCGTTGCTGTTGTTGCTTAAGATCATTCGCTTTTGGCCGAAAACAGCTTCGTTTTCAGATTGAGTCAAGTCCTTTCGCCAGAATTGATCAGCAGGATACATATGGAGACTGGAAAGGCTCTTGCCCACAACGTGGTCTTTCGTTATTCCGACTTTTTCAAAATATTGTTCCATCTTTGGATTTGCAAAAATTACATAACCGTTGTGATTAAGAAAAAGTACACCTGTGGGATTGGCATCGATAAGATTTTTATAAAACTGCTCTGTTGTTTCCAGTCTCTTTTTGATTTTAGAGACTTCTTCTTCGAGACGTTTCGTATATTCTTTTTCCCTTTTTAGTGTAAATTCCCTCAATTGAACTTGTTCTGAAATATCGGTAATTTCCAGCGCCACAAAGGAGATTCGCCCTGATGAGTCCCGAATCGGGCTTGCATTGAAAAGAGATGGTCGGTCATCGTTCTGTTCGAATGAAAAATTAATTTCAACAGAGCCTTTGATTCCAGCTCTGGCATCAAAAAGAACTCTCCGGAGCTTCTCTTGGTGATTTTTAAAACGTTTCAGCCGAGTCAAATCACAAATATATTTTCCCTGAATAGACTCTAAGTTTAATTGAAATGATGACAAAAAAGGCTGATTACAGGAAACAACCTTTCCGTCGGGCGTGCACTTGGCAACAAAAGATCCCATGGAATCGATCCATTGCTGCATTTCCCAGCGCTCATTTTCAAGCCTTGCCTGAAGCATCTTTATGTCTGAAATTATTTTTCCCTCCGGCACTAGAGCAATAATTTCTCCATTCTCATCCCGGATGGGTGTGATTGAAAAAATTGCCTGAATGACGCGACCATCCGGACCTTTGAGCGAATCTTCTATTATGGGAATTTCGCCATTACATGCTTTTTCTATCATTCTATCAGTCAGTCTTTTAGCCTCAAGCGAATGATTTCGCCAGGGAGAATCGCGGAATGAACGGCCTATAACTTGCTTCAGCGTCTGCCCGGCAGCCTTAAGGGCCGATCGATTTGCAAAAAGCATCGTTCCATCCTTATCAATTACTCCAGCCATGGTATCGATCTGGTCGAAAGCAAAGGCGAGAATTCGTAACAATTTATCGGAAGCATGAGCTGTGCCAAAGGGTTTCTTTTGAGATGGGTTCATGGTTCTTCCTTCCGGTTTTCTTTTTCCAACAAACGGACAGGTCACGGATTGGTTTGGATTTTTCTATTCATGTAATCCGATTCCAAGCATATTTCTTCCGTCAAATATAAAAATTATATCATAATCCAGACATTGGATACAAGTATCATGATAGACCCGTAAAACATTTCAATGTAATCAATGCCACCACCAGACATCAGTGACCGCCAATACGATTTTCCACAAAACCCGCAGCAAACCATTAAGAGACTGGTTTTGGGCCATCTTTATTGTTGCCACGAGAACAACCGGATCTTCTGCCCGCCAGCTACAGCATGACCTGGATATTTCTTATCCCAATGCATGTAGCTGGTGCCACAAGATACGCAAGGCTATGTGCGATCGAGATACACGTTATTCATTAAGCGGTATGATCGAGTTTGATGATACCTAAATCGGCGGAAAAAATAAACCCGGTAAACGCGGCCGTGGCACCGGAGGCAAAACCGCCGTCATGGTAGCGGCTGAATCCAGACCAAAAGGCATTGGTCTATTGCATTGTTTCTGCCCAATGCTGTCAGCTCTGAACACGCCGCTCTGTTTCTGTCGCAAAAGGTTAAACAATCCGCAAGCATCACTTCAGATGGTTTTTCCAGCTATCAGTCAATTGCTGAGGATTTCAATATTGACTGTATCACGTTAAACCAAAACAGGCTTCTAAAGTCTTGCCCGACGTCGATCGGGCGATATCGCGCTTAAAGACATGGATCAGTGGTACTCATACGCATGTCTCCAGAAAACATTTAAACCAATATTTGTCTGAATTTTCATACGGTTTTAACAGGCGTTTCAAGGGACGCCGTGAAAGAATTTTTGATCGATTAGCCACGACCTGTTGCATCAATAGAGCAACCACATACAGCCAATTAGTTGTTGGCTTAACTTGATAACTCTTTTCTCGAAATATGTCCCCCAATATTTCCTAAGTTCAACATATATAATCTTAACGTCTCAAAGCTGCTTGGGATCGCAGTTACCTCCTGAAAATCCTTTCAACATGATCTACATGCAATTGCCCTGCTCTGTGAGTCCCCTTGCAGGGTCGAAAGTTTACCGATTCTAAAATCGGTGGCATAAAAACTGCATATGATTTTAAGATGTGATTTAAAAAACGAGAATTTTTGCCTTAGAATTTTTTTTAATGCGACTGATCGTCTTGTAACCACTATTTTTTTTATAGAATGAAAATTGATAGCTTGAAAGAAATGAAAAAGCAATTTTCGACGGTATCGATGATATTTGAACCGACAATTTTTTTTTGGAATAATTCTATTTTTTTTAAAAAAGTTACTCCTAATATTATTCAGTTTTATAAGCTTTCCCAGAATAACACGCATGTGGTGATGGCACTTTTGAAGATGTGAAAAATTGCTTCTTACCGAAACAGGACACCTCTGTGATAGAAATTTTTTAATAAACCACTTATGAAATAAGAACTGGTGATTCATATGGATATTCCTATCAGCTCCAATCTTGAAACCCTCGAAAAAATGCGACATAAATCTCTTTCGGCCGGGGGGCCATTAAAAATCGATGAACAACATAGCCGGGGAAAACTGACGGCCAGGGAACGTGTCATTCTTTTGATAGACGAGGAATCTTTTGAGGAGTTCGACGCTATAAAAATCGGGCGCGGCGGCGCTTTGGGCGACAACCGCACCTATCCCGGCGACGGCGTCATCACCGGCCACGGCACCATTGACGGCCGGGAGGTGTTTGTGTTCAGCCAGGATTTCACGGTGATCGGCGGCACTCTCGGGGAAGCCCATTCCCAGAAAATCTGCAAGGTCATGGATCTTGCGGTCAAGGTGGGCGCGCCCATCATCGGGTTAAACGATTCCGGCG
>JBAQUK010000277.1:0-2841 GCA_049297455.1 Desulfosalsimonadaceae bacterium | reverse complement strand
CTTTTGGGTAAGGTTTGATCATCTTTTGATTATAAACGAAGTTTACTTGTCCCGTAAACCGATTATTTGGGGTTTGACTCAATATATCCTTGAAGTTGCATAACTTAATTCATGCACGTTCCTAAGTAGGAATCAAACCCTTTGACGGCAAAAGAAAGAACCCCGCCGGGCGAAAGATGCTGACGGGCCAGCCAAAAAAATTCCTCAGTATAAAAACGATTGATCTGGAACGTGTCCGGTTCCGGCAGGTTCAGGATGATGGCGTCATAACGGTGACTGGTTTTCTGCAAAAAAGCCCGGCCGTCTTCGGCGATTTCATGAACCAGCGGGTGATGATGCAGCAGGCCGAACCGGAACTGGGCCGCCATGATGAACGGATCGATTTCAACATAATCAATGGCTTGCGGCCTATATTTCAAGGCTTCCGTCATCATCCGGCTTTCGGCGGATATCATCAGGATGCGCCTTACATGTTCCACTTGGGCCAGTGGGAAATGAACCGCTTCTTCCGCACTGATCATATTCTGGCTGAAAGACACCGGGCGGCCGTTCTGCACCAGGGTGGTTTGTTCGGCTTGTTGAATGATCTGAATGCGGCCGTAAGGGGATTCCCGGTAATCGGCCAAAGTTCCGGTTTCAGGGGAAAGTGAGGGCCGCTCCATCAAAATTCCTGCGGTGAGGACGGCCAGAACCGCCATGATTGCGGCAAAAAGGGCAAAATTTTTGCCATAGGAAAAAACATACAGCCGGTATGCGGCTAAAAGCAGGGGAATCTGTGCGATAAAAACTGCCTGGAGCGGGGTCGCAAGAAAAACAAGGACAAAGGAAAACAACACGCCCCCGGAAATATCCCCCATATTATCGAAAATATAAACTTTCGTTCCGGGATAATCCGGTATTAACGTTCGTAACACAATCAGGCTGAAGGGCAGGGCAAAACCCAGGACCAGGCAATAGGGGGCGATGGAAACCAGTGTGTGGAACAGGGTGGGGTAAAAGCCGATGGCGCTGCCGTGGATAAAGAGGATATCCACTGATTTCCGGATGGCCAGCAGCATCACCGGGGGCATCAGGGCAAGCCCCAGGGAGACCCGGTAAAGATCCCGGACGGAAGCCCGGCTCCCTGCAAATCCGGCCAGCATGGTGCCGATTCCCCCCAGAAACAGCCAGTTGAACAGGATCAGGGCCACCACGAACTCATTGCCGTTGAATTGGGACAAAAATTCCCGGATGGTCAGGAGCTGGGTCGCCACCGAAGAAATGCCGGTGGCAATAATGATATGTCGAATCCGATGATCGAATGCCCTGGTTCGCTCAACGGTGCTCATGGAAATACTGCACCTGATAGACCTGCACCTCCAGGCCGGGATTGCGCCAGGCGTCCATGTGCAGACCGGCTTTGCTGCAAAGGTGGCTCAGGAACATTTTTTTATCCGGCAACTGGTCCCATACCTGGGGCAGAAAGGTTGCGCTCCGTCCGGCTTTCCGGATAATCACGCCGTCGATGCCGGGCCGCAGTTTGGCCAGCAGGTCTTCGGCATCCGAAAATTCCAGGGCACGGGGTTCGGTCAGAAGGCTGATTTCGATATCCACCGCATCCAGTTCTTTTTTGGACAACGCCGGAAACCGGGGGTCGCCAAACGCGGCGTTAACGGCATTGTCCCGGACGCCTTCCCGTATGCTTTTATCGGAGGACAGGTTGCCGATGCATCCGCGCAACTGGTTGTGGATGGTCAGGGTGACAAAGGTTCCCCGTTTATCGGAAAACGCCTCATCCTTTAAAGCGGCATCCAGATCACCAACGCCATCCGGGACGATTCCCAGATGTCCGGCAATGGTTTTCCTCGCCAGTTTTATTAAAATATCCCCTTTTTCCTTTTCCATGGGTTCCGATCCTTTCATGAGGGTGATTTTATTATTTTTATAAAACGCGATGGCCGCGTACCCCACCACCCGGTCTTTGGGGCCGGCCGTGTCCCCGCTGTTTGTGTAATGGAGAAGCACGGGTTTCCATCCATGCCGCCGGGCCAGTTCCATCAACACCCCGATGGGCGCCTGGCCGCAGGCCCGGCCGGAATGAAAAGCAATCGCGTCCTTGTTTAAGGAGATTATCCAGTCGATGGTTTCCCGGTCCGTGCGTTTTGCCGCATCATAGGGCAGGTAATGGGACAAGTCCGAGCTGACCACAATCAGGGTGTCCGGGGTAAGCGCGTTATCAATTTTAATAATGGAATCAATGGCATCCGCATAGGACGCCACGTCCGCCGGCCCCATGACAATGGGGATTATCTGAAATTCCGGCAGATCGTACTGCAAAAAAGGCAGAACCACTTCAATGGAATGTTCCAGCCGGTCGGATGCCGGATTGGCCTGAAAGAGATCCGGGTATTTTTTCCGCAACCCCCCGGCATCCGGATGGAGGGTCACGTTTCCAAGTGGCGTTTGAAAGGCTGCGGCGTTGCTGACGGCGGCGGAAGGGAACCCCACCCGGTGGTCCGGCCCCATGATGATGATTTTTTTAAACGTCCGGTCTTTGAGTGTCTTGGCCGCATGGGCTGCCGTCAAACCCGAATAAATATAACCCGCATGGGGCATGATCAGGGCTTTCAGTTGCCCCTTTTCCGGAACAGGCGGGGAGGTTTTTAACGCTTCGCGGACATAACCGTTAAGGGTTTCACGCAACCGGACCGGGTCTTTCGGGTAAAACTGACCGGCAACTACCGGCTCCCGGATTTGCTGGGCCAGGGCGGGGGTGAACCCCATAGCCGTCAGGCTAAGAATTTTCCTATATTTTTCAACTGACATTTCAACACTTTAAAAATTTATGCATTGGAGTAGTAG
>JBAQUK010000276.1:0-18786 GCA_049297455.1 Desulfosalsimonadaceae bacterium | reverse complement strand
CGCCGGAATCGTTTAACCCGATGATGGGCGCGCCCACCTTGACCGCAAGATCCATGACCTTGCAGATTTTCTGGGAATGGGCTTCCCCGAGAGTGCCGCCGATCACCGTGAAATCCTGGCTGAACACGAAAACTTCGCGGCCGTCAATGGTGCCGTGGCCGGTGATGACACCGTCTCCGGGATAGGTGCGCTTGTCGCCCAGAGCGCCGCCGCGTCCGATTTTGAGCACGTCAAACTCCTCAAACGAGCCTTCATCCAGCAGCAGGGTAAGGCGTTCCCTGGCTGTGAGCTTTCCTTTGCGGTGCTGTTCATCGGTTTTGGCCAGCCCCCCGGCGGTCAGGGATTCCTCCCGGAGCCTTTCCAGGGTGTCAATATTGGTGTTGATGGGAATATCCATTGGCTTCATCCGTCGATATGTTATGAATGGGTTTATAAGGGATTTGAAATTTACTAATATACCCTTTTCTTGCTCTTGCTCTTAATCATGTTCTTGCTCTTATTCTTGAGATTTTAAAGTAAGAGCAAGAGCATGAGCAAGAAGAACGGCATGGTGGTATTTTAAAATTTTTCGAATCCCTAAAAAATATCCCCCGCCGGATAACCATGTTCCTGCGGGAAACAGTCTCTTACATCTTCACAAGGGTCACCACTCCATGCGTTTTATTCCGGGGAAGTTTATAAAACTGAATAATATTAGGGGTTAACTTCTTTATAAAAACAAAAATAACCCAGAAAAAATTGTCTGTTTGAATATCTTCGATACCATAGAAAATCGCTTTTTCATTAATCTGGGCCTTGCGTAATATTTTTTCAACATCCGGGGTGATTTCCATGTAACCGATCTGAATTTCAAATACACGCAGTCCGTCAGCGATTTGCTCCTTGATAAAGCCTTCAATACCAAAAGGCGTTTCAAGCTTCACAATGGATACGATAATATTGTCCTCATAGATGATATTATTATTGATCATTGTGTGCGCAATATAGGGGGGGATCACCTTCGGGTCTTTTGCAAAAAACAGCGCGCTTCCTTTAATTTTGTTTAATTTCAAATAGATTTCCCGGTAACCTGCCAAAAATGTGGACAGGGGTATCGGCCTGAGCGCCTGATACAGTTTTTTCTGGCCCTCCCGCCAAAGAATAATCATGCCGAACGGAATGAGCGCGATAACGATGGACCAGTATCCGCCATGGGGAATTTTAAATGTGTTGGAAAGAAAATATCCGGCGGTGATCAGCATCATGGTTAATGAAATCAGCGACAGCCGTTTTTTTCTTCTCAACCAGAATATCCATGTCATCATGATCCCGGTGATGGTCATGGTTCCCGTAACCGCCAGGCCGTATGCGGCGGCCAAATGGCTGGATTCACGAAACTCGACCATGATGAACAGAACCGAAAGCAGCAGGAACCAGTTCACGAATCCGATATAGACCTGGGACTGCATTTCCGATGACGTGTAGGCAATTTTGAACAGGGGCATGATGCGCGTGGTGATTCCCTGGTATACGATTGAAAACATTCCGCTGATCATGGCCTGGGAAGCAATCACCGTGGCCATGATGCTTAAAATCAAAAAGGGAATGTACAGGAATTTCGCCTGGGAAAACACCATGGCGAACAGGATGTTTTTGGCCTCGCTGTGATGGATCAAAAAAGCGCCTTGCCCCAGATAATTCACGATGAGGGCCGCAAACACAAAATACCATGCCTTAATAATAGGTTCACGACCCAGATGACCCATATCCGCATATAATGCCTCGCCGCCGGTGGCGCACAGGGTCACCTCGGACAGCACGAAAAATCCCGCAAAACCGTTTTTCATCAAAAAATGGATGCCGTAATAGGGATTCAGGGCCCGAAGCACTGACGGCGCCGTCGCAATGGCCATCAGGCCGGACAGGGTCAGCGCTGAAAACCAGATTACCATCAGGGGGCCGAACGCGGCGGAGACTTTGTCCGTGCCTCTTTTCTGAAAGGAAAATAAGACAATCGCAATCATGGCGGCAATCAGGATCAGCCAGTTTTGAGGTATTTCCTCAAGGCCGGGGATCAGCAGCATCCCCTCCACAGCGCTCAATATACTGATGGCCGGTGTAATTACCCCGTCGCCGATCAGGAGGGATATGCCGACAAATGAAAGAAAGGTGACAAACGCCACCTGCCTTCCGGATTTCAGCAGCGGGGTGAGGATTTCCCGCAACACGATGGTGCCGCCCTCGCCATTCTGCCCCAGGCTCATGGCCAGCCAGGCATATTGAACCATGACCAGCAGAATCAGGGTCCATACGATGAGGGATAAAACGCCGATAATGTTTTCAAGGGAATGGGGGGTGATTAAAAAGATAACGGTGAGGGTATAAATGGGACTGGTGCCGATATCGCCGAACACAAGGCCTAACGATTTGATGATACTGTATATTTTTGTTGTGCGATCTTTCATGGGAACTCCGTTGAAGGTGTAGCCGGAATGGATATGGATGGAGAAGAATACGGATTGTTTTTCATGCCGTGATGATATGACATGAATCATCCGTCAAGTCAAGATTGGCCAAAAGCTTGAAGTTGCTCTTTAACTGTTTAAAAAAACAGGCAAGATCATTTTATCTCTCCCAGGCCCGGCGTTTTTTGAATTCAGCGAACTGCCTGGCGATATGCCGTTTGGGAAATTCCGGATGGGAAAGGTAGGGAAGGGAGACTTTGATAAACGTATCCTTCATATTGTCGAACACCGGCTGTTTTTCCGGTTCACCAATAAAATTCCGCTGTTTTTTGACCTCAAAAATGACGGTTTCGCCAAGCGCCTGTTTGATTTCTAAGGCGTTAGGCAGGTCTGCGGCACGCAAATACACGGCGTCGACGGGAATCTCCATCCGCGCCAGGAGCGTTACCTGCCACCGGTCGCCGGCAATTTTCCGGGATGCATCGAAAAGCCCGACGGTCAGGCCATTGTTCAGGGAAATCGTTTGTATCAGCGTTTCGTTCATAATTGCCTAAAATTTAAAACAATTCCAGTTGTATCTGGGGTTTGGGTTTTGGGGTGGATTGCCGGACGATGCGTTCCAGAAGCGGGCCGGGGATGTCCGCGACAAAGGGCGAAAGCTGCCGGGGTTGTTTTTGACCGAAGATAACGCGGTTTTTAGCCCACGCCAGATACAGTTGGTCCCTGGCCCTTGTCACGGCCACATAAAACAGCCGCCGTTCTTCATCCAAGTCCCAGTCGCCGGATTTTTCCCGTATAAACGGAATGTAGCCGTTTTCAACGCCTGTGATAAAAACCACCGGAAATTCAAGACCTTTGGCGGCATGCAGGGTCATGAGCGCTACTTTCTGACTTTTGTCGTCAAAAACATCCGGGTCGGTTTCCAGGGCCGTGGTTTCCAGAAAATCTATTGTATTTTCGCCGAAACCTTCGGCCAGGTGAAGGATGCGGTCAAGCGCTTCCTGTGCCTTGGCGGTTCCGGATTGGAGTTGTTTTCGAATCTCCGGCAGGGCCGCCAGGTGCAGGATTTTGTCCCGGACGCTCATATTGTTCAAATCAAGACCCTGGGGCAGGACGGCGTTGACTGCGGCGAGATCCGCATATGTTCCCCGGTTTTCGGTGATTTTCAACAGCGCAATCAATTCCTGGACCCCTGGTTGGCGAAACAAATGGTCTTTTTGCACCATCTGAAAGGGAATGCCCGCGGATTGAAACACCCCGGCGATGGTCTCCCCCTGGCGTCTCGTCCGGTAAAGCACCGCAATATCCGAAAATGCCCGGTACTCAGCGTTCAGGGCATCCGCGTTGCCGCCGAAATCATCAAAATGAAACCCGGTGCCCCCCACCAATTGCGCGATGGTCTTGCCCACGGCCACGGCTTCGGATTTTTCCGATTCGGCTTCAAGAATCCGGATGGTTTTGTCACCGATGATGCCGGAGCGCACCCGGCAAAGGGCCGGGTTGAAGGCGTGGCGGCGGATGACCCCGTGAGCAGCTTCGAGGATGGTTTCCGTGGACCGGTAATTTTTTGCCAGGTGGATTCGGGCGGGGTCGGGATAGTCGTCGCCGAACCGTTCGAAATAGGCTGCGCTCGATCCCCGGAACCCGTAAATGGACTGGTCCGGGTCGCCGATCACGCAAATATCGCCGTCCTTTGGTGCGAGCGCCCGGATGAGGCGATACTGGCCGTGGTTCAAATCCTGGTATTCGTCCACAAACACATAGGGGAAGCGGTTCCGGTAGAGGGCTTTCAGCTCTGGATCGGATTCCAGGAGCCGGACGGTTTTGAAAATCAGGTCTTCATAATCATAGAGGTTTTGTACCTCAAGTATCTGCTGATAGGCTTGATACACCGCCTGAAGGTCCGATGCCGGAAAATCAGGCCCAAGCACTGTGAGATCATCTGCGGGCAGCAGCAGAAGCTGCTTGGCCCGGGAAATGTAATCGGCAGCCCCGTCCACGGTGAGGGCCAAGTCCGGCGCGGCCGCTTTCACGGCCCGGACGGCATCTGTCATCAGTCCTTTGCGATCCATGTCATCAATCACCGAATGCCGGGTATCCCCGGAAATTTCGTGCAGCAGCCGGAGACAGAAGGCGTGGAAGGTCAGGGCCAGGGGAAGGGTCGAATCCGAACCCAGCATTTCCGAAAGACGCTCGGACATTTCCCCTGCCGCCTTGTGGGTGAAGGTGACCGCAAGAATCAAATCCGGCGGCACCTGCCGGTTTTGGATCAACCAGGCGATGCGGCAGGTCAGGGTCCGTGTTTTGCCGGTGCCGGGTCCGGCGATGATCACCATCGGCCCGCCGGGGTGGGTGACGGCCTCCCGCTGTTCGGGATTGAGTCCCGAAAGGATGTCCCGACCCCATTCAGGAGCGGGTCTTTCAGCCACAGCCGGTTGCGGGATGTCGGCCGCCGGGTTTTTACGGATGGGCGGGGGGGATGGCTTTCCCCTTGGCGGGGACTCTTTTTTTGGAATGGAAAACAGGGCTTTCTGGCCGGACAAATGGTCTTTTTCTCCAGGCGCGAATACGGTGATGCGCCCGTATTCCCCGTCATAACCCGGCACGATATGCACCCGGCCCTCCCGCATCCGGGAAATCGCCTCCCCCAGAAACGGCACCGATGACCGGGAAATCACATCAATCGGCAGGGTGTTCAGGATGGGCAGTTCCTGGCCGAGTTCCCGGATGGCCGCATCATATAAGGCACTGACTTTTTTACTTTTAACACCCGTGCCCGCGATTTCCCCGATGATTTCCGCAAGAGGGATGGTCCGGTAAAAGGGATGGGTTTTTCCGGGCCGCTCTCCATCCGGCCTTGTGGCCAGTTCTTCCACCCGGTGCAGCACGCCGAGTGTCATGGGTTTGCCGCATTCCGGACAGGTATCGTTTAAATAGATGCTTTGATCGGGCGGCAGGCTGACCCCGCAGTTGCGGTGGCCGTCATGGTGGTATTTGCCTTCTTCCGGGAAAAATTCGATGGTGCCAAGGAATTTTTCCGGATCTCCGGTTTTCAGCGCCGACCGGATGGCTTCATAAGACAACTCCGTGTCCAGCAAATTGGCTTCCCGGCCCAGATTGGCCGGTGAATGGGCGTCGGAATTGGAAATCAGGGTAAGCCCATCGATGCCGCCCACCCGCCAGTTCATGGCCGGGTCCGATGACAAGCCGGTTTCCAGGGCGAAAATATGCGGCGTCAGGTCTTCAAAACATTCTTCGATACTGTTAAAACCGGATTTCGAGCCGAACACGGAAAACCAGGGGGTCCAGACGTGGGCCGGAACCAGAAAGCCAGAATCCGATGCTTCCAGGGTCAACTCAAGCAAATCCCGCGCGTCCAGACCCAGAATGGGCCGACCGTCGGATTTGATGTTGCCGATCCGGTCCAGCCGGGCGTTAAACCTTATGGCGGCGGCCAGATCCGGCAGAAACACCAGGTTGTGGTTTTTGCGGGTGGCCCCGTTTTTTTTATAAATATTACTGATTTCACTGTTTAATATGAACCGGACCGGTGCGGGCGCCAAAAAAGGAAGGCGGCGTTCACAGGCATCGGCCAGTTCGTCCTTTAATTTAAACAGCCCCGGCTCTGCGGGTGTGAGGTGTTCGGTGATTTCCGCAAACCAGCCTGGATGGGTGCAGTCGCCGGTGGCCACTACGGTGATGCCCTTGATCCGGGCTGCCAGATACAGGTTGGGGAAGTCCAGGTTCCGGGCCGTGGCCCTGGAAAACCGCGAATGAATGTGCAGGTCGGCGATGAATTTCATGGAGTATCCAAATTCAAGGGTTAAGGCGACGGGTGTGCACTTGGCCGGCCGGCGCCCGAATCGTTATTACATGGCAGCATTCTTTTACCAAGTCCCCCCCGCTTTTGACAGGAAAAAATGCTTGCCTGAGATCGGGATAGCGGTTAATGAAAAGTCTTGCCTTATGGTTTTTGCCGCCGGACCGGAAACCTTCCGGTTAAATAACGGCGGTATCTTCTTTCAATTTTTTAAGTCGCAGGCGGTTTTGGGAGTGTGTATGGGTGTATTATCATCAAGTGTTTCAATTACGCAGTATCGTGTGGAAGGCGAAATCGAGAGCGGGTTCATGGACACGGTAGCCGCCGCACTTACGGCGAACGCCATCCGGGAAATCGACAATGAGCCGGAGGAAAAAAGCGTGGGGTGGACCAGTTTTGAATCGCCGTTTAAGCCGAATTTTGAGGGATCTTCGTTTATGATCGGCACCCATCTGGTGTTTTCCCTGCGGATGGACAAGAAAAGCATCCCGTCCAAGGTGGTCGCCAAGCAGCTCAATATGGCGGTGGCCAAACGGCTGATCGAGTCCGAGCGCGAAACTTTACACCGCAATGAAAAAACCGAGATCAAGGACGAGGTGATCCGGCGGCTGCTGTTAAAAATCCCCGCAACCCCCAATATGTTTGACCTGATATGGAATTATGAGGCCAAAATCTTGTGGTTTTTCACGGGCCTCAAGGCCGCCAACGAGGAACTGGAAACCCTTTTCAGCAAAACCTTCAAGCTGTCTCTGATCCGGATGTTCCCGTATACCGAGGCGCTTCTGACCTGCGATCTGACGGATACCGAAAAAGACCGTCTGGAAAAACTTTCACCCACGACATTTTTCAGGGGGGCGGCATGATTGATGTATCCGTAGCATACAACCGGTATAAGTTTCTGGGTCATGAATTTTTGACCTGGCTGTGGCACATGATCGAAACGGACAAGGACGCATTGCTTGATCCCTCGCTGGAAATGGATGACCTTTATATCGGCAACCGGGTGGTGCTGGCAAACAGCAGTCACAACCGGGACGAAGTCATCAGCATCAAGGGCGACGGCGCAGGCCTTGAAGAAGGGTTGCTGGCGCTTCAGAAAGGGGCCAAGGTGACGGAGATCAATTTGGTGGCCAAGTCCGGGGAAAATGAATGGCGTTTCAGCGTGAAAGGCGAAAGCCTGAACTTAAGCAGCCTCAAACCGCCGGAAACCGGGAATGTGGAGGGCGTGGAGGATGTGGAAGGCGCGGTGCTGGAGAAAATTTATTTGTATGAAAAAGCCGTGAATCTGACGGGGCATCTGTATCGGCAGTTTATCAAGCGCCGGTTGAGCCCGGAATGGGAAACCCAGACGGTGCGCAATATGACGGTTTGGATTGGCCGGGCGTCCGAGCGGTAGGGGGTAGGCTATAGGCTGAAGGCTGTAGCCTATTAGGGCAGGCGGAATTTGATCGTTTTTAAAAATGATTTATTCGGACCACCCTACAGCCTACAGTCTAAACGCCTACAGCCTAAATAACCTAAGCTGTCAGATGGCTCACCAGAATCTTCAGGCCGATGAGAATCAAGATCACGCCCCCGATCAGCTCCATCCGGGAGCCGAGTTTTTTCCCGAAATATTTTCCGGCCCGGATGCCGACAACCGAAAGCCCGGCGGTGATGATGCCGATTATCAGACATGGGTACCAGATGCTGATGTTGATCATGGCAAGGCTCAGCCCCACGGCCAGGGCGTCGATGCTGGTGGCCACGGACAGCAGAACCAGGCTGAATCCCCTGGACGGATCCTTGTCAAAGGTTTCCGTTTCTGACTGGAAGGATGCCATGATCATCCGGCCGCCCACGAGCAGCAGGAGGGCGAACGCCACCCAGTGATCGAATGATTCGATCAGGTGGGCGATATGGACCCCGACATACCACCCGATCAGGGGCATCACGGCCTGAAACAGGCCGAAGTGAAACGAGAGCCGGAAGGTGGCCCGTTTACCGGCAAGCCGACCCGAGGTGCCGGCGGCAATGGACACAGCGAAGGCGTCCATGGCCAAGCCCACTGCAATCATGATAATTTCGAGTATATTCATAGGGATACTGCGTAAAAATAAGATAAAAAAACAGCGTTGATTTTTTCAACCGTTCATACGATACCGGTGGCTAATATGCAAATAAATTTGAGATTCCGGCGGAGATAAAACCATCAGTATCAAGAAGGGCATGATGCAGGAACTTCTGACCGGGAGGATTCGCCTCACATGAAAGAAAACCAGCGCATCGAATGGAAAGAAACCTGGCGGGATGAATATCTGCGGTGGATCTGCGGTTTTGCCAATGCCGAAGGCGGAGTGCTGGTCATCGGCCGCAATGACAAGGGCGTGGCCACGGGGCTGACGAATGCGGAAAAGTTGCTGGACGACATTCCGAACAAGGTGCGGGACATCCTCGGCATCATGGTGGCGGTGAACCTGCATGAGCAGGCCGGAAAAGCGTATCTGGAAATCGTGGTGGAACCTTACCCGTATCCTGTGAGCTACAAAGGCGAGTATCATTTTCGCAGCGGCAGTACGAAACAGGAACTCAAAGGCGCGGCCCTGGACAAGTTCCTCCTGCGCAAGCAGGGGAAACACTGGGACGGCGTGCCCATTCCCTATGTCCGGCTGGATGACCTTGATCCGCAGCAACGCCTTTTTTCGTGCCGGAAAGATCGAATCCTGGGGACGCGGCATAGACCTCATCCGCAACACCTGCCTTGAACAGGGATACCCGGTTCCACGCTTTAACTGCGACAGCAATGGCCTTTGGGTCGAGTTTCCTTTTCCCCAAAGTGTATCGGATTCCGTGATACCGGAATCTATCGAGGCTCTGGGGAAAACCACCCAGAAAACCACCCAGAAAATCCTGGTTGTGCTTGCGGTGAACCCGTCGTTCAGCCGCCGGGAAATTGCAAAAAGTCTGGGTGATATTTCAGAGGATAGCGTAAAATATCACCTGGAAAAACTGAAAGCATCAGGCCGCATCCGCCGCATCGGCCCGGACAAAGGCGGATATTGGGAGGTAGTCAAATGAGCGGTGGAGATACTGAAATGAGTCTTGCAGATGGGGAAAAATGGGGCTAAAAAGGCACTGCACCGACGGCGATGGATACGGCGAAGGCATCCATTTTTTTGGTTCGGCGATATAAAATTGAAAGAGAAAACACATGATATTCAATGAAGAAAAAACAGGATATGAAAAAACCATTCTGTCCGATCTGCAGGGCGCATGGGCTTCTCTCCGGGATTCTGTCGTAGAATCATTCGGTTTTGAGGGTTCAGATCGTGCGATATTTCAGATTGATGAGGCCATGAGCTGGGAGGTAGTGAGGGATCTTCGCCAAATGCCGCCGCTTCTTCTGGTTATCAGAAATATTTGCATCCAAGGGAAAGCGCCTCAGGAAGTGATTGAAAATATAAATTATATTGATGATATTTTGAAAGAAACGCTTGATGAAGTGCACCATTAAGAGGCTAACAGCCTACAGCCTATAGCCTAATCAACCTGAACAATTACAAAAAATCAAGACCAACCATCTTACAACCATATTATAATAAGGAGAACGAACATGAAGGAAGTGGTCATTGTGTCCGCCTGCCGCACGGCGATCGGCGGTTTCGGCGGAACGTTAAAGGACTTGAACGGCGCGACCCTGGCCAGCGTGGTGATGAAGGAAGCGGTGAAACGGGCGGGCATTGACGGGGCGATCATTGACGATGTGCGGTTCGGATGCTGCATGGACCCCACGGATACGCTGAACGTGACCCGGGTGGGTGCGCTGCTGGCCGGGATTCCGGACACGGTTCCGGCGGTCACCATCAACCGGGTGTGCATTTCCGGCATGGAGGCCGTGATTTCCGGCATGGCCATGATCCAGGCGGGCATGGCGGACGTGATTCTTGCGGGCGGCGTGGAACACATGTCCAGCGCCCCCTATGAAGTGCCCAGTGCCCGGTGGGGATGCCGGCTCCAGGACCAGGTGTTTGTCGATTCCCTGATCCGAAAGCTGCATTGCGGCTCCTATGTGATGCCGCTTCCGGCGGACGGGCCGGTGGATTCTACCCAGGCCCCGTATTCCATGTTTGTGGGGAAACCCTATATCATGGGACAAACGGCGGAGTTTATCGCCCAGAAACACAACATCAGCCGGGAAGCCATGGATGAAGTGGCGCTTCGCAGCCACAACAACGCGGAGCGGGCCACAATAAACGGGGACTTCAAGGAGGAAATCGTCCCGGTGCCGGTGCCCCGGCGTAAAAAAGACCCGTTGATGTTTGACAAGGACGAACATTTCCGGCCCGGCATCACTATGGAAGATCTGCAAAAACTGCCCCCCGCGTTTGTTCCCAAAATCGGCAAGGTCACAGCCGGCAATTCCAGCGGACTCAATGATGGGGCTTCGGCCATGGTGATCATGTCCGTGGACAAGGCTAAAGAACTGGGCTTAAAACCCCTGGCCCGCATCCGGGCCACCGGAAAGGGCGCCTGTCATCCGGCAGTCATGGGCATTTCTCCGGTACCGGCGGTTCATGACCTGATGAAGAGAAGCGGACTCAAGCTGGCGGATTTTGAACTCATCGAGCTCAATGAAGCCTTCGCGGCCCAGTACCTGGGATGCGAAATCGAGCTGGGCCTGAACCGTGAAATCACCAATGTCAACGGTTCCGGCATCGGTCTCGGCCATCCGGTAGGCTCCACCGGCGCGCGGGTTATTATTTCCCTGATGTATGCCCTGAAACACCGGGGCAAAAGCCTCGGCATGGCGACACTGTGCGGCGGCGGCGGCGTGTCCATGGCGGCTGTCATTGAAATGATGTAGCTTTTTTTTCACAAGGAGGGTCAACCATGTCAACAGAACCAGCGGTTCCGGAAATTACCATGACCAACACGAAAAAAGAAATGCTTGAAGCCTATGAAGCATTAAAGGAAAGTCTTCAAAACCAGGCCCGGACGGAATTGAAACCCGAGAAAGCCCAGAAAGCCAAAGAGGAGGAAAAAATCATCCGATCTGCTGAAAAGGTGGTGGATAAAGAAGATGTGACCCGCCGCATCTATGATTTAAAAGATGAAATCGGCCGGCTTCTTGGGGACATGTCCGGGAAAATCGAGGCGGAAAAAGAGCGGTACGCGCAGGTCAAACATGCCATTGATATCCGAAACCGGGAACTGATGGAAATTTATGAGATCGAAAAATCCGCTTTTTCCCTGGCCGCGCTTCTGGAAGCACAGAAACAGAAAAAGCTTGAATTTGAAACCGAAATGGCCGCTCGCCGGAAAGACCAGGAAGAAATCATTGAAAGCACGAAAATCCGTTGGGAAAAGGAAAAGCAGCAATACGCTCTGGCAATGAAAGATCAGAAGGATGAGGCGGAAAAGAATTGGAAGCGCCTGAAGGAGGAATTCGATTATTCCTTTAATCGGGAAAAAGAGCTGAAAAAGCAGGCGCTTGTGGATGAACTGGAGAAGCTGACCAAGCAGTTGCAGGATAAAAAAGAAGCTTTTGACAAAGAAACCGCCTTACGGGAAGCCGAATTGGCCCACCGGGAAACCGCTGTTGCGGAGCGGGAGAAAAATATCGACAGCCTTGAGCAGAAAGCGGCGGGTTTCCCGGCGGAACTGGAACGGCAGGTGGCGGAGGCAGTGGCCCGAACCACGGAAAGGCTGCAATTTGAGGCGAATAAAAATGCGGAAATTCTGGCGGGGGAATTTACGGGCGAAAAAAATGTGTTGAAAGCAAAAATCGAATCCCTTGATAAGCTGGTTGCAAGCCAGCAGAAGCAGATTGACACCTTGAGCAGGCAAATTGACACCGCTTACGGCAAGGTCCAGGATATCGCGGTCAAGGCGGTTTCGGCAAAAGGCGCGGAATATAATATGCGACCCGGCAAACGGGAGCAGGGGGAAGAGGCATAGAAAACCTCCGGAAAAGTTCTGAAGGATAAAAGGAAGTAAGCATGGCGAAAATAAAATGTCCCTTGTGCGGAAAGGCCGGGGCGCGGAGAAAATGTTCCGCACATAACGAACAACTGATATGCCCGAAGTGCTGCGCGGGATTGCGGAATATGGAATGCGGGGAATGCCTGTATTTTAAAGAGGCGGAGAAATATCTGCGGTCCATCCCGTCCAGGGAAAAAGAAAAGCGGTTTTTAATTGAGCTCAATCCGGAAGTGGAAGACGCCGTTGACAAGGCCCTGTGTTTTGTGGAACGCGGCAATATCGGCGAAGGGGAAACCCGGATGCTCAAATTGTTTGATAAGCATCCGAAAAATCATCATGTTCTTTACGGAATGGGGGTGATTTGCGCGTTTAAAGGGCAGAACGAAGCGGCTGTCGGCTATTTTTCAAAAGCAACGGACATCTTTCCCTATTTTATAGAAGCCCATTACAACAAGGCGATAGCTTATCAAAAATTATTGGATATCCCGAATATGGTGAAATCGTTTAAAGAGGTCATCAAAAAAGGTAATCCGGAAAATGACATTGTTAAACAGTCCGTTAAAATGGTGGCGGATTTTGAGCAGGAGATTTTCAGAACGCAGAAAATTTCTTTGGATGCGTATTTAAAGGCCCAGGAAATATTTGAAACTGCATATTCTTATATGGAAAAGAAAGAATGGGAAAAGGCGATCAACGGATTTAAAGAATGCCTTCGGATTAATGCACAGGCTGTGCAACCGCATGGAAATATGGGTATCTGTTACGCCGCTCTGGGGCGAAAAACAGAAGCGCTGGCGGTCCTGGATAAAGCCCTTGAAATCGACCCGAATTATGAACTTGCCCGTGTCAATAGAATCGGCATTGAAAGGCAGGCCGAAGGGGAAAAACTGACGATGGATAACTTCCGATCCGTTGAATATTACAAAGATTTTTCATTAAAGAAGAAATCGTATATTCAATCGTTGTGTGACAGCCTGATAAAAAATAAGCCGGAATAACGAATCAACAAGCAAGCCGCGTCAGAAACCCGGAAGAGCAGGAGACTCCCGTTTGAAAACCGCCAGTGATCCCGAAAACCATCCTCGCATGGAATTTCATCGCAATGCTGCGGCCCTGATTCCGGAAGCGACGGATACTGATCCGGGCGTGGCGGTCATGGTGGTTTCGGAAAAAACCGGAACCGCTTCCTTTACCTGCAACTGCCGGAAGTACCGGACCAGCAAAACCTGTGCCCACATCAGAAAAATAAAGGCCATAACCGCGGTTGCCGAGATCCTGGACGAAGACCGGCTGTTCCGGAAAAGCGCCTGGTATCAACTGGCCGGGGTTTTAAACGATCTCTGCCGCCTCAGCCCTTCCGATATTTCGGTTGAAAAGCCAGATCCGGAAAATCCAGGCCATGATGAACCGCCGCTGATGATGATGGGTGACACACACGGGAAACGGGTTGAATATACCGGGGCCGGGCGATTGAAGGATGCAACCGGCATTTCGGAAAGCAATCTTCTGCTGGAGCGCTGTGGGGTAGGGGACGTGATCATTGGTCCGTTTCACCGGGGCCGGGTCGTGACCTTTCTGCATCGCATGACCTGGACCGAAACCGAACAGCAGATGGTGGCGAGGGGGGCCAAAACAAGACGGCAGGTTCTGGAAGAAAGTTTCTGGTTCCGGCTGTTTTATCACTGCATGCGGATTTTAGGGGATAACGCCTTGGCTGTGAATGGCCGGGTGGATAAGAAGGATGGTGAGGCGTCCCTGATTTTCCGGGATGAATACGGCCCGATGCTTCGGATTTTTCTTCGCCGCGACAGGGCCGGTCAGATTTTTTCGCAACTGGGCGGATATCTGGACAATCAGGATCATTTTATCCTGCACCCCCATCCGCTGACCATGATCGTGAAGGTTTCGGCGGATGCGAAAAATCGTCTGATCCTCCGCCTTTGCCTGCTCTGGAAAGACGGGGCAGGGCAAACCGAAGCCGTTGATTACCGGAAATCCCTGCCTTTTCATTACGGCAACCTTGTCTATCTGCCCGACAAACGCTGTTTCGCAACCCTTCAGCCATCCGATGACCTGCTAAAATTGTTTGGCGACAAATTCGTCCGGCAGATTCAATTCGACCGGGTGCCGTCGTTGCTGGATCAACTGGGCCGGGATTTGTTCGCCCCCCCTAACATTATCGACCCGAGTGTTCAAAATATCCGGATTCACAAACAATGCACCCGGATTGAGGTGGTCCCGGAGGCTTCAACTGAGAATTTGGCGGATGATCCGGACGAAAATCTGGCGTACGCCCTTGACCGGGACTGGCGATGGTTGTCGGTGCATTACGGGTTCGGGGACAATGTGTCCGTTTCCCTAAATGATATTTATCGCGCCAAAAAAGAAAAAAAGCGGTTTCTGTCGGTGGCCAACGGGTGGGTGGATGTCATGGCCTTTGATCTGGACGCCCTCACCGGCCAGCCGGGAAGTCCGGTTCTTGAAAGTCTGGCGGCGGGCCATCAGCGTCTGAAGCTTTCCCGCATGGATGTCTTCCGGCTCCAGGCGTCCACAGACCAGCCGCTCATGATTGCCGGACAGGCCGCGGACAAAACGGACGGGCTCTCCGATATGCTGGAACTGAAACCGCCCGCGGCGTTTGTTCAGCCGGAGGGTCTTGGCTGCACACTTCGGGAATACCAGAAGCGGGGTGTGGAATGGCTGATGTTTCTGCACGAAAATGGTTTCGGCGGCCTGCTGTGCGATGACATGGGCCTGGGCAAAACCCACCAGATCATGGCGCTCATGGTCTGGCTTTTGGAACAGCGAAAGGTGACCCAGCCTTTTCTGGTGGTCTGTCCCACCACCGTCATTTCCCACTGGCACCGGAAGATCCTTCAGCATGCCCCGGCCCTGACCCCGGTGGTATATCACGGCGGCGGGCGGGAGTTCCCGCAAAATACGCTGCCGGGACAGGTGATCATCACGTCCTACGGCGTGCTGATGCGGGATATCGAGGCCCTTGCCGGGCGATTTTTCGGCCTTGCCGCCTTTGATGAAGCCCAGTACCTCAAAAACGCCGGCACCAAAACCCATGCGGCGGCCCGGATGGTTCAAAGCGCCATCCCCATCTGCGTCACCGGCACGCCCGTGGAAAACCATTTGTCCGACTTAAAATCGCTCATGGACATGGCGCTGCCCGGATATCTGGGCACGGATGACGCGTTCGCCTTCCGCTACGGCCTGAACGGTTCGTCTGCGGTTCCCAGGCACCGGCCGGAACTGAAACGGCTCATTGCGCCGTTTACCCTTCGCCGGATGAAAAAAACCGTTCTTTCCGAACTTCCTGAAAAAATAGAAGATATCCGGTTTTGCGCCCTCACCGGCACCCAGGTGCGGCTGTACCGGGAAGCGGTGGAAAAAAAAGGAAAGCACCTGCTCGCGGACCTGCGCGCCGGAGACAAAACCATCCCGTATATCCATATTTTCGCGCTCCTTACCCTGCTCAAACAGATCTGCAACCACCCGGCCACGGTGTCCGGGGCACTGAAAGCCAATCCGGGCGAACCCCTGGATTCCGGAAAATGGGATCTGTTTTGCGAACTGCTGGATGAATGCCTGGAAAGCGGCCAGAAAGTCGTGGTGTACAGCCAGTTTGTGGATATGGTGGCCATGATTGCGGGCCATGCCAAGGCAAAGGGCGCGGGTGTGGCGACCCTGACCGGTTCGACCCGCAACAGGGGAGCGGTGATCGACCGGTTCAACACCGATCCGGATTGCCGGGTGTTCGCCGGGAGCCTCAAAGCCGGGGGCACGGGCATCGATCTCACCGCCGCATCCGTGGTGATCCATTATGACCGCTGGTGGAACGCGGCCAGGGAAGACCAGGCCACGGACCGGGTCCACCGCATCGGCCAGACCCGGGGGGTGCAGGTGTTTAAACTGGTGACCGAAGGCACACTGGAGGAAAAAATTTCCGCCATGATCAGTATAAAAAGAAACAGCTCCTGAATGACATCATTGCCGAAGATGATCCGGGACTTCTGAAAACATTTTCTCCGGATGACCTCATCGATCTGCTGGCCCTGCCGGAAACATTGGGAACCGGCAAGGCGGTTTGAAGACTTGATGGCGTGGCGGAAAGCCCATTCAGCAGGTAATTGTTGTTATTGATTGCTTGACGCAACCATTTAAATTTATATGAAAATATAAAAAACTTCTGCGTCCCTGCGGGAGAAAAAACATATCTCGCGCAGAGGCGCTGAGACGCAGAGAAAAATCAGTTAAGTCTTTATTTCCATCCTTCGTTGCGCCCATCCGGGCATGGGGGGCACTGGAATTTTACTTGCGGGCCATTCTGAATGCTGACTCCTGAATTCTGAATACCTGAATAATTGCAAATTATTTTAATTAAAAATCGGTATGTTGCGTTTTAATCTCCCAATCGAAGAGATGATTGGGAAGCAGAATCGGGATATTTTTTAAAACCAAGCTTTCTTCTTGAATTTGAATTTTTTTGTGATAAGTTGCAAAAAATTACCGTAATCGATCACAGGACTGCGCCACGATACTGTTTCATTTCTTCCTGAATTCTCTTTAACCGCGATCTTCTATTTATTGGTTTTCTTTTATTGTAAAATCAACACACCGGCGAGACATAAAGCCAACGGGAAATTGGGTTTCCGCTTTGGTTTTTCGCCCTTTCAAGTCTGACCTTGATCAACAAAAGAGGAGGAAACACAATGGAATCAATGGAAAAACGTTCCGGGGAAGAAAGAAGAGAAATTCCTAATCGGCGGGTATTGAATGATCCCTTATATCAGGGACCGGAACGCAGAAAAAAATCAGAAAGGCGCAGCGGACTCGACCAGCGCGTCAAGTAGATATGACCATATCCGAGTTGTCCAAATAAGCCCCGTTATCTCCAAGTCCCTTGCGGGGAAACCCAAAGCGCCTGTTTTAAAAATCCTGAGCAGCGGTAAACGGCGAAAACGCGCAGCATTGTGGTTTATGAGAACCGTATAGCCGTTGATGGCGCATGCCTCAGACAAATTTAAAACAGGCTTTTGGGTGTTTTTTTTGTGTTGATTCGGAAAGTGTTTCAGGAGTATTTTCAATCGGCATGAATACCGAAACCTATAATGAAAAGATTGTCTCCATCGGCGGGTGGTGCGGCGTGGCGGCGGTGCTCCGGAAAGAGACGGCGCTGTGCCGGGAGGCCTTTCCGTTTGACTATATTCTTTCGTCATTTCAAGGGGTTATTCATTTTTTAAAGAATGACTTTGATGCGTTTTTTCCGGAAAACCCGGTACCTCGCTTCGAGGACGGCTTCACCAAGTTTTTTGGGCGTCATACGATTTTTCTTCATCATGATCTGCAAAAAACAGAGGTTGTGGAAGCGTTCAGGCGACGGATCAAACGGTTTTTAAGCATGCTGGCCCAGGAGACGGATCCGGTTTTATTTGTCCGGGCATCCGGCCCCCATTTTGATGAGGCCCACCACATTCCGGAGTTTGTCTCCGTGATCCGCGAAAGGTTTCCGGCCTTGAAATTCCGGCTGCTGTTCATGTCCCATTATCAGGGGGAAGGTGAGAAATTCCAGTCAACCGACAGGGATGTGATCGTTCATTACCTTGAAACCGAGGAATTCCGGGAGGATGAGTATTTGACGCGGGTGTGGGAGGTGATTGGGGGAAATGGGTGACCCCATATTGCGGTTTTTAATTGTTTTTATTTTCTTTCCTTGGCCTTTTTATAGACCATATTTTTATCTCTTTTCCCGATTGCAATTACCAAAACATAGATTTCTTGGTCGATTACTTCATAAACAAGCCGGTATCCACTCGTTCTGAGTTTTATTTTGTAATGGTTTTTAAAACCTGAAAGCTGAGAGCCTGGCACATGTGGCGACTCAAGACGTTCTTCTAACTTTTTCTTGAGTTGCATGCGGATAGAATTATCGAGATTTTTCCATTCCTTAAGTGCTGTTGGAAGAAATTTTAATTTATAACTCATCTAATGTTACTTCGACGGCTGACATTTTTTCATGCTGACGCTCGTTAACAATAACTCCCAATTGGTAATCTTCAATTTTTTCGAGTAACGCCTCGTATGTCTCCGCCGGGATGAGATAAGCGGTTGGCCTGTTATGATTAAGAATGGCAATGGGCTCGCCGCCGGACTGTTCAATGAGGGCGGAAGGATTTTTCTTTAATTCCGATATGCTTACTGAGCAACGCGCTAATACGGATTCCATGATTACACCTGTAAATTTTTATTTTGATCATAATTATGGGCTTATTATAGGTCTTATTTTTGATGATGGCAAGTTGTATTCTTATGGAACAATATGGCTGTCATTGATTCTGACAAAAGGTGCTGCCGGACGAATTGTAAAGATGAAAAATTCGATTCCTGACCCGACCTGGCTGATCTGTCAGCCTTCCATGAAGCGGTTTGTTGAACGAAGCCGCTACGCGGCGGAAAAATCAAAAATGGTGTATACTCCACGTATCTGTCCAATTTCGGGCATTTATAAAAAAGGAGTATACATCATGATCCCAACAGAAGTAAACCGGTTTG
>JBAQUK010000275.1:0-32815 GCA_049297455.1 Desulfosalsimonadaceae bacterium | reverse complement strand
GGCAGACATCTGATGTTTGATAGGCATTGAGCAGCAGTTTTTGTTTCCCGAAACGGAAAAAGTGTTCAATATCATAGCGTTGCCGGTAGGCGTCATAAATCTGGGCCGGGCTGAGTTCATGCCTGCGTTCGCCCGTGACGATCAGCCAGAGGGGGCGGATGAAAACCGGCTGTCCGTTTTCATCCCTCACGGAAACCCGCAGAAGGTTAAAAGGCCGCTGATGCATGGGGATGTTTTTCCCGCCCCGCATCAGCATGTCATTCCAGGTTTGGATGGCAGCCACGGCGCTACGTCCGTTTTTAAAGGTAATGGGCACAATTTCTTCCGAATCCGGAGTTCCCCAGGTGGAGGGATCGTGCATGTGAAACAGAGAGCCATACCAGACAGGATGTCCCTTTGAGCCATTGCTTTTGGTGTTTTCAAGCTGGCGGTAAAATTTTCGGTTGCCGCGCATCCTGACGATATTGACATAGTTTTGGTGTTTTGCAGTGTCATGTAAAAAGGTTTTCCGGGAGTACCCGCTGTCTAAAGCCGCCGCCGTGAGATGGGATTTAAAAGGCAGAGAATCATCTTCAAGGATCACTTGAAGCTGATCTGCCACAACTTCGATTGCTTTTTTATGGGAAGGAACTCTATTCATCAGTAAGGGAATAACCCAGGCCGGAGAATTCAACGCATTTTTTTCCGGGAGCGCCGCCAGGGCGGAGTATGAGTGCCCAATGGTGATCGGTTTGTTGTTCAGGGTTGGATTGGGCGAATGCTGGACGCCCCGGTCTTTTAGTGTTGGGGAAAAAGGCCTTGAACAAGACGTGGCGTCTCCGGCGAGCAGATAAAAGGGTCTGGCCACGGGTTTCGGAATATTTCGAGTCACGATAGGGAGCAGGGTCTGTTGAAGGGACTCCAGTTTTTCGGCTGGGGCAAAATTATTGATTGCGGCATGGACGCTTCCATATTGTCTTTGAAAAAACGGATTCAGAGACAATTCAGTGGGAGAGGCGGCAATTGTGTTGCTTGAGATGGCGTCAATCAAATCCATAATGGCATCGGCCCTTTTAGGGAACAAAAGATAGAGCTCGTCGCGGAACTCGCGAAGTCTTTTAAACTGTTCAAATAATGTGATATTTTTGCTGTTACCATCCATAACCACTTGATAGCACAGCTAAAATAGAAAATCTAGTCTTAAATCATGTTCATTTTAGTAAATTATGTTTATATAACTAATTGATTTATTTTTAGTTTTGAGAAAAACTGGCTTTGCTCAAAACCCAAAATAAATGTTCTATGGCAAAATTAAGAAACCAGATGCCGGATTGTCTTGTAAACAATTTATTTTCAACTTGTTACATTCGATCTAAGAATGCTGACGGCTGCTGGTTAGTGAAAGGGTGGTCTTGAGGATTGATCAAAGTCCAATAATGTAGATTGGTTATGTGAATTAAATATGTCAGTTGTGTGAAGAAAAATCGAAATCTGTGTTACAAAACGATGACAAAGTAGCTGATGGGCATGGGACTGGAGAAAACGGGTGTTTCATTACGGGCTGATTTGACAAGGATTTCTCCAATTTCATCCTGTTCTTGCCAAATGCCGGAAAACAGAACAATCGCTTGATTCACCAGCCTTATGACTTTGGAAAAAATATATATTCTTAAAAACCCCCACCGTCGCGGCTTGTCATCATTCCGTCACTCAATCTTTTCTATTAAATCACATAACCGCCATACTCCCGAAAAAATTCTCCCTTATCATTCATGCAACCGGTTCCTTATAAAAGGTCCGGCATTGAATCATTTACTATAACAAGGAGAAATTTTTATGACCAATTCAGGAATGCGGGTGGATCTGCACGTTCATTCCAAATCATCCACACGGCCATCCCAGTGGATCTTGCAGAAAATCGACTGTCCGGAGAGTTTTACGCCCCATCGCAAACTCTATGACATCGCCAAATCCAGGGGAATGGACCTGGTGACCATTACGGACCACAACAATATCGACGGGTGTCTGGAAATCGCCCATCTTCCGGACACGTTCATCAGTGAGGAGATCACCGCCTATTTTCCGGAAAACGGGTGCAAACTGCATGTGCTGGCCCATGATATCTGCGAAGCCCAGCATCTGGAAATCAATTATCTTCGGGAAAACATCTATGATCTGACGGCGTATCTGAACCGGGAAGCCATATTCCATGTGCTGGCCCATCCGCTGTTTGACTTAAACCACAAGCTCACCCTGGATTATTTTGAAAAAATGCTGCTGATTTTTAAGAATTTTGAAATCAACGGGTCCAGGGACGGATTTCAGAACCAGATTCTGGAAGCGGTTCTGAAGAATCTGACCCCGGAAGACATGCGGCTTCTCTCGGACAAACATGGGATCACGACTGGTGATGACCGGTGCTGGGAAAAAAACCTGACCGGCGGCTCCGACGACCATTCATCCCTCAACATCGCCCGCATGCATACCTATGTCCCGGATGCGGATGACAAAGAGGCTTTTTTTGACGGCATCAGCGGCGGCCGGGGATATGTGAAAGGCAAGCCCGCCACCCCCAAAACCATGGCCCATAATCTCTATGGCATCGCCTACCAGTTTTATAAATCCAAATTCAAGCTGGACAAATATGTGCACCAGCACACGCTTTTCCAGTTTGCGGACTGCGCATTGACCAGCCCGGAGGACAACCGGGGGATTCTGACCCGGCTTCAGGATTACCTGATCGCGAAAAAACCCGCGCTGCCTTTTTTGAAATCCGGCTCGGGCGATCTCATGGAATTGATTCAGAAAAAAGCAGGGGAGGCCATCCGTCAAAACACGGGTTTTCAGCGGATGTTCAAAGAGGAAAAGGTAAATTCCTTTCGAAAGGAAGAGGACTGGTACCGTTTTGTGGGGGAGGTCTCCGAGCAGGTGATGAAAAGTTTCGCGGACACCACCCTTGACAGTCTATCCAAAGCCCGGTTTTTCAACCTTTTCCAGACCATCGGGTCCGCCGGGTCCGTGTATACGCTCTTGATGCCGTATTTTGTGGCTTTTCGGCTGTTTACCAAAGACCGGGCGTTCGCTGTGTCCTGCAAAAAACATTTTATCGGTGAAGACGTTCAGTCTGGAGAAAAAAACGGCCATATCGCCATTTTTACCGATACCCTGAATGAAACCAACGGGGTGGCCCTGACGCTCCGCATGCAGCTCAAAATCGCCAAAAGCTCCGGCAAGCGTCTTTCCGTGATCACCTGTGCGCCGGACAATAACGTGGAAGGTGCCAACAATTTCACGCCCATCGGTACATTTGAAATTCCGGAATATGCCGGACTCAAATTGCATTATCCGCCGGTGTTGAAAATGCTGGAACATTGCTATGATAACAATTATACTCATATCCAGGTCTCCACACCCGGTCCTGTTGGTCTTGCAGGCCTTGCCATCGCCCGGATTCTCGACATTCCGGTGGTGGGCACCTACCATACGGCATTTCCGCAATTTGTGGCCGAACTGACCGGCGATTCTTCCATGGAGGAACTGGCCTGGAAATTCATGATCTGGTTCTACAATCAAATGGATATCGTGTATGTGCCGTCAATTTCCACTGGGGTTGAACTTGCCGACAAAGGGATACTCCGATCCAAAATCCGGCTCTACCCCAGAGGGGTCGATACGGATGCGTTTCATCCGTCCCACCGTAATGGATTCTGGAAGGAGCCTTACCGGATTCCGGAAAAGAGCGTAAAATTGCTCTATGTGGGCCGGATCTCAAAAGAGAAGAATCTGGACGTTCTGGTCCGGGCCTTTCAAAAGCTTAGTGTGCTGAAATCCAGCCTCCATCTGATCATTGTGGGAGATGGGCCATACCGCGAGGAAATGGAGCGGGACCTGCAGCACACCCCCGTCACCTTCACCGGTTATCTGGAAGGAGAGGATCTGGCAAAAGCTTACGCATCGAGCGATCTGTTCATTTTCCCATCCGGCACGGACACTTTCGGGAATGTGGTACTGGAAGCACAGGCTTCCGGGCTGCCGGTGATCGTCACTGACAGGGGCGGTCCCCAGGAAAATATTATTAACGGGGAAACCGGCGTTGTGGTGCCCGCTGGAAATCACCAAGCCATGATGGACGCGGTGCTGGAAATTGCCTTCACTCCCTATCGGTTGGCCCGTATGAAGAAAAATGCGAGAAAATATATGGAAAGCCGGTCCTTTGAAGCGGCCTTTGACCGGAGCTGGAAAATGTACCAGTCGGAATCGTTTGCGGCTCCCGCGGAACATCAGGAATTCCGGTTCGCGTCTTGACGGTTTTATGACCTGGTATTTTCCGGGTCATGGGATTATTGCAGTGGAGACACGTGTCTCCACTGAAAAATGGATTTCAATCTATTCAATTCGTTTTATCCATTATTCCGCCATTTGTGGCTTCTCGATCCGATTTTCTCCTGAGCGAGGCTGGGAAAATGTTTCGGAGATGATATAGCGAGGCCGACCTTTAACCTCCTCATAAATACGGGCCAGATAGTGCCCGATGATACCGAGGCTGCTGAGCGTCAGACTGCCAAAAATCAGCAGCAATAGAATCACGGTTGTAAATCCGCTGACAGCTTTTCCGGAGAACTTCATGTATAAGGTTTGCAACCCCAAAAATACCGCAAAAATAAAAAAACCCAATCCTGTAATCGTCGAAAGATGCAATGGCGCCGACGAAAATGCGGTTACCGAATTCAGCGCGAGCCGTATTAATCCCAACAAGGACCATCGGGAACCGCCGCTGATGCGGATAGGAACATCAAAATCTATCTGTGCTCGCGGAAATCCCACCCAATTGATCATTCCCCGGTAAAATAAACTGCGCTCCTTCATCCGGAGCCAGGCTTCAACGACTTGGCGGTCGAGCAGCTTAAAGTCTGACATGCCATCGAGCTTAACCCCGGAAAATATGCGAAAAACCGTATAAAAAACGCTGGCTCCAAATCGGTTCAAAGGGGATTCGATACCGCGTTCCCGCTTTACCGCTTCGACAACCTTCGCTTGACCTGAACGCCAGATATTCACCATTTCAGGGATCAGCTCGGGTGGGTGTTGTAAATCACCATCCATCGTGATGGCCGCTTGCGCGTACCCATGTTCTAAACCTGCGCAAAGTGCACATTCCTTACCGAAATTGCGGCTAAGGCGGATACCCGTCATTTTTGGATAATGCCGGCTCTGATCCGTAATCGTCAGCCAGGTTTCGTCGGTGGAGCCGTCATCCACCAGGATTATCCGATAATCCTTGCATACCGACTCGACGCATGGAATCAGGGTATTTAGAAAATGTGGCAGGTTGGCGGCTTCCCCATAGAGAGGAACCACTATCGCTATCTCGGGAGAAAATTTCAGCTCAGCCATGGCTTAAAATCCGCTGAATAGCACTATTGTTCAAAGCTCTATTTAAACGAAGGTTTTCCATAGTCGAGATTCCCTCTCTGGCGTTTTCTAATAAGTCTACTTCGAAGACCTTGAATTCTTCATTTTCAAAAATCACAGCCTGGCTATTGGGCCTGGCGAGTAGAAGATCATTAAGCTGTTTGCCGGCGAGCAGACGGATAACATAGGTGCCGATTGGCTCAATCACGGTTGCTTGCTTTACAAAATCTGCTTCATAGCGGCTTTTACGAACAAGGATATGGGTGATGTTATAACTGTTACAGATACGCAAGAGTTCCTTTTGATCGGTGGTATAAAGCATCCGTAAAATATCCTGGAGGCCGATGACAGTTTTACGCCATATTTCAATGTTCCAAGGCTGCATCGTTTCATAACCATACGTAGCGGCCCGGCCAGCCCAGTATGGCAGATCATCTGCATCATAAGGGTGGGCGGCAAAACGCACATTAACCGGCAAGCGTTTTGCGAATTCATAAAGGTCCTCACCGGGAGTGCGAACAATGGTCATGCCACGGTTTGATATGATCCCGTCACCAGCAAAAATCCAAACCGAGGAAATGCAAATAATGGCCATCAGATTTCGCAGAGCGGCGATCCGCCATCCGTTCTTGTCAACGCCAATAAGGCCAGCGCTGCAAATTACCAACATGATTGAGGCCATGGGCAGCCCGAACGTCAGGCCTCGTTCTGGAGAATAAAGATGAAAGGCAAAGACCCGCGCGATGCAGTAAACGAAAATGGACCCTAAAAGAAAGGCCAAGGGCATGGTCGGCGACGGTGACAGCCGCAAGAGCGGAATCATTGTGATGAGAGCAATAATTAAAAGCCCGGAGGTGGAGCCAAGCTCGCGATAGGCTGCTTGGAAAACTGGAAGCGGGGAGGTTCCGACAGGTTCGAAGAATGGTAAAATCAGCATTTTGACAGCATGGTTTGCTGCATCCGGGAATGGCAGAACCTCTAAGCGCGTGGTAAAAGCCGGTTCATTCTTTGCTTCTTCAAGGGTATGCATCCTCCCTTGCATTTGCAGGGTAGTCGGAAGGATCAGGAGAAAACATGCAGCCATGATAAGCGCGTAACGTTTGAGCTGTTGTCCAAGTTTGTACAAAATCCGGGGGGCGGAAATGGATGTGAGGCAGTAAATCCCTTCAGCGGCGAGGATCAGCAGCATCGCCGAGGGATACAACAACGCCGACAGCAAGGCGGCGGCGCTGCGTGTGCGATAACTATTCACAAGCGCACCGGCTGTCCATAAGGCGAAAAGGGGGAAAGCAAAAGCGCGCGGCAATCCGCCTGCGATGCGATCGATGATAAAAGAGGTGTGAAACATGAAAAAAACGAGCAAAGCGGCAGGCGCCAGTCCTCGACGGGAGCGGAGCACCAGGTATCCTGAGTAGAAAATTATCAAAAAACACAGCGCCTGAATAACTTTCGAGGCATAATACAGTCCGAATACAGGGACCGTGAGAATATACAACAATCTGCAAAGGGGCGTCATGAACATCATCATGCTATTGGCGATGGGATCATCGGCAAGCGCACCCTCAGAACCATAGCGATGAAAAGGAAAAAGAGTTGTTCGGGCGTCATCGTTTTGGAAGTCCGGATTAAACAGTAATTGCGTGTGATTGTTAATCCATATGCTCAAGTACAAACCCAATAGAGCCAAAAGCACAATGACTGTAAGCCAGTGCAGCGGGTGGCGAGGAATCCGGGTTTTGACCGAGGGGAAAGAATTTTTATCCGGACCTGGCAGCCATGATTGAAACAGGGCCTTTCCCGTGGGTAAGAAACGGGTCAAGATAGAAGTCCCGGCATTTGCTGGTTAAAAGCACAGCGTTGCTCATTGCAGATGCGGCGGTATAAATATATCCCCAATATGCCTGAGACAATGAAGAGTACAATCCCTAAACCGATTCGAAAGACCGGATTGAGGTTCATGCCGCTTCCAACCAATGCGAATATGGCTGTCTGTGGTACATAACCCAGGGCAGACCCAAACAGGAACGGGAGAACCTGAACATTGGACACGCCAGCGGCCAGATTAGTGATAAGGTTGTTGCCGGCCGGCAGCAGGCGTATCAGGAGGGTTGTGCTGAATGTGTTATTGTAAAGAAATTTATTGATACGGCGAATACGATCTCCATGGCGGGTTCCAAGGACACCCCGGCCGAGCCAGCGGGCGTAATAAAAAGAAACGATACACCCACCGGCTGTCGATAAAACGCCAATGAAAACACCGGGAAGAAGACCAAAGGCATAGCCCGCGAGAAAACTGATTGCCTGACGGGGGATACCGATGGCTGTGGCAAGAATGCCGATGCCGAGAAAAAGGATTTCTCCGCTGATCCCTTTGCTGCGGATTTCACTGTCGATCCAGGCTTTGTTCAGTATGGAATCCAACTGGGCCGCTTTGATAATATAAGCGATAATAATAAAAGTGCTGATCAGCAGCAGTCCCTTCAAAAAGACACGATAATTTGCAAACGTCATGATTCAACCCTGTAAAAAAATGAAACTTTAAACGACTTCATGCAGCTTTGGACGTTTGGCTCTTTTTTGCAGCCATCTGACGCCAAAGAGATCGATAATTCCCACCCAGAGCCGATTATTCAGCCCGTATTTGCTAGTTCCGTGTTTGCGCGGCCTGTGGTGGACTTCGATTGAGTTTACCTGCCCGCCGGCACGAAGCATCAATGCCGGTAAAAAGCGGTGCATGTGATCGAAATACGGCAAGTCCATAAATGCTTCACGCTTAAAGAGCTTCAGGCCACAGCCGGTATCCGGTGTTTTGTCTTTCAGCAAACGGCCGCGGATGCCATTGGCTATTTTTGAGGAAATCCGCTTCAGCCAGTTATCATTGCGTTTTTTTCGCCACCCCGCGACCATCCACAGGTCAGGCGGGCAATCCGGAGCCTTTACAACGGCCACCATCTTGACAATGTCTGCCGGATCATTCTGGCCATCGCCATCCAGGGTGGCAATCCAGGGTGCTTTTGCAGATTTAACGCCGGAGCGTATGGCAGTGCTCTGGCCGCAACTGATCTCATGGTGAAAAACACGCAAGCTTGAAAATCTTGAAAGCGCTTCCTTCAGAATGGCAGATGTTTTGTCCGTGCTGCCGTCATCGATAAAAATCATTTCATATTTCATATTCTCAGCAAGCGATGCATGAATCTCTTCCATCAGCGGGATGATGTTTTCCTGCTCGTTTTTTACGGGTACAACAACAGATAAATCAATTAAATCCATAGATTTTAACCTCTTAAAATCAATTAAACTTATTTAACCAGTTCCCATAATGCTTTTGGCTTATGAATTAAATTCATGGCATACTTTTTTTTAAGTCCCTCCAGAAGTTCCCATGCGGGATTGAGTACAAATATCCGGTCGAAGCCGGAAGGAATTTCAGGAAAAGTATTATAATTGAGAAGCAGCAGCTCCACATGGTCATCAAGATGATAACTCATTGATAATACTTCTCCGGGATTAATATCGCCCATCATACTGATTAATAGGGGCTTATTCGAAGCATTGACGATCGCTGCGGCATCCCCATTCATCTCGCTCTGATATTTGTTCCACCATTTGTCTGAAGAGACGATCAAGATCTGTGAAAAAAGGCCGCCTGCAATCAAAAGCACCGCGAAAAAGCGCATCAGCGGCGCCTGTGCAGACCGGTATTTGATTCCACTGCCAATCATGTATGCGACGCACAGCTCAATTGACAATAAGGGCGGGAACAGGTATCTGATCAAAAAAGAACGCATCCCCCCGCCCAAAATATCCGGTAATATGACAATTCCTCCTGTAATGATTAATAATAACACCGGAAGCAGCCATACCCTTCGGGGGTTCCTGCGCACTATCGCGATGAGCGAAAAAACCACAAGAGCAGCGCTTATCGGAATCAGATATGCACTGCCGGGAAAATCAAAAAAAAGCCGGTTGATACTGAGCAGCCAGTTATGGGCCAGTGTCAATTTGGGTAGTGGATGCTGCATCCAGTGTGTTTTTTGCAGAACGTCCTGCCTCGAATAGATCAATAATACTAACCATGGAATAAACGCCGTTATGCCGATGGCCACTGAACAGGCAAATGATTTTATCCGTTCCCGCTTGATTTGCGCCCGCATCAGGATCAGATAGACAATGTGGGTAATGACCGCGAACGCGTACATGATATGGGTATAGAAACCAAGAACAATGGTGAGCGTGTATGCATACCAGGAGCGTGACGTATGGGTGCGCAGGCTGCGTAAGAAGAAAGCGCACGACAGCGCCGTTAGCGTTGTCCAGAGACCATACTGGCGAGCCTCCTGAGAATACAGCAAATGCAGCGGCGAAACCGCCGCTATCGCCACGGCTGTCCACGATACCCAGGGATCATCGAACAATTCGCGCATCAGCAGATACACCGCCGGCAGAAGTAAAATGCCGAATAGAACAGACAGGGAGCGCAATGCAAACACCGGATCAACAAACATTCCCGACCAAAGCCGCCCGGCCAGATAATATAAAGGGGGATGCTCAGGGCGGCTTGCCAGCGCTTTTATCGTATCCGTAATACCCAAATCAGGATTAGGATACTGGTAAGCCTGCACTTCTTTGATCGTATGTATTTTGTTGTCGAATATATCAGTGTAATATTGGTTGCTTGTGTGGCCGAATACCCGAAGGGAAGTATAAGCTTCATCATGCCAGTAAATTTTTCCACCCAGATTGGTAAAGCGCAGACCAGAGCTGACAGCCACCAGGATAAAAAGAATGATGAATCCATAAGCAGAATATGAGTATTTAGGCACAGCTTTGTCCGGTTAGGTTATTGCATGGCAAGTTATTGGCATGGAATGATTTTTACTGATATATGCCTGACTGATGTTACAGGAATATTACGGTTCGATTACTTTATTGCTTCTGGCCGTTCTATGAGATCAGGATTTCAAAAAGTCTGGATATGGGGGTTTCAAGCGTTGTGGTGTGAGAAAATGTCGCGATACCGCCGATGTTTATTTGGTTGTTGTTTTCTTCAAACATTGTTTTAACAACCTCATGCACGGCTTTTTGACCATAAAATTTGAAAACCAGAAAAAAACCGGCGAAAATGCATGACATACGACAGGAGGGAAGTATAGGAGCATTTTCGCCGGTTGAAAAAGCAGTTGGAATCTATTTTGGGCTGGCTTCTTCTCTGCTTTGAACCTCAATCCCTTCCAGTTCCAGCCACTCACAAATTTTCCGGTCGATCTGGTCCCTGATTTTCCGGCAGAAAGCCAGTACCGCCTCCCTTGAACCGACGGCTGCGGCCGGGTCTTCAAAAGGCCAGAACACCCGCTGGGCTGCGGCGAAAATATTCGGGCATTGCTTGTCCGCCTCCGCACACACGATAATGACTTTTTCGAAATGGACTTTGCCGAGATACGCTTCCACCCCTTTGGGTTTGACCCCTGACAGATCAATCCCGATTTCCTGCATGACCGCAACCACCGGCGGAAATATTTCCTCTTTGGGTACCGCTCCCGCGCTGAAGACCTGAAAGGTTTCCCCTGCGCGTTTCCGGAGCAGGGCTTCCCCCATCTGGCTCCGCGCCGAGTTCCCCGTGCAGAGAAACAAAATTTTTCTATCCATTGCTCGCCTCCTGTTCCGGCATCCGGCATTCATTCCGGGTTTTATTCATCTTTATCTAAATTCTCATCTTCATTCTGAGTTTCGGCCGCGTCTTCAAACGGCTCTTCCACCGCCGTAATTTCGGGTTCCACGGATGAGATGCGCAATACAGAGCCGGAAGGCACCTCAATTTCATTTTTCCAGGAGATTTCAATGGACAGTTCTCCCTTGTCTTTTTTGGTCTTGGCCTCCAATTCCATTTGAACCGTATTGGGCAGCACCAGCGACAAAAACCGGCCGCTTTTTTCAATGACGATCCGTCCGTCCCGTATGCTTCTGGTCAGGTCTTCCAGATAAGTGATCAGCTCTTCCTTTTTCATGCGCTCTTGATGACTCAATTTGCTGTCTTTCATGGTCTGTTTCTCCTGTTTATGGATATGCGTTATATTATATGCTGGTTACCGTCAGTTGAATGACAGCAGCAGCGCCAAAAGCTGCCGTGCGTCGACCAGGGGGGAACTTTGTGACGTGACCAGGGGATAATCAATCAACCGGACGCCCATTTGGTTGATCCTTTTTTCGTCGATTTCCCCCGGATAGTCGTCGTATCCCCTGTCGACCACAACAAAATTAAGTACGTCTTTATTTTTGATTTCAGCAGAGTTGTCTTTTCTGAGGTGATGGAGCAATATTTCAACCTGATCCGCGAGATCACACCCCATCGATTCCGGATCAGGCGTTGTATTCGGGATGTAAATTTTTGGACAGGTCACACGGCTGATGGCCGTTCCGACACCTCTGGGCAGCAGATTGGCGATGATGCTGGAATAAAAGCTGCCCATGGGATAGCAGATCAGCTCCGCCTGGCTGATCAGGCCGCTCATTTTTTCCCGGATGTATACTTCAGACGGCTGGGGGTCGGACTCGCTTTCCGAAAGATAGATGCCGACAATCGGATAGTGGATTTTTTCTGTTTCCTTGCCGGTGATTCGGTGCTGACCCGCCACCAGTTCACCGTTTTTGAGAACGGCGACCAGATGATGGTTTTTATTCACAGTGGGCCGCACGATGCCCCGGACTTCCACCAGTTTGGAAAAAAGATAAATCACCGGGTCAAGCGAACGTCTGCTGGTTAAATAACCGGCGGTCAAAATCAGGTTCCCGATGCTCGCCCCCTGGAGATCAAAAGATTTCGGCATGAGTTCAATAAATTTATACAGATAATTCCGGATGATTTTGCGCATGGGGTCCGGTATTTCAGCAACCAGGGAATGCTTTCCTGAAGCCAGATCGCTTAATTCATCCAGAAGAAGGGGCTGTTTTTCTTTCCGGGGCAGACGATGTGCAAATAGGGTGTAAATTTCCGGATTGCCTTTGAAAGTCTGGTCTGCCAAGGCCATTAAGCGGTTCCGGATATCGCCCACTGCAGGCATGTGGAATGCTTTTCGGATTTTCGCCGAACTGCCGCCGGAATCAAACGGGGTGATGATGTGGATGGAATTATGGGTGTACTGAATCAACAGCTTGCTGGTTTCCCGGAGTGCCGATCCGCCGCTGAAAAAAAGGATTCTGGGCCCTAAGTCCGGGGAATTCGCAAACCTTGCCAGTTTGACCGGATCAGGCAGCCTCACCGATTTGGCGATTTCCATCTCAACGATTTTATTTTTCCCGGGATTTTTCATGCTGATTCGTGATCATTCCTTGTTCTGATTGCCTGCCCCAGTCAAATATTCCCTGCAAAAATGGGCCGCCTGGTCAAACTGAGCGCCGCCGGTGATTTCAAAAACATCGCAATTGGAAAGGATATCGATATAATCTTCAAATGACGGCGATGAACTTTTCCGGCCATTCTTCGCATGGTAAAACAGGCCTGTTTCTTTCATAAACGCTGGAAGCAGATCCATGCGTTCCGTGATTTTAATTTGATTAAATTCGGCTTTCTCTCCGCTCTGCTTCCAGTTTAAAATGACCAGTGCGTTCATGGTCGAATGTAATATGAATCTTCCTTTTCCATAATATTCATGGATGAGGGCGTCGTATTTATGTTCCAGCATCCAGAGTTCATTGGGTGTCAGCTTTTGATAGATTTGCCTCTGATTTTCCGGAATGATCGCTTCAATGTCCTTATTGTTGAGAATGGTGCCGGGATTGATCCGGGGGTGTTTTGCAACTCCGTACATATTAATTTTTTCCCCCGAAGCCTGCACAATCAGCCGGTCATTGCTCACAAAATCGGCGCCCAGGCCGAGAATCCGGAGTGCAAGGGTGGATTTTCCCATTCCGGAAAAACCCGCCAGTGCAAGGCCGCGGCCATTTAATGAGACGCCGGCGGCATGACCCAGCACGCCCCCCTGGTTCAGACGCCATTCGATATATCGGTTATTAATGAAATTAATGACCTGGTTGTCGTTTTCAAGGCACGGCCCAACTGCCAGGTTGTCTCCATTGCCAAAAATAAACACCATGCCCGTCAGACGTTTGCGGACCACCCGGCCGCCCTCGATCTCGGCGAATTCCTCTTTGATTTTGTGTTTGCCGGGATCGGGCTGTTTTTCCGTCAGGTCAAGACAAAGAGACAGCGCCGGCGCTTCATGGGCAGTCACCACAATGTCAGGATTCTGAGGATCAATGACAAACGCGTTGAAATAATTTCTGAGCTTTTTTTCCAGCCGTTTTTCATTGGTTTCAATCAGAAACACGCAGTCATCAAAACGCAAAAACAATTCCAGGCCTGTTTTGAATTCCTGGCGGATGGAAGAGGTCAGAAGATTCCTCGTAGTTCTGTCGATGGTGTCAATTTGCATGGCCTGTCCTTTTTAAAACATATTCAACCAGTAGTTTTGCCGGGTCGATTCCCCGGGATTCCAGAATTCCCCGGAAACCGCCGAAGGCCGACACTTCAAACACAAACGGACCTTCCGGGGTAATCGCGATATCGACGCACGTGAAATCCAGCCCGAACAAGTCCTGGGCTTTTTTCGCCAGCGCGATGATTTCAGGGGACGGATCAAACGACGCATATTTGCCCCCGGAATGAATGGTGGTGTTCCAGGCTTGCGCCTGTTTACATCGGGCATAAGTTGTCAGGTATTCTCCCCCCAGAAAGACAATGCCCAGATCCTGGTTTTCGATATGGATTTTTTTTTGTATATAAAGGATGGCATTTTCTTTTTTGAAGTTCAGAAGCGTCTGTCCCGCCCCAGTCCCCCTGCTGACGACCACCATCCCCCTTGCCTTTGAAGTGAACAAAGGCTTTAAAATCGCCTCTCCGTAAGTATCAACAGCAATCAGGGCCTGGTCCAGATTTTCGGTAATGGTGGTGGGCGGCATGGGGATGCTCGCGGCTTTCAGGGTAACGGTGCAGCTCAGGCGGTTCAGCACCCGGATGATCCGAAGCGGGGATGAATAGATTTTTACGCCGCGTATTTCCAGAAAACGCAGCATTTCAAGCCGATCCAGAAGGTCCGGGGAATACCGTGCCCCGATTTTTTTCACGATCAGGGCATCAAAAGTGGAAAGATCCGAGTCCTGAAACCAGAGAGAACCGGTAGCAAGGTCCAGCCGGACCTGGTTCATTTCAACCAGAAGACGCCGGCCCGTAATCCCGGCAGCGGCATCCGCCAGTTTTTCAGAGGACCAGCCGTCTTTGGTGCCGATTACCGCAATTTTTCGCATGGGTTTTCCTTTGCTCTATACATAGAAATGGCAATATTTTAAGTATAATCAATTTATTAAATACGGTTGTTCAGAAAAAAAGGATATTTGCCGGCAGTTGAAAATCCGTCCAGGGGCGGCCCTGATGCGCTAAAATTTTTTCCATCAGGAAGTGGGACCGAAGCAGCATTTCCTTGGAAAAAGCGACGTTGAATTCAAACCGCGTGGATGTGAAAAACGAACGGGCCAGGGCAAACGCCATCCGGATGTCAAATGTTGTATCATTCCGGCGGATCGCAAAATTTCTGGCGAACAGATAAATGTTTTCAATCACATGGTTCAGCCGTTCCCTGAGGCCCGCATCGAATACCGGCATCCGGAAATTGGAAATCAGAAAAACCGACACGTCCTTTACGTAATCGAAATCCTTGGACCGGTAGAGATCGATAAAATGAATTTTCTGGTTGGAATGATCGTAGAGGATGTTGTTGACGTTGAAATCCCCGTGAATCAGAACCGTGAAGGGCGCCTGGATGCAGGATTCGATGATCCGGCATTGTTTTAACAATGCTTCGGTCGAATCAATTTTTTTATCCCCAAGCTGCTGCGCCCGGCGGAACGCGCCGGCATGAACCCGCAGGACATCCTCCTTGCGGTCCAGAACCTGCTGAATATAATTGGTGTCCGCAGGAACGGGGGAAAGGGTGGTTTCCCAGATTTCCATCAGGGTCTGCTGAAGAACAAACAGGGCGTTGTCCACATAAGACATGTCAGAGGTCAGCGCCACCTCGTCCAGTGTGCAGCCGGGGAGGTACTCCACCAGCAGGGAGGCGTTCTCATCTTCCTCGTGATAACCATAGACCTTTGCGACAAGGCCCGGAAAGATCCCGTTCCACCGCTCCAGGCTGTCTTTCTCAGCGGATATCTTACGGATAACCCCTTCCTTGAAAATACTGCCGTAAACATCAATCGCGTTGTCACCGTTTTCTTTCTGGCCGACGCGGCCGATCCGGCACCCGGACCGGGTTCCCCATATGGACTGGAAATCAATTTCAGTTATGGTTTCCTTGATGCCGGATTTGGAAAGCGTGGTCTGCAGGGCCTGAAACTGCTCGATTTTGATTTTTTCCCCGATAATACTGAAGATGAGGGCCTCCCCGATATTGAGCAAGGAATCCCCGATGCGTTCGATATACCTGAAAATAAATAGAATAGTGATGAGTTCCGGAATGTGAAGACCTTTTTCGATCTCAAACATGAGCCGGTCGAAATTGGTTTTATACATCTGGTCCAAGACGTATTCCGTTTTGCAGATAATCAGCGCCCCTGTCAGGTTTCCGTCCCCCAGCACCGGAAGAATTTTTGACAGGGCCTTCAGAATCTCCGTCATCATGGCGTCATAATCATAATTTTGCAGCATCCGGTAGTTTTCCAGATAACTCATCTGGCGGACGATATTGACGCAGAAGTCGGCAATCCTCTCCAGGTTGACGGAGATGGTCTGGATGGAACGGATCCGGTTGATGTCTTTTTTCTGAAGCGATTTTTCGGAATGGATAATGGAAAAGCACTTGTTTTCAATAATGGTTTTGAGGTTGTCAATATAATCGTCTTTGGTGATGATGCTCTCGTATAGCTTGCGGGATGGCTGCTTGATGAAATTGACCGTGGAACGGGTCTGATTTTCAACCTCCATGGCGATAAATTTTAAATTTTCTTCCAGTCCTTCAAAGGTAATCATATCGTTATGAGCTGACTTTAATGGTTTTATCGGGGTATTTGAGTTCGATTTTCGGATCTTTCCAGGATATCTTGATACCGAGCTCGTTTTTCACGCCGTCTTTTTTTTTGGCCTTCACACTGAACCGGACCAGGGTATCGGGATGCAGAATGATTTCATCGGTGTCTGAGGACAGAACGATTTTCTTTTTGGAGAATCCGTCCAGAAGGGATTGCAGAAAGGACTGAATGCTGGTGTTGTCCTGAAATGAGTCAAACTCGAATTTTTGATCATTGCTCATAGCGCCTCCTTATTTCTATCTTATTATCCCAGAAGCCGGTTCCGGTATTCCCGGATGACCCCGGCCTTATCAATATTTCCGCAGATAAGCTGTTTACAGACGCTGAAATCATTCCAGGCCGGTTGCAGACCGATCTCCCGGCCCGCTTTCGCCGGATCCTGAATCGCCGGATGCTTGACCTTTTCCGACATATGGGTGTCATCCCCCATGAAAATCAGCAGTTCTTTCTGGCCGGGGCGTCTGTTTTTATTGTTTTCATTTAAAACGGATATGAGAAATTCCGTGTATCTTCTGGACTGCGGATTCCATACCTCGTATCCGTCCACATCATAGTTCGCCAGCAGGATGGGCCAGAACTGCTCGGGATGGGGGATGACGATGCCGGCGTTTAACGACCTGGCTTCCTCAATCACTTCAGCCGTTTCGTAAAAATACTGGTTTGAGAAATGGGTCTTTACGATCTGTTTAATGGCGGTCAGGTATAACTGGGCGCGGTTGATCAGGCGGTCCCCGTATACCGGCCGGTATTCATCGAAAAAATTCCGGATCAGTTTGTTTTTCAGGGCGTCTTCCGGAATATCTCCTGCACGAAGGTCCAAAAGGGTTTTTATTTTCTGGACAATAATTTTAACGAAGTGAACCATTCTCTGACCGGAACCTGTGTCTTCGGCTGCCTTGCTGATCCATTCTTCATTCGGCGAGGTAATGGCATGGATATAGTCAAACAATTGGGAAGACCGGTATTTGAACGTATGCCGGAGCATGGATTTAAATACATCCGCATGGGCAAGGTTTTCGTTTTTAAAATGAATCAGCAGTTGCACCTTCTGGTTAAATCCGCTGGAATAACAATCCACCTCCACGCCGGAGAATTCATTGCAGCTCATGAGGACATTATGCTGGGTCGGAATCAGCAGCGACTCACAGGCTCTGGGGAACATTTCGGAAACCCGGCGCAGAATCAATTCCAGGGGAACGGATTCCGGATGCCAGTGAATCGCCAGAAGGAATTTTTCAAGAGGGTATGTGGCGGAAGGAGATGTGATCCTTTCCTGCTGCTCCGGGTTTAATTCAATGCTGGTGATTCTTGCAAAAATTTCTTCATCGCCTTCAGTGACTTCTTCGGGGATATTTTCCGGCGCTTTTGAGCCGCCAATTAAATTATTGTTTTCGATCAAATGCATATGCGCCAAGCCTTTTTTCCGGATGTGAAACGGTCGTTAGCCCCGTAACCTCAGAATGATTCCTAAAAAAATATGACATTATTATGGAGCACATTCATGACGATTATGTGACATTTTTGTGAATTCATCCGAACTGCCGGAATGAATGATAAATTTTCATTGGCATGACTATCACTGCTGGCGAGTGTCGATATAATAACGGCTTCCCGGCAGGGTCTTGACTTTTTTCTTCACTTCCGACGCCACGGAAACCAGGTGGGCGTATGATTCAAAATGCCGGTTTTCAGAGGTCACCACCGCGATGGAGACGGACAGCAGGGAAAACCGTTCGGTTTGTCCGTTCCGGCTCCGGCTGATGTAATACCCCTGACCGATGGTGACCGGGTCATGCAATTCCCGTATGCCCCGGTCAAAGTTGCTGATAATGGTGTCGCACAGGCATTCCACCTCCCCGGCCCGGCATACCGCCACAAAATCGTCTCCCCCCACATGCCCCACAAATCCGCCGGTTTCGTCCCACTGGGCCACCGCATTTTTGAGCAAGCCGGCCAGGAACCGGATGGCCTGGTCGCCTTGAAAAAATCCGAAATTGTCGTTGAAGGGCTTAAAATGGTCCAAATCAATATACAATACGGCGAAAATCCGGTTCTGGTTCAGGCGGCAGACGATCTGTTCCTCAATGAGGTTGTTGCCCGGCAGGCCGGTGAGCGGGTTGGCCTGCATGGCGAGCTGGATTTTCTGTTCAGTGATGCCGTGAAGGAGCTGGTGGATTTCCACAATCCCGGCATAAGCCCCGTTTTTCACGACGATTACCGCATCGTAAACCTCTTTTTGACTGCGTTTTAATACCGTTCGCGCCACTTCCTCCAGCGGGGTGTCGGATTCAAACACCAGGGCCGGTTCCATGATTTTTTGGACCGGTTTGTTGGAAAACAGTGCATATCCATGGGGCTGGCCCAGCTTGTAATACATGGTGTTCTTTTGAATAATGCCCACCGGCCGGTTCCCTTCGACCACCGGCAGGGCGGATACCTTTTCCTCACCGCTGAAATTCTCCATAACCGATGTCAGAATGCTTGAGACGTCAATGGGCCGGGTCGGATTCATCAGTCCGCCGATCGCATTGGCGCGGAGGCTCGTCTCCACCGGGTCCGACATATCCCGGACTTTATTTTCGATCCACGATTGGACGGCCGGCGCACACGCCTGAAGCGTCTCGGAAGGCCGGCACAGATAAAATCCCTGGGCCAGATCGATTTTCATGTTCATCACCGTATCCAGTTCATCGGCGGATTCGATGCCTTCGGCAACCACCAGGGAACTCATTTTTCGGCAAAAAGAAACAATGGCGTCCACAAGCATTTGTTTTTTGGTGCTTTTGTGGATGTCGGTGATTAAAAACCGGTCAATTTTGATGATGTTCGGCTGTATCTGCGACAGCAGCTTCAGCCGGGTAAACCCCGCGCCCAAATCATCCAGGGCGATTTTGAACCCTTTCCGGCGGAAAAACTCCACGGTTTCCACCAGCCTGTCGTAGTCCTGAACATAAAACCGTTCCGTTAATTCAATGATGACCCGGTCCCGCATGCGGATCAATTCTTCATACAGATACGGGATATTGGTGTGGGGATCGGCCATCATGAGTACGGAGGGGCAGACATTCAGCGCCACCGGGCAATCGGGATTCATTTTCAGGATCGCTTCCAGCGCCCTTTCCCGGCAGCATTTTTCAAGGGAGGCGGTCAGATTGTGTTTCCGTGCGCTCTGGAAAAGCGCCTCAATATTTTCAAACCCGTTGTCTCCCGTGATCCGGCACAATGCTTCATAAGCGTATACCTTTCCGGTCATCAGATCGATAATCGGCTGAAACACCGTGGTCAAGCGGTCATTTTCGATGATGTCGATCAGTTCGTCCCGAAGCGGGTCAAAGGAAGAAACGGGCCGGAAACGGATCAGGGGATTCCGGCGGTCGCCGGATAGTTGCTGTGTGAGGGGTGATTGCGGAAGTAACGTCATGTGCTTCTCCTTTTATATATCAACAAGGTTTTATTGCCTGTGCATTTATAAAAAAAGAATATGACGGATTCGGCACATCCTCATGAAAAATAGGTGAAAATTAATGTAATCCATTTTCCACCTATTCTTCACCCAAACGTCAAACAGCCCGCCTATAGTTCCTCCATCACGAATGCAAACCCGATGGGTTGGAACGTTTTTAATCCATTCATTTTTTATAACGAACTACAAGATAGAGAAGGAGGAACAATGAAAATCAGCAGGCAGATCCACACCATTATTATCATCAGCATGGGATTGTTTCTAATAGCCAGCATTCTGTCATCCATGGTCTCACTCAACAGTCTGAAAAACACGGAAATCGGCAAAATGCGGGAGACGCTGCTGACGGAGCGGAAAAACAAGTTAAACGACGTGGTCCAGAATGCGTATTCGGTCATGGAGACGGCGAATTTTTATGAACCGGCCCAGAACGCCATCGCCAATATGCGGTTCGGCGAAAACAAGCAGAATTATTTTTTTATTGTGGATTATTCCGGAATGTTCTGGGTCAATCCCGCCCAGCCGGACCTGGTCGGCAAGTCCGGCCTGATCCTCAAGGACGCCCAGGGCAATATTTTTATCCAGAGAATTATTTCGGAAGCAATGGTGCGGGGAGAGGGCTTCATTCAGTACGATGACATCAAACCCGGATCAACCGAGCCATCCACAAAGCTGGTCCACTATAGGCAGTTTAAAAACTGGGAATGGGTGTTATGCGCCGGGGAATACATTGACGATATTGACGCCATTGTTGCCGGTAACGCGGCGGAACTTCATACGGCGATGGTGGAACAGTTCACCTGGCAAATTGTTTTCGGCCTGCTGGCGATGGCGCTGACGGTTGTTTTCAGCGGCCTGTTTTTTAATAAAAAACTGGTTCTGCCCATCCGTCAGTTGACCGAGGCGGTGGACAAAATCACCGGCGGCGATTTCGGCGGCGACATCAATATTAAAGCCAGCCAGGAAATCAACCGTCTGGCCGAAGCCCTGATGCAGATGCAGAACAGTTTTACCGTGGCTTACAGACGCTTGAAAACGCTGACACTGGAAGCCAACCAATTACAGGAGGATGAGGAAGCGGAGAACTTTGAATCCCAACCCCGTGGGAAAACAAAATTCATGTTGAAGAATGCCGGTTAGAAAATGATGAAATATATTTTCATCACGACAATAATCATTTTTTTATAAGGAGAGGTATACCCATGAAAGCAATTGCTTATTTGAGTCGCAGGTTAATGATTTCACTTATGATTTCACTCATGGCGGTGCTGACGATGTCCGCCCCGGCGTCAGCCGCAGGGATCACCATTACCGGGTCCACAACGGTCCAGCCCATTGCGGAGAAAATCGCCGAAGCGTACATGGACCGGCACCCGGAAACAAGGATCAGCATTTCCGGAGGCGGTTCCGGAAACGGCATCAAGGCAATTATCGACGGCACAACGGATATCGGCAACGCCTCGCGGTTTATAAAAGAAAAAGAACTCGCCATGGCCTGCGGGAAAGGGGTTTACCCGGTTCCGTTCCGTATTGCTTATGACTGCATTGTTCCAGTGGTGCATCCGGAAAATCCTGTCAAGGATCTCACCATAGAGCGGTTGAAAGATATTTATCTCGGCAAAATCACCAACTGGGCCGAGGTTGGCGGCAGCGACCAACCCATCCTGGTGGTGTCCAGGGATACATCTTCCGGAACTTATGAGGTTTGGGAGGAAAAGGTCATGAAAAAAGAAGCCATTTTTCCGGGTGCGAATCTTGAAGCCTCGAATGAGGCGGTAGTGAAAGCGGTCGCATCCAAAAAAGGGGCTGTCGGGTATATCGGCCTCGGGTATCTTGAAAATTCGGTGAAATCCGTGAGCGTCAATACCATTAAAGGCTCGGAAACCACGACCTTGAACGGCACCTATCCCATCAGCCGGCCTTTGTTCATGTTCACCCAGGGATGGCCGTCCGGCGAACTGCTGGATTTCCTGAACTATGTGCTGGACCCTGCAAAGGGACAGAAGCTTGTCAAGGCTTCGGGTTTTGTGGCGTTAACCAGCGCCGGGACATCCTCGCAAATGCCGGCTACCGAAATCCAATCGGGCGGAATCGATGATACGTCGTTTGAATCACCGTCCACCATCCGGACAGCCCAGGTGTATCTAAATTCGCTGAATTATGACGCCGGACCCGTGGACGGCATCAAAGGGCAAAAAACCGTCAGCGCCGTCATGGCCTTTCAGAAAGCCTGCGGCCTGTCGGTGGATGGACAGATATCCGGTCAATTGATGGAAGAGTTGTCGGGTCGGTACCGGAAACTGAAAAAGTAAAATCAGCCTTTCAACTATTAAGCGGACCGCTTGCATTCATAACATGCAAGCGGTTCTTTTCGTTTCCGCTTTTTATTTATTATGGACAATCATTGCCTCTGAGAACGCGGACGGAATATGGCCCCGTTTTTGATACCCTAATTCCAATCATCATCCTGCCAAATCACTGTATTTAACACCCCGCCCGTCATCCCCTGAAGTTGTGCCGGTCGCCTTCAAGCTCGCGTCATAAAATCGTCACTAAAAAAAAATATTAGGATCATATTATTGTCACAATAAAAAGGCAGGCTTCTGACAGCAAAAAAATCAACGATTGCTTATTCAACAGCGTTGATTGAAATGCACTGAAAACGGCAACTAATTATTTTAATTAAAAAGACGAAAGGAGAAAATGGAAATGAAACTTAAAAAAAGACTGTTTGTGATGATATTGCCCGTCGCGTTTCTGTTCATGGCAACGACAGCAATAGCAGCTCCGGCGAAGTATGTGTTCTTTTTCCTCGGCGACGGCATGTCAAGTTCCCAGATTCAGGCAACTGAGGCCTATCTGACAACGGTGAACGGGGGTTCGGCGACATTGGCTGCGGATTTGCTGAAGCCCGAGAACCGGCTCAATATGAGCAAGATGCCGGTTGCGGGAATGCAGACCACCTATGACGCCCACGCATTGATGACGGATTCCGCTTCCTCGGCTACGGCCTTTTCTTCCGGTTTGAAGACATTAAGCGGCGTCATAGGCATGGATGAAGAAAAAACTGTCAGTTATAAAAGCGTTGCCCAACTGGCCCATGAGAAAGGCAAGAAAGTGGGCGTTATCACTAGTGTCTCCCTGGACCATGCCACACCCGCGGCTTATTACGCCAGCGTCTCCAACCGCAGTTATATGAACAATATCGCCACCCAGCTCGCCAATACCGGGTATGAATTTTTCGGCGGAGGCGGATTCGCGTCCCCCGAAGGCCCTGCCCGCGACGGCGACACCGCCAACAATATATGGACGCTGCTCGCAGGTAATGGCTATGAAGTGCGCAACACCCGCGATTCCATTATGGCGCTCAAAGACGCTCCCAGGGACAAGGTTGTCTGCATCAATCCCTTTTTGCAGGATGCTTCCGCCATGCCCTATGACATCGACAGGATCAATCATTACAGCAACAATCTGTCCCTCGCGGAAATGACCGGGGTCGCCATCGAGACCCTTTATGACAAGAAAGGAAAAGGTTTTTTCATCATGGTGGAAGGGGGCAAGATCGACTGGGCCTGCCATGCCAACGACGCCATGGCCACCATCGGCGACATGCTGGACTTTGACAACGCCGTGGGCGAGGCTCTGGAATTCTATAAACAACACCCCCAGCAGACCCTCATCGTCGTTACGGGAGATCACGAAACCGGCGGCATGACCATCGGCCACGCCACCACGGGTTACAAAGCCTATTATGACCGCCTGCTCTCACAGAAAAGCAGTTTCCAGTATTTTGCGGACAACGAATGGGCCGCTAACAAAACGGAATGGGCGGAAAGTGACTGCCCGAACGTGAGCAGCGACGACAACCTGGCGGGTAACGCTGAAATGCTGGATCTGATGAAGAATATTTTCGGGCTGGATTATGCCTCTCTTAATGACTACCAGAAGGAAAAGCTTGAAGACGCTTACGATAAGTCGCTTTGCGAATCGAACGACAATACGGATGCGGAAAACATGCTGCTTTATGGATCTTATAATCCGATCATCGTGACCATCACCCATATCCTGAACGAACAGGCCAGCCTCGGATGGACATCTTATTCCCACACAGGGGTGCCGGTTCCCGTCTTCGCCCAGGGCCGCGCCAAGGTCGCCCAAAAGTTCGCCGGTTTTTATGATAACACGGACATCGCCAAAAAACTGGCCGATGCCATGGACCTTCCCGAGCTGCCCGTTGAAAAATAAGAACTGTATGTAACGTAAACAAAGAAACGGCGCTGCTTTTTTCGTAGCGCCGTTTCTTTTCATTCCATCATAGAGGATGTAAATGTCAATCAATACGCGGGAATGGCTGTTTTCCCTGATCATCGCCGGAGTCTGCGTCGGCCTTGCATTTCTGGACTTGTCCCATATTCCCCAATCTCCCAAAGGGATACATGCCCGGGGCCGTATCACGGCTGTGGACAACAGCCAGGTGCGCCAGAACCTGATCATCAAAACAGAAGCCCAGAACCTCACGGTCAGGCTTTTGAGCGGTCCCCATAAAGGCCAGGAAATTTTCGTCACCAACATGCTGACCGGCAAGCTGGAATTTGACGAATTCTATAAGCCGGGCGGTATTGTGCTGGTGGAATACGATGAAGTCCATGGCAAACCCGAACACGGCGTCGCCAGGGGGCATTACCGGCTGCAAATGCAACTGGTCCTGATTGGTCTTTTTGCGCTGTTATTGTTATTGGTGGCGGGGGTTACCGGGTTAAAAGCCATGCTCTCTTTTATCTTCACGGCCATGGTGTTGTGGAAATTGTATTTCCCCATGCTGTTGAATGGCTTTTCGCCAATCCCCTCGGGCCTGGCTATTGTGGCGCTGGTTACCGCTGTCATCACCTTTTCCGTCGGCGGGCTCAACCGGCGCGGCATCGCCACTTTCACGGGCGCCATGATGGGCGTCCTGCTTACCTGCATCCTGGCGGTCTGTTTCGCCAAGTGGTTTGCGCTTCACGGCGCTGTCCGGCCTTTTGCCGAAACCCTGTTGTACTCGGGATTTTATCATCTGCGCCTCACTGAAATCTTTATTGCCAGCGTGTTTATCGCTTCCTCCGGTGCGGTTATGGATCTGGCCATGGATATCGCGGCAACCATGGATGAAATCAAGCGTAAGCACCCATCCATCGGATGGTTCGAGCACATCCGGTCCGGCCTCCGGGTGGGCCGGGCCGTCACCGGGACCATGACCACCACCCTTCTTCTGGCCTATTCCGCCAGCCATATCACCATGTTTCTTTTGTTTATGGCCAAGGGATTGCCGGCGGAAAATATCCTGAACGCCCCATTCGTGGCCGCTGAAGTTCTGAATATTCTGGTGGGAAGTTTCGGCCTGGTGACCGTGGCGCCTTTTACCGCATTGGTTGCGGGTTTTTTGTACCGCGGACCGGCTGAAAAGGCGCTTCAGGAATGAAATTTTTAATAAACAGGGAATGCGCCTCTTAAAAAACCGGTTGGTTAAATCATGGCGCCGAAGACACCGCCTCCGGCGCCTTATTTATTTTGTCGCCGATATTTCATGAAAATGTTGCTTTTTATCAATAATATCGACTTTTTCCCATGCTAATCCATAGGAACAGAGCAGGGTTGTCCTGTTATTGACACCATCAACCGTAAAAAAAAGGAGAAAAACATGTTTGCTTTCAATTGGGGTGGTTACCCAAAAATGAACACTGGCAAAAGTGATACTTACGTATGCGGCTGGCTGATCGAAAACCGCAACTTCCTGAGCGTGATCGAAGAAACGGCGCTGGTGAAAATTTTTAACAAATTGATATACTTGGTCGACTTGATTGCCGAAGAACTGGATGAACGGTATCGGGAAAATGGCTTTGCAGTGGATCAGGAAGCCAAAGTCAAGGAAAACGCCAAGCATCTCAGGCACATCTGTTATAATTTACGGAGCTACGGCTTCATGGATTAAAAGATTGTCAGTGAGATAGCGATTTTCCATCTCTCGGCGTCCTTTTTAGATTTGCTTGAGATTGGATAGGAAATCCCGGGTTGACTGTTCCCAGGAAAACCGGGCGGCAAAATCAACGCATTTTTCCGAAGGGATGCTGAGCGCTTTTTGGGCTGCAACCAGGAGATTTGTATCCAACGCCCCGGCCCCGGAGTTGCCGATAACGTCCCTGGAGCCGGTGACAGGAAAAGCGGCCACGGGAACACCGCAGGCCAGCGCCTCGATCATGACCAGCCCGAAAGTATCGGTGAGGCTCGGAAAAACAAACACATCGGCGGCGGAACAATACCGCGCCAGTTCTTCGCCATGCCTGCCGGACGCCGACAAACCGGGCGTCCGGATACATGGCGTTTAAACGCTTCAACTCAGGGCTGTCGCCCACCACATACTTGATGGTTAACAAAAAAGAAATGAAATTGTCATAAAATTGACACTTCACAAGGGTACTTAAAATGGCGGGTTAGTGTTTTTTTAACCGATTTTTGACGCACACGCAGGAGTCCGCCATGAAAAAAATATTAAACTCGTTGAATGACCGGTTTTTTCAGATGGTCCATGGCAACCGGCTGATTTACAATGCCTGCTGGGAAGACCCGGCCATTGACCGAAAATTACTATCGCTTTCACCGCAAAGCCGGATCGTCATGATCACCAGCGCCGGGTGCAACGCATTGGATTATCTGCTGGATGGCCCGGCACAGATCCACGCAGTAGACACCAATCCCCGCCAGAATGCGCTGCTGGAACTCAAGATGTCGCTTATCAGAAGGGGAGATTACCAGGATTTTTTTGAGATGTTCGGCAAAGGCGCCCATCGGGATTACAAAAGCGTTTACAACTCAGTCCGGGAAAAGCTTGCGGGAGACGCAGAACTTTATTGGGACAAAAAAATCAAATATTTTAAACCCGACAACAGCATCCGCCGATCGTTTTATTATCACGGGACCTCCGGCTGGGTGGCCTGGTTTTTCCGAATGTATGTTTTTTATATTAAAAGGAAAGCCGGCCGGTTCGTCCAGGATCTGCTGGCGGCTGAAACCATTGAGCAGCAGCAGGAGATTTATCAACAGATCGACGATTCCATCTGGGATGGTTTTAATCGCTGGGTCGTTCGCCAGCCGGCATTGATGTCGCTGGTAGGAGTGCCGAGACCGCAAATTCAACTCATCGATGAGACCTATCCCGGCGGCTTGGGCGCTTACATCAGGGACAAGCTAAGACATGTGTTTACGACCGTCCCCATTAAAAATAACTATTTCTGGCGGGTGTACTTGATGGGCGCGTATCACGAGGATTGCTGCCCCAATTATCTGCAACCGGAGAATTTCGAAAAACTCCGGCACAACGTCGATAAAATAAAGACTTATACGTGTACGCTGACGGAATTCCTGAGGCAAAACCCAGGATTGTATTCTCATTATATCCTACTGGACCATCAGGACTGGATGGCCGGCCATGCGCCGGATGCGCTTGCGGAGGAATGGGAGCTGATATTACAGAACAGCAGCTCGGGGACAAAGGTTTTATTTCGTTCCGCAGGTATTGATCACAGTTTTTTGCCGCAAACGGCAAAATCCGCCTTGCGGTTTTCCCCCCGGCAGACGGAAACCCTTCACCTTCAGGACCGTGTCGGTACCTACGGCAGCCTGCATTTCGCTGAAGTCGCGTAAAGGATAAGCCCTTGTCCGTCAGTCTGGAACGTTATTATCGACTGCACGCCCGGATATATGACGCTACCCGGTGGAGTTTTCTGTTTGGCCGCACTCAGTTGATAAAGCAAATCGCCCGGCATATCAATCCCGTCCGGATTCTGGAAATCGGGTGCGGCACAGGAAAGAATCTGGCCGCTTTATCGAAACAATTTCCGGATGCCGAGCTGACGGGTGTGGATCTGTCAAAGGACATGCTGAAGCGCGCTGAAAAACGATTATCCGGTTGCGGCAAAAAGGCAGCGTTCATTCACCGGGTCTATTCCCGGCCCCTGCATCCGAAAGCGTCATTTGACCTGATTGTTTTTTCATACACCTTATCCATGATCAACCCTGGGTGTCGACAAGCAATACAAAACGCCCGGCGGGACCTCCTGCCCGGTGGCATGATCGCTGTTGTCGATTTTTGTGATTCAGCGGTCGCGCCGTTTAAATCCTGGATGAAAATAAACCATGTCCGAATGGACGGGCATCTTCCGGTTGAACTGCGCAAACAATTCAGGCCGGTTTGCGATGAAAAAATGACGGCTTATGGCGGACTCTGGCAATACCTTATATTCATAGGCAAACAATCAGAGAGGAAAGGGGGAACAAAATGATTGAAAAAAATTTAAAACTTGCAGTTAAACGCAAAAGAATTCAATTCGCGTTTTATGATGAAGATGCGGATTCAGTGTGTATCCTGGGGGATTTCAACAACTGGGATGGGAAAAAGCATGCCATGCGGCGGGACAGTGGGAATATCTGGCGCATAACAATGCTGCTGCCGCCGGGAATCTATGAATACCGCTTTAAGGTGGACGAACGATGGGAAAATGATCCCGAAAACGAAAACATTCGCGTCAACTGCTTCGGCACTATAAATAATGTGCTGGAAATCAGTTGAACCGTCTCAATCTTTAGCCTCCGGAGGAAACCAATGGCCGGTTACATGTCTCAGACAAAAAAACAACTCATTGAAATTATAGAGTCATTATTACGGGAAACAGCGACCTTCAATGAAAGAAACTTACTGCTGTCAAACGAAGTTGAATCGTATCATCTTCAGAAAGCCGCAATTGAAAATGAAAATATAAGGCTTAAAGAGAGGGTTGAGCATCTTGAAAAAGAGAACGAATCTTTAGAGATGCGTCTTAAAAATGTTGAGGTAAAAATTTCTGAAAACAAAAAGGCGCTGGAAAGGGAGAGGGCAAACAGTTCTGTTTTTGAGAACCTTTTTATCAGTTTTTCTGAAAAGGATGACAATAAAATCATTTTGTTAGATTATAATTCCCTGGTTCTTTACGCCAGTCCGGCTGTTTTAAGATTGCTGAACGTCAACAAGGACCGGCTGATCGGTTATTCTTTTCTAAATATGTTCACGCCCATAGACTCAATCCGGGTACAAAAGAAAATCAAAGATGTCTGCCTCAAGGATGACAAGAAAAAAATCAAGGATGTGAATTTTTTGACGAATGAAATGATACAAATGAAGCTGAAATTGTATCCCGTGCAGTATATGGATCAACCGGCAGTGAAGGTTATCATCAAGGAAAATACCGCATGACCTACCGGCGATGAAAGGGTGCCCGATGCCACGAAAAAAAGAGACCACATTCATTCTCGACACCAACGTCATTCTTCATGACAGCGCGTGTATTTATCATTTCGGAAAAAATCATATCGTCATCCCCGTAACGGTTCTTGAAGAACTCGATCAGTTTAAAAAAGGCAGTGAAATACTCAACTATCATGCTCGGGAATTTGTCCGCACGCTGGATTTGCTGTGCGGCGAACATTTGTTTAACGGCGGGGTGCCCATCGGACCGGGGCTGGGAAAAATCACCGTCAAGCTGGACAGGAAATTCCATGAAGATATTGTTTTAAGTTTTTCAGAATCCAGACCCGACCATCATGTCTTAAACATCGCGTACTGTCTCGCCAGAGAAAATCCATCCGGTCATGTCATCCTGGTTACCAAGGACGTCAACCTGCGCATCAAGGCAAAGTCTGTCGGTCTGGTGGCCCAGGACTATAAAAGCGATCAGATAAAAGATATTTCAAGACTTTACACCGGAAAACGCCTTGTCGAAAATGTACCGGGAACCATCCTGGAAAAATTTTATGAACCACCCTATGAAATTAATCCATCGGAATTGTCTCTGGAAAAAGAACCGGTGGCCAATGAATATTTTATTCTCAGAAACGACAACAAATCCGTTCTGGCAGTGTACAATTCCGCCAGCCTGAAAATCCGTCGAATTGATAAAAGTCCGGCTTTCGGCATTATGCCGCGCAACGCTGAGCAGATCTTTGCCCTGGATGCCCTGACCAACAATAATATCCAACTGGTTACCCTCAGTGGAAAAGCTGGCACCGGTAAAACGCTTCTTGCGCTGGCCGCCGCCTTGCAACGGAAAAAAAATTACCGCCAGATTTTCTTGGCAAGACCGGTCGTTCCACTCAGCAATAAAGATATCGGCTTTTTGCCGGGTGATATCAACTCCAAGCTTGACCCGTATATGCAGCCTTTATTTGATAATTTGAGCGTCATCAAATCCCATCTCGGCCAATCCGAATCCTCACGGGATGACATCAACAAGCTTTTGCTCGAAAAGAAGCTGCTCATATCCGCCTTGGCCTATATCCGCGGGCGCAGCCTGGTGAACGTCTACTTTATCATTGACGAGGCCCAGAATCTGACGCCCCATGAAGTCAAAACCATTATTACCCGCGCCGGCCAGAATACAAAAGTCGTTTTAACCGGCGATATTTTTCAGATCGATCATCCCTATCTGAATACGCAGTCCAACGGCCTCAGTTATCTGATTGAAAAAATGCATGGACAAAGGCTTTACGCCCATATCAATCTGGAAAAAGGGGAACGCTCGGATCTGTCCGAACTGGCCAGCAATCTTTTGTAGCCGCGGGCAAATCATAAACAGAACTGGATTTAAAGGCACAGCATTTGTCTTTCAGGTAACGATTAAACCCATCAATTCATTTTCCCTCCCAGCCCCCCACTTTTTTTGAATATCCCAAAAATTGAAAAAATACAAATATTTATCGATATTTTTCCCTGTTGTGCAATTAATATCCATATTTTGACATTGTTGTTAATTTTTTGTTAAGATTGTGTTAAGAAATAGTCTTTCAAAAAATTATCAAACTTTCTGAAATTGGATCAGGGAAAAAGCAATGGGGGAATTCATCAAACAGGTTGTACTCAATAACGAAAATCGGATCATTCGATATTTTGACGTTGAATGGAAAAGGGATATTCTCCGGATCGAATGCGCGGTTCTTTTTTTTATTGTGCCGCTCGCATTATATTGGTTTCGTCACTTGCTGGCATTTAAATTAATGCCTGTTTTGTTGCTTCTTGCACTTGGCTGCATGATATACTTGATCTCTGACAAGGCATTTGATCGTTCCATCTTTTGGAATACCAGTCATTTTTCATTTCACATGAAACAGATCCTGATCACATTTATGGGTATCAGCATTTTTTTAGGGTTATTTACGTATCTGGTTTATGCTGATCGATTTTTTGTATTTCCAATTGATAAGCCGAACGCAACGCTGATCTTTGTGCTGATGTACCCGCTGCTGGGAGCTTTACCGCAAGAAATCATTTTCAAATGTTTTTTCTTTCATCGCTACCGCTCGGTCTTTCCGGGTACGCTGTCTTTGATTATATTTAATGGATTAAGTTTCGGACTATTTCATTTATGGTACGCGAATATCATTGCCCCGATATTCTCAATATTCGCCGGAATGATTCTGTCGTATCGTTATTTGAAAACAAAATCACTCCTGGCCATCAGTATCGAACACAGTCTAATGGGCATATTTTTGTATGTTGTCGGACTTGGATGGTTTTTTTACAGCGGATCAATTCAATAACCATTTTGTATTGATTGATGTGATATTTTTCAACAGTTTAAAATCATAGGTTATTTTCCATCCAAAGGGGACTTTCGTTCTCCTTCGCATCATGAGCAATCACCGCATGCAATGTTTCGGAAACCATGGTTGTCAGTTCCGGCTCTTCATAGATACCCGCCAGCAATTCGCGCGCTTTTCGAAATGAAATAAACAGGCTGTATCTTTCATGATGGTCCCGGTGTACTGAAATGCCGGTATCATGCAGGCAGGCCGCCAGAACCACAATCACTTCGGCATCTTGGGGGGTCATTCCGTGGTGAGTCACGACACTGGGTTCAATCTCTCCTTTTACCAGCAGCCGGATGATTTTTAATGCCGCATTGGCGACAATACGAATATGGACTTCACCATGATCGCTGATGCCTGAACGATCAACCGCGTTAATATTGGCGCATTTCCAGATTTGAAATAATTCACGGTCCGCATTGACCCGGTCCATTAACGATTGTAATTTTTTATTGTCGCGTACGGGTATTTTAAATTCCATTGGGTTTCCTTTTTCGGCATCATCCGAATCTTCAGAATTGATTTTTCGAGTTGTTCACAAATCAAGATTTGAGAACAACTCGCCCAGTGTATCCAACCGAGACCCTCTCTGCATGTTCTTTTTCTCCGTTTTTTTTGTTTCGCCGCTCATTAATATATTTTGTATAATTTATCAACAACTTCTCATTTCCACGACGTCCTGTTTCCGCTTTTCACGGTGTACCTGATCGGCGTTTTAAAGGTGGCACAGAATTGTTCCTTAAATGTAATCCAGACGTCATCTGTTTGTCATAATTAAACATTAAGTTGGTGAGTAATTTTTTGCAGTGATATCGATGACAGTAAAATTTTGGGTTTTAACAGAAACAATTGAATCAAAGTGGCTACATTAATTTTAGGTCTAACGGATTTTGAAATGGAGGTCCAAGGTATGAAGATCAATAAGCTCAAGCGTAAGTTTGTTCTATTATTTATGGTGGCATTCACTGTCATTATTCTATCCGGCTGCGGTGGTGGCGGGGGCGGTGGTTCGAGTGATGACAATAACAACGATGACCCTGTGGATTTTGTCCTGTCAGGCGATATCACCAGCGACATGACCCTGACGGCCGACAAGGTGTGGGAGCTTTCCGGTCTGGTTGCTGTGAAAAGTGGCGCGGTCCTGACCATCCAACCCGGCACCAAAATCATCGGCCAGAGCGGCACCGGCGCCAATACCAGTTACCTGGTGATCGACAAGGGGTCCAAGATCAT
>JBAQUK010000274.1:0-18997 GCA_049297455.1 Desulfosalsimonadaceae bacterium | reverse complement strand
CGCCCCGCACGGGGCGCGACGTTTCCCGGCACCTGAAAGAGCCCCTGTTGACGCGTTTCAATCCACGCGCCCCGCACGGGGCGCGACGGCTAACAAAACACTTAAAGATCCGGTAAAAATCGTTTCAATCCACGCGCCCCGCACGGGGCGCGACCATCAAAAACATAGGTCGTCGTTGAAAGTTGTTGTTTCAATCCACGCGCCCCGCACGGGGCGCGACGCGGCGGATTGGGCGGCCGAGCATGTTTACGCATTGTTTCAATCCACGCGCCCCGCACGGGGCGCGACTGTCATTGCTGGAACTTATTCAAATTCCAGCAAATCTTCCTTCTTTTTTGCGAATGTCCAGTTTTTTCTCTGACAAAAAGCCATCCGCTTTTATGCCGATAATTAATTTTCTATCAATTCAATAAATTATCCTCTGTGCGAAGCCCCCTGGAAAACCATGAGCGTTAGGGGTTCGCGGCGGCTAATCAGCCGATCATTTTCATATAATCAGCGGCCCCTGCTGGTCGAATCCAGGTTTTGCGCCAACATGCTCAATTCGGCTTCCCCAATTAGCCCCCAGAAAATAGAAACGCAGACTATCCTGATCTTCGTCGATTTCCTTGATCAGGCGATCCCGAAACTTCACCCACTGGGCCGGGTCAACAATACATTCAAACACCGAATATTGCACCCGCTGGCCATGATCTTTGCAAGCCTTCGCCACCCGCCGCAGCCGCTTCGCCCCTGCCTTATCCGTTAACGACACATCGTAACTGACCAGCACCATCATATGTTCACCCTCACCATGAGAATGGATACGTAGCCCGGCATTCCATTGCCGGGAATAATCGGCGTATGAAAATATTCCCGGCTAAGAAAACCGGGCTACAATATCTGCGGTTATTTCCATAAAAACGGCGGATACCCATCCAGATCGCCTCTCAGAAACCGGGCCAGAAGCAGGGCCTGGATATGAAACAAGATACCAATGGTCACCTTTTCCTCAATAAACGGATGATAAATCTCTTCCTGTTTTCTTTCCTGATAAGCGACGAGCACGGTTTTACGGGTTTCATCAGTCATCGTCACCGCACCGGAATCCGATTTTAGAAATCCCTTTCCCTGAACCTGCCGGAGATTGATCAATGAAAGAACCAACCGATCGGCAATAAAAGGCCGGAACTCTTCCATTACATCAAGGGCAAGCCCCGACCTTCCGGGCCGGTCCCGATGCAGAAATCCCACCGCCGGGTCCAGTCCCACGGATTCCAGGGCGGACCGGACATCATGCATAATCAGCGTATATATAAATGATAAAAGACAATTTACATTGTCCAGGGGCGGCCGCCGGTTTCTTTCATTAAATGAAAACTGATCTTTTTGGGAGACAACGAGCTGATCAAAAACGCCGAAATAGACATGGGCCGCATCCCCCTCATAACCGCGCACCGTATCGAGATGCACATCTTTTTGAAGCATTTCAAGATGTTGATAAAGATGCCCGGATGCTTTTTCAACCATCGGCGCATCTATTTTGGTTCCATGATCCCGCAGGGCGCGCTGCAACACCGTCCGGCAATTGGCGATTTTACCCGTGACCACGGCTTTTGCCATTTCCGCTGAAAACGCCGGGTCGTCGGCCTTGCGGTATTGATCCCGGCGGAGCAGCACATTGCCCGACACCGGCCCCTGGACACGGGCCAGAAACCGGCCATATTCCGTCAGAAAACTGATGCAGACGCCATTCGCCGCACAAAAGCCCATCAAAAAAGGACTGGCAGAAACATTGCCGAAGCACACGATCCCGCCGAGGGTATGAATGGGAATCCGGATGCGCACCTCCTGATCCACTTTCACGGCCACGGTTTCACCATCCTTGGCGAGATATGCGCCCTGTGTGGTTACAAACAAAGTGTTGAGATGTTTTTTCATGGCTTATTACCTAATTGATTACCCATATAAAATCTTATTACCCAATTCTCGCCTCACTCCTTTTCCAACGCCTTAGAGCCCGTTTGAAAACTCTGGATCAGGCCCGATAACAAGGCGGAAAGCGGCGAAAACGCGCAGCATAGTTGTTTATGTGAGCAGCTTGAGCCGCCTGACAACGCAGTTAGCGGGCCTCAGACGGGGTTTTCAAACAGGCTCTTTGCCAGATACCGCTTCACCGACCGGTGCTTTCCCATTGTTTTGGGAAGACATTGGGCAATCAGGGAACAACTGTCGCACTTTTTCGCATAGACCGGTTCCGGCGTTATGCCGGATTCAAGCAGCGCATGAACGGCGCGGGCGGTTTCTTCCGTTTTATCCCTGAGGCGCGAATCAAAAACGACATCCAGCCGCCGCCGGGTTTTGCCGTAAAAAAGTGCACCATTTGGGATAGCGACGTTCAGCATTTCCTCAAGGCACATGGCCTGGGCGCAAAGCTGAACCGTATCGCAATCATCGGCCTTGGGTTTTCCCAGCTTGTATTCCACCGGAAACGGAAGCCATGAGCCGTCGGGCTGGCGATGAAATTCCACCACATCGGCAATGCCCGACAGCCCCAGCCGCAAACTGCGGATGGCAAGGCCGCGATCCGTGCGCACATCCCCTCGAACCTCGCTGCCCCCTTCATGCGCCCGCTCGTGCATGAGACGGCCTTCGGCGGTGAAGATGTTTTCCGTCCATACCTGCTCGATATGGATTAAGGCACACTGCCGGGGGCAGAAAATGAGATGTTGCAGCGCGGAAAGCTGAATCAGATCGTCTTCACTGTGGATCACCGTTTTTACTCCTGTTTGGAATGCATTTATGGGGCATCAATGCACGCTGCATCGCCAAAGGGCTCGATAATAATTTTCGGTTGGTTATTTTCATCCATTGGAAGGTTGGTTTTATTAAGTGATATTTGATAGCAGCTCATATCTCTGGCCTTTTCTGGTTTTTCGATTTTAACGCCGTTTTCCTCTTTGCCAACGAATGTTACCTTGAGTCGCTCCAGGGTCTTGTGTACTGCTTCATCTCCATCTTTTGACTTGTGAGTAAAAAACGCGCCTTTTTGTACAATCATTGATCCAATGGGTCTGGCCGTGCTTTCGTCATTTAAAAATAAGGTTTTCAATGCATCTTTTAACAGCGTCAAATCCTCTTCAGAAAATCCCGTGCCCTTGTCACCTTCGGCAAGTCTTGCGCTGACAGAACCTTTGGCAACATATACCGCAAAAGGGACTCGCTTCTTACGCCCCATTTCTGTCTGCTTGTCCGGTTTTTTAGGGTCAAATTTTGTTGGACATACTCTTGTTATTTCATCGTCTTCCACGATAATTGGAGTAACGCTCTTGGCATACTGAATGCTCACAGGTCCACGAATCTGACTTACTTTCGATTTGCCCTTTTCACTTTTTTGGCCTTTAGCTTTTTTCTCGGTTGTTTCTGCTTGGCCTTCTTCACCTTCGGATTCTGCATCGCTTGTCAAGACACCCCCAAACGCCCTTATATCAAAGAACTGTTTACAGAGTTTCTCCTTGTCGCCACCATATTTATCAACCGTATCTCGAAGAAAAGTCCCTGAACGAACCCATATGTCATAGCCATCAGCAAGTTCTTTTATCATTTCCAATCGGTTACGTATTTTTCTTTTAAGGCATACATCAGTTAAAAGGCCATGCCCTGTATATGCGTCCATTCGGGGGCGATTGTCATAGCCGGGGTCACCATTGGGATTGGCATTATCGACACTGAAAACAAGAATAAAGTCGACACGACTCTTAATTGGATTTCTGGAAGTATCTGCGCTCATGGTTATGCTCCTTATTTTTTTGTTGTTTTGCCTGTGATTCTGTATTGTTAGCGATATCGCTTTATGGTTTAACTTTCGATCTCAATTCACTACGTTGATGCCAATAGCCCAGCATGAAAGCAAACTCATCCACGCTATTTCCCGGCAATACTTCCCCTTGACCGCTATCGCTATCATTCAGTTTGACCTTTTCGAATATCTCCACAAAGCAATCACTGTCTGCCTTGTAGATATCGTAGCAGAGACAATTTTTATAAAGCTGCACCAGTGTTTGCCTTGGCCTGTCAATAGCAGCAGAGAACAATTTATCAGACAGAGTTGGCCCCCAGTTCCTCCCATGCTTCTGAATATTCTCGCACAAAGCGAATAAGCGCCCTGCAAGATAACCAGCGTCTGTTATGTTAATATCAAGTCCCATTCCATAACCCTCCTTCCCCTGATTTGCTGTTAGATAGTGTCTGGCACATCCTGCGGCAATAGCAAGCAGGGCCATGTATTCTGAACCTTTATTTTTTGACGGTTCCAAATGCTTGTCTTTAATAGCTTTCTGTATTACCAATCTACATAGATCGGCAGGCAGTGGACGACCGGCCACAATGACTTCAACGACCTCTCGATCCCAGACCAGTCGTTGCTTCTTCTCAGACTTGATACCGGCAGCAGAGAGGATATCCATTAATGTTGGACAGAACTCACGGGCTTCATCTTCCTTGTTAAGATACCTCGAAGGAATTAATACCTTTGTGCGACTGACAAACTTATTGGCATTGTCCTCAAGAAGCCCCATAGTGCCCACATAGCCGCCAAGGAGCGCATGCCGTCCCTTTCGCCGCAAGAGGAGCGATAGCAAATAGAACCGTTTGTCACGATAACCGGCATATTGACCATTCTTAAAACGCTGTAATGCTTTAAGTAAATCGCCGCTATCCGCCAGAACCTGTCCCTTGCCGCCTTTGGCCTTTCCTCTTGTAAACGTGCTTTTTTCATTCTGAGGTTTAACAAACTCATAAGCACCGTGGTCCAACTGTTGGCCTCCCGATTGCCCCTGATCAATCCAGATGCAAATAACTGAATCTCCAAACCTGACTGAGGAGTTGTCGATTAGCCAGTCAAGTGCCTTTGTGTATTTCTCCGCTTCTTCAAATCCAACCTGGGCTGGCAGAGAACTGCCATCGGTTTCCTCTTTTTGAAGACTTTGGTTTGCGTTTTGACGACTTTTCTGGCGTTTCTTTTCTTTGCCGCCACCTGCTTCTTCTTTTTTCTTGCCAGGTTTTCCCTTATACTCAGGGCTCAAATGACCACAGTACGTCGCCGCATTGTTGAATGAGATAAGACTTGCACCCTTCTTAATTTTGGGATGGAGTATCCGGGCTGGTTTACGTTGACCATCTATCAGACTGGTAATCCACCATTCATTCTTATCCTCCTGAAAGGCTTTCCATCCGTTCTTTACATTCTCAAGAGCATTCACTGGCTTCCCGGCCTGCCCCGCCTTCTCGATGACCCATCGGATTTTGGCCTTGCCAGCATCCTTTTTCCATTTCGCTTCATCAATGTGAGTACGCAGGAGCGTTTCAACCTCTGCCCATATAAGGTTTCTTTTCTGTTCATCTACAATAGTGTCAAATACAATTTTTAATTCACTCATGGTTGGGGATGAATCGCAGAACTCTTTTAGCTGTTTAAGATAGGATTGTTGGCGCTCCTGAAGTTGCTCGGCTTTCTCAAGCCCTGTCTTCGGGTCGAAGAGTAACCTGCCGAATATCCAACTCGCGTTATCGACTATTCCATGTGGGGAATCATTCCCGCTTGCCCGACAGGCGGATTTTTCTGTAACGGGACAATTCATATCCTTACAAGGTTCTTCCTTGGCGTTTTTCTTATTCTTTTGAGTGTCTTTTGGTTTCCCCAGCCAGTTTACACGAAAGGAACCGTCAGACTTCAAAATAATCTCTACCCAAACCGCCAATTCATCGAAATAAGGATCTGGTACTGAAATGTTGCATTTTTTGAGTGTGTCGTATTGCCTTACAAGCTCTGCTATCACCTTGCATCCCTCCTTTCAAATTCTTGATGTATGAGCTTGGTATTGTCCTCTGGATGCGGATATTCGAGAATGCCGTTCTTCACCATTGCATGAAAAAATGTCGGAGTATCCGTTCCATCCTTGGCAGTCCCCCACGCCCAACCGTGAAACATTAAACCGATATCCATCGTCAGGCCCGTTTGCCCCATTTGCTTCCATGCCGCCTGATGCTCTTCCACAACAGCATTAAATTTGTCATGTGGTTTTAATGAATTGAACTTTATGTCAATCGGCTCTACGATGGCAGTACATTCCCGTAATCCCAAGAAGACATCACGACGCCCCCCTGCTTCCAATGATCGGCGGAAAATATCTAGATGTTTGCCAGTATTTTCATCATCAGGCTCTTTGCCCGACCATTCAAAGTGCGCTTCCACGAAGTAATGAACGTCATAAAGATATGTCTGCATTTTTTGAACTCGCCGCTCAGGAGCAACGAATGGCCGTTGAGTGATTATTGTATCTTTTACTTCATTCACCTGTATATTCTGGTACCGTATGGGATTTAAAATAAGAATCCTCGTCGGCACCCAGTAGAAAACAGGTTTCGCATATATTGACCGCAAAACACCCGAAAGTGCACCAAACGTTGGCACCGGATATGTGAAACGCTCTATCCGGAGGTCTTGCCTCGTAAACAAGGCGCGTTCGGCACGAACGCTAAAAACAATTGGTGTTCCGTTTTTCATACAATATAATCCTCCAATGAAAGTTCATCAGGCCCAAGAATACCCGTTTCGTTGTAATATTTGCTTTCTCTGAGCACAAGCCAGCCGCTTTTTGTCGGTGGGTCAAGAAGTGGCCTAAACTTCGGTAATGAATCCTTGAATATCTGCACAGAATATCTGCCAGCCAGCCTGTATTCATCAAACTCAAAAAAGCCACCCTTGATTAGTTTGTCACACAACGATTTTCCGAACTCACCATAGGGCACTAAAATCGGAATTGTATCGTTTTCAATAAGTTGAAAATCATTTGCAATAGTCGCAAAAGGAACATCGGCTCCTTCCTCAAGAATTCGCGGCGATATAAGCCGAGCGACAATTTCTTTTGTGTCCATCTCGGATGACCGGCTCCAGTATAATCTCTGGAAATATTCCTCTACCGCTTTGAGCCCGATGGGGTCCTTTTCGGTCTGTGTAAGCGCGGCATCGCCATCAAGCGCGGAAAGAGTATCAATCCCGGTTCGCTTGGCTTCATTAATGTCCCGAAGGCGTCGGAGATTCTCTTCTGCCTTAAAAAAATAGACTTCCCCAAGGCGAGGCATCTTATCTTCGCGGTTACACCGGCCTGCTGCCTGAGCAATGGAATCAATTCCTGCCATGGCCCGGAACACAACATCAAAATCAAGGTTCACGCCAGCTTCAACAAGCTGGGTGCTGATTACAACAGGGGCTTTGCTTCCCGTCTTGCGTGAGTATGATGCCAGTAATTTAACAATCTCGATTACATCCTTTCGATGCTGGGGACACATTCCGGTCGAGAGGTGCCAAACTTTATCAGACATTATTTCATTTCTTTTCAATATATTGAATGCATCCTTAGCGGTGTTTTTTGTATTAAAAATGCATAATACACTTTTCTTTTCGCTCGCCTTTTCTATTATCCTATCCACAATATCAGAAGCAGCAAGCGGTTCCTCAGAATCAATCGGATGAACCTGGACGCGAGTCAGTTCGAGAAAATATTTCTGCGGGTTCGCTATGATGGGGCGAATGTTTGTAACACCAATCCTGTGATTATCGGGTGCCCCTGCATCAAGACGCTTTGAATCAAGAAGGGGTTGGGTGGCTGTGCAGAAGACAACAGAGCAGTTGTAATTAGTGACAAGTTCTTCCAATGCCCATGTTACCGCCTTCAAATATCGAACCGGTACTGACTGCGCCTCATCAAGAATAATAACTGCATGCCTTATCGCATGAAGACGTCTACAACGCCCTGGTTTAGCTGCATATAATGACTCAAAGAACTGCACGCTTGTGGTTACAACAATCGGACTCGCCCAATTGTCAGCGAGTAATTCACTCTCCGGGGTTTCCTTTTCAGGTTCCATATTGCTGTGGTGTTCAAGCACGTTGGTACTCTTGTTGTCCCGATCTAATACCTTCCGGAACTCCTCCGCATTTTGATCAATAATGGTTGTATAAGGCATTACATATATGACCCTGCACATCCCATGATTGATTGCATGGTGCAGGGCAAATCGTAGGCTTGCAAATGTTTTGCCGCCGCCTGTCGGAACGGTTAAATCAAAAAAACCAGGATTATTAGACGCGGCCTGTTTGCACTGCTCCGAGACTTCTTTGCGCACCTTATTGACAGCACCGTTTGAAGGAAACTTTTCAAGATGTTCTTCAAGCCTTTTTAACAGAACCGGGAATGTATCTGTTTTTACAGACATCCGTGTCTTCCACTGGTCAGGATCACCGGCCTTTTCCGAATCAAGTCGATCTGCATCAACAAGGGCACTAAAAAGCATTCTTATCGCGAATTGGAGGGAATAGGCATCTCGACCAGATATATTGCCGTCAGAATCAATCCATCGACAAATATAATCAAAGTTTTCCTCAGACATAAGCAAGTTAACCAAAAAATTTATTCTTTCAGAAATCTCCGGTTCAATATTTTCTAAATAAGGTTCAACGCTTTTGGTCAGCCGGTATTCTAATGATGTACCTTCTCCAACAGAAATTCCATTCAACAAACCCGAATGATGCCCCACAATACAATGAGAAATCATGCGTGCGATTAATTTGACCATTCTCGTGATTTCTTCATCATCGATTTGCTCGGCCCGTTTACATAGCAGGCTTAAAATCCATTGCGCTCCGGCAGATGAATGGTCTGGTTTATTCTCCTCAGAATTGGACCGAACGTGTTTCTGAAAGGCAGCCGAATATTTGCCAACGTCATGCAATAACCCAATAATTTCGTTATAAATATCGTTGTCGATCAGACCCCTCATTTTCTCCGCTACACCAGTGAGATGATTTACAAGGTACTGATTCGGTCGTGCAATGTATTCCATTTAATACCCTTCCTATGGTTTCCATTCATTTGCGTATCAGGTTAAACATTACAAAAATGTGCCCCAGCCCCTGTCATTCTTCCTTTGGCCGCCCCCCTTTGCTGTGTGCGTATAATAGTTTGTTTGCCATTCGGATTATCTGCGATTGAGTAATTGAAGAAAAATAAAATCGACCGAAAAGCCCCCTCACGTGTCTATTTTCAAGAAACCAATTGGGCAATGGAGAGATAAATGAAACGTTTTGTCTGAAATTTTAATGGCTTTAGATTACATATAGAAATCGAAAAAGAAAAGGGTATTTTTAAATTATTCTATTCTAACCCCCATGCCCGGATGGGCACAACGAAGGATGAAAATGGGTAGGCTCTAACATTTAGATCTAATTAGGCTTTTTTGCATTTTCATATAAAGGACCGCCAAAAGGCGTGCAACCACCACCGAGTTTATCGTTAAAAAATTGCATTTCAGAAAATCATGTTTTATTATCAAGTCGGAAATTCAAATTTTCCAACTGATATTTTTAATAACCTGAACACCGGAATCAAGGAGAGGCGACATGCCGCTTGTAAAAATTAAGGACAAATTTCAAGTGACAATTCCAGCAAGTATCAGAAAAGCTGCTGAGCTTGACATCGGCGACTTTTTAGAGGCTGAGGTTCGGGAAGACGGAATTTTATTAACTCCCAAGACATTAACAGACCGCAACGCGTTACTCAAAAAGTTCAGGAAGGTTTTTTCCGAAGCGAATCCGGACAAAACCTTTGCCGGTAAAAGCGATGATGCACTGATGAAAATTGCTACGAAAGAGATTAAAGAAACCCGTACCGCGAAAAAATCAAAGAAATAAATGAAGAACCTTGTCATCGACTGCAATGTATTTATATCGGCGTTCATCGGCAGTGATACTTGTTTTAAGGCGATTGACAAGGCTTTTTCCGATTATCGGGTTTGCTATTCTGATGCAACGCTCAAAGAGCTTTTAGAAACCCTCAAACGGCCCAAGTTTCAACATCTCCGGAAGGCCCAGCGCATTGAAACGACGTTACAGGTTTTACATTCGCTGGGGGCCTTTTACATGCCAAAGTCCTGCAATATTGAATTACCCGATCCAGATGACACGATATATTTAGATTTGGCCATTACAGCCAATGCGGAATTTATCATTACAGGAAACAAAAAGCATTTCCCTGAAAATCTGTGCGAGGGCATTAAAATTTTATCACCCAGCGAATTCTTAAAATAGAAACAAACGGAAAAATTGCGGAGGATCTTGGCGAGGAACAGTTGAAAGGTGAAGACTTACACTCGCTTCAGCCAGGACTTGAATCCGATAATCAAAAACGCGCTGATAAATGCCCAATAACCATAGAGATAACCGGCATGACCCCTTAAACCGGCATTAAATTCCATGATATCAGGAATGGCAAGTAATGTGGCCGCAACGGTAATGCCGCCCAAAACCAGGCTTGCAAGCACATCGCTGGGATAATGAACGCCCAGGTGCAGCCGCAGAACCATCATTGCGGGAATCATCCACCCCAACAGAAGCACCGCTAAATAACCGAATTGAAAACAAATCAGGCTGGCGCAGATGGTCGTCCACAACACATGGCCGGACGGGAAGCTTTCCAGCTCTTTTGAGCCGTGGCCGGGGTCCCGGTTTTGAATGATTAATTGCAGGTCCTGCTGCAATTCCGGATTGGCGTAAGGGCGTCTCCGTTTCACACAGGTTTTGCACAGCACAAACACCACATTGCTGATCATCAGTCCAAACATCAGGGAAACGGCGAGCTGCCGGAATGGGTCGCTGTTCAGCCACTCACCGGCAAGTGCGGCGATGAACAGAACGATCATCCAAAACGGGCCATCCCCCATAAAAATCAGCGCTTTTGTCAGGAAAGAATTCTTAAAGCGCTTTTGATACGCCCATTTAAGGAGTTGCCTGTCGATTTTCATCAGATATTTCATATTAAACTTAAAGCGGAACAGTTAAAACAGATGGAAAATCAGCCCGGCCCCGAAGGAGAACTAAAGCATCGCTATCATGTAACCCATTAACATGCAAAGAATTTCTATACCATAGCAATAATGAAGATTAAAAATCGCCCCATCACCCTTCTGGATTTTTGTTGCAGGTTCCGCTATGGTGATGATCCGGATCGAAAATCTTATTTTTCAGCCTCATAAAACCCGATGGATCTCAAACACAAAAAGGAGAAAAAAATGTTCAAACGACAGGCATTGATGATGACAATGGTGATGGTGGCGACCGCCGCTTTTCTGTTCGCCGGATGCGCCCCCAAGGCGGACCCGGTCAAGGTGGGCAAGGTGATCGGTTTTTTTAACGCGAAATCCACCGCAACCTATAAAGGAAGCGGGAAATTCAATCCCATGCCCTACGCCGTCGGGCAGTTCGTGACCCACGGGAACACGGAGAACACCGGCAAACGGTCGGTCAGCAAGACCGCCATCGTGGGCCGGGAAGGCAATGGCTGGATCATCGAAACCTATTCCATCAGCGAATATTCCGAATCAATCAGCCAGATGCTGGTGGTGGGGCTGGACAATATGCGCACCGCCCGGGATTTTGAAAATCTGGATATCCTGTGGGTAAAGATGAAGGACGAAAACGGCCAGGTCCAGACCATCGAAGGCCCGCCCCTGATGATGGCGAAAGGATTTTACAAAAGTGCGCTCAGATCTTTTGATATCAGCGCGTTGACAAACCAGGGATCGGGCGCGGACATCACGGTTCCGGCTGGAAGGTTTACGAACACGTTCAACGCGGACGCCGCCGTGTCGGTCATGGGCATGACGTTCCGGTCCAAGTCCTGGTTCAGTGATAAGGTGCCGGTCAACGGCATGGTGAAATCCGTCACCGATGACGGCAAAATAACCACCGAACTGCTTGATTTCGGGGATTCCGGGGCCAGACCCAGTTTTTAGCCAATCGGTGGATTACGCTTCGCTAATCCACCCTACGGAAACCGGCACATTATCTTATCCGCTTTGTATTCAAATTTCAGGGTAATGGACGGAGAAAAAAATGCCCACAAGGAGGGCTTGTAAATATATCGTAGGGTGGATTAGCGAAGCGTAATCCACCAATGAAAAGCTGCCGACGGAGCCATTCGCCGGTTAAGAAAACCGGCCTACTTGATGACAGGCTGAAACTCTCTGATTTTTTTGATAAAATCAGCAAGCGCAGCCTTGGACGGACGATCCTGATAACGGAGCCGGACATAAAGACCGGTGATCTCATCAATCCTGCGGGCCAGATCCGGCCGGTTTTTGGACACAACCGCCGCATAATCCAGGGGTCCCTGGGCCGGGTGCCGGGCCAGACCGGCCCGGTCCAGTTTATGGCAAAACAGGGTATAGTGTTTTCGGACGGCGTCGGGTTTCTGCCGGGGCGGTTTTAAAATAAAAAAGGTAACCGCACCGATGGTCAGCGCCCCCAGCGTTAAAAGCAAAATGGCCAGCGCCCGGAGCGACGCACCCCAGGCGTCGGATGTGATGCCGATTTTCGCAAGCAAAGCCCGCTGTTGTTCGTAGGAATACGCTTCGAACCATGCCCGCCACTGAGCGCTGAGGGCCTCCCACCTTAACCGGATCTGGTCGACAAGACCGGACAGGCCGCCGAAATATTTCCGCATCAGGCCTCCCGACGCCAACGCCCCTTCAAATCCGCCGGTAATCCGCGCCGGGGCCACGGCCGCCGTGGGGTCCGTCCGGAGCCAGCCTTTGTCCGGGTGCCAGACTTCCACCCAGACATGAGCGTCATTCTGCCGGACCACCAGAAAATTACCAAAAGGATTGACCTCGCCCCCCTGATACCCGCCCACAATCCGGGCCGGAACGCCGACAGCGCGCATCATGAACGCAAACGCCGACGCATAATGTTCGCAATAGCCTTTTTTGGATTTAAACAGAAAATCATCCACCGGATTCAGCCCCAGAAGCGGCGGCTGCAAGGTGTAGACAAACCCGCCGGACGCAAAATAATTCAATATGCGGTCGATTTTTTCATCCACGCCGGCGGCGTTCTGCGTTATTTCCCGCGCCAATGCCGAGGCACGCGGATTGACCGCTTCCGGCAGACGGGTCAGATGGAAAAGATGGTCCGGATCTTCGGTCCGGGCCTCATAACGGGTATGGGAAGACAGCGAATACCGCAGGGTCTGAAAAACCGTCCGGCGGGAGCGAAGCGTGTTATCACGATAAAAAGCGGCGGACCGGGGAATTTCCGCAGGCATCTCCAGAGCAAACAGCCACCGCTCCTGATGGGGTTCCAAGGTGACGGTATAGGCGACGGAAAGCTGACCCGGCGGCAACTTAAAGGTTTCCTGGGTCCAACTTGCCCTTGTCCACTTCCGGCCGTCAATATTTTCGAACACAATGCCGCGCCAATACCGCAATTCCGGCGCCGGGATCGGGCCGTCGAATTCCGCCCGAAACGCCACTGCATCACTTTCCACAAGCGTGGACACGTCACCCGGGCTCATCGTGTCCGAAAACCCGCTTTTGGCCCCCCCCATCCGGGGGAATCCGAAAAAACTGCCCTGAATTCGGGGGAATAACAAAAACAGGAAAATCATCAAGGGAATTGCCTGGGCCATGATGGCGGTGGACAGTTTGAGATTATTCCCGAACCGTCCCTGGGGATCATTGATACGGATGAGGACGGCGGTGGTAATCCCAACGGAAACAAACATATAGATGGTAATGGCCAGGGTTTCCGAAAGAAAAAGACTGGTGATTACGGTAAAATAAGCCACAAACACCGTGATCATGCGGTCCCGGTGGGAATCGATTTCAAATGGCTTCAGCGCGGCCATGATGGCCAGCAACCCGAGAAAGGCATCCGGCCCCAGACGGACGGCGTAGTTAAGCAGGAGCCCCGCAATGCCGATGATTGTCAGGGTAAGCCTAAGCCATTTCCCCGGCCCGGGCCAGCCGAACCGTAAGGACAGCAGCAGGTATCCCCACATGCCCGCACACCAGAAGACAATCCATAACGGCAGCCGGATTATGTGCGGCAGAATGGCCACGACCAGGGCAAAGATGATGGGAATGAGGGTTTTATTGGAATTTGGATTTTGGAATTTGGATTTTGGCTGCCGCTCTAATTCATGACTCATCATTCATCACTCATCATTCATCATTCATCATTTTTTCCATACAGCGCCAGGGCCTTCAGGCACCGGTGTTTGTGCCGGTCGCCCTTGTCCGGCGGAACCGCAAAGCCGGGAAGCCGCAGGCCGTATTCGGCGTTCATGACATGGGCCTTGAGCACCATGTCGCACATCCGGGACAGTTTCCATTCCACTTCCGCCGCCTGGTCCCAGTCCTTTTCCAGCCTCCTGACGGCCGCATAATCTATCATCACGGACATTCCGGAACCGCCGGTAAATTCCCGGACAAACATCCCATGCCCCCTGGAAAAACTTTTCCAGGAGATGCGGTTGATGGCGTCCCCCGGCTGGTAAGATTTAAGGCCCGCAAAATCATCCACCCCCGGCCGGGTAAAATTATCCGTCGATCCGTCGTCTTTGCGCGCGCCGCTGAAATTTAAAGGGCCGGACACGGGTTTGGGATACACCAGGCACGATATGTCCGGCTTGAGAACCGCCCATGTCCGGAACATGCCCAGGGGGTAGCGGCTCCAGATAATGATGCGGCCGGGCCTGAAAATGCCCCGGCGTTGCGCCCGGCCATGGACCTCAGCGCGCTGCTCCGCTCCCGCCGGGATATCCATCACGGAATAGCGGTCTTCTTCCATCCTGAAACCAATGGCACAACGATGGGTCTGTCCGGCCCCGGTCAGCAGTTCGAGCCGGACCACCGCGCCGGCAAACACCGGATTTGCTGAAATGGAAAGAATGTTCAGATTCAGGAGGTTCCGGTACGTGTGGATCATGGACACAATGGCGATGCTGCCCAGGAGAAAAACCAGCAGAAAGCCTAAGTTGTTGTTGTAGTTGATGGAGCCGAGCAGCATGGCAAAAAGGATGCCGAGAAAAAGCAAACCGTAGCCCGTGGGCAGAATATACACCCGCCGGTGGTGAAAGGTCACGGGAAGCTTATCCGTCTGTTGCCCGAACCAGAGGATCTGGCCGAAAGGCCGTTTGAACAGACGCTTCAAAGGGGCACCGGCACCTGGGCGAACAAGTCCATGAGCTTGTCTCGCGGGATTTCAATGCCCTCGGCCCTGGACCGGAGCCGGTGGCCCGTCACCCAAGGCAGCACCACCTGAATGTCTTCCGGAACCATGTAATCCCGGCCGTGCAGATGGGCCCATGACCGGGCCGCCTGCTGAAGGGCCAGACCGGCCCTGGGGGAAAGACCGACGTAAAAATGGGGGGATGTGCGGGTAAAATGAATAATGTCCTGAAGGTAATCGAGAAACGTGTTTGATGCATGCACTTGGCTGATTTTGGCCTGGATATTGAGAACCGAGTCGTGCATCCGGCAGGTATTCATGCCCTCCAGAACCTTTTGCGACCCCTCCCCTGTTAAAATCTTTTTTTCCGCGGCCCGGTCCGGATAACCCAGTTTAATGCGCATCAGAAACCGGTCAAGCTGGGATTCGGGCAGGGGAAACGTGCCGGAATGCTCCAGCGGGTTCTGGGTGGCCACCACAAAAAAGGGTTTTGCGAGCATCCGGGTTTCCCCTTCGATGGTAACCTGCTGTTCTTCCATGGCTTCCAGCAGGGCGCTCTGGGTTTTGGGGGTGGCCCGGTTGATTTCATCCGCCAGCAGCACCTGGGTGAAAATCGGGCCGGGATGGAAATGGAAGGCGGCGGCGTTCTGATCAAAAATCGATACCCCCAGAATATCGCCGGGCAGCATGTCGCTGGTAAACTGGATGCGCTGAAATTCCAGGCCCAGGCATTTGGCCAGCACTTTCGCCAGGGTGGTTTTCCCGATGCCCGGCAGGTCTTCGATGAGCAGATGCCCTCTGGCAAACAGGCAGGTCAGGGCCAGCCTTACCTGGTCTTCTTTCCCAAGAAGTACGCCGCTGATCTGGCGGACGATGGATTCAAAATCTTCGTTCATGGCCTCGTCTTCTTTTGAAGTTTCTAAGGTGGATAGCCTGAAGGCTGTTAGGCTGTAGGCTGAAATCATGCTTAATCACAACAATGCAGTATATTTGAATCGTCAATTCGCCTGCCGTGATGAATTATAAAACGGGCGGCGTTACCGGCATAAAGCTAACAGCCTACAGCCTAAACAACCTTATAACAGCTATTCTTTAACCTTGTACAGCAAGCGCATATCGCATATAATCGGCCCGCAAGCGAAAAACATTATAGATCAATACAGAAAAAAAATCCGGAATTTTTTATTCAAGGCGGCGCCCATGACCTCTCGAACCCAATATTACGGTATTATCCCGGCCCGGTACGCATCCACCCGTTTTCCGGGAAAGCCTTTGGCTGAAATTCACGGCATGCCCATGTTCTGGCACGTGTATCAGAGAGCCATCCTTTGTCCCGAACTGGCGGCTGTGGCCCTGGCCACCGACGACAGCCGGATTGCGGCCGCCGCAAAAAACTTGGGCGTGCCGGTGATCATGACCCGGGACGACCACCCCAGCGGCACGGACCGGGTCCTGGAAGCAGCCCTTCAGATGAATATTGACGATAACGCAGTGGTAGTGAACATTCAGGGGGATGAGCCGGCCATGCAGCCGCAGATGATTTCCCAATTGATTACGCCGTTTGCCGACCCCGGAGTGCAGGTTTCCACCCTTGCCCGGACCATTGACCGCCGGGCGGCCGACAACCCGGACCAGGTGAAAGTGGTTCTGGACGCAGCCAACCGGGGCATTTATTTTTCCCGGTCCCTGATCCCCTATCCCAGGGATGCCGAAACCACTCAATTTCTGGGGCACATCGGCATTTATGCGTTCCGGTTGAACGCCTTAAAGCAGTTCGTCTCCCTTCCGGCCGGACGCCTGGAGGCCGTTGAAAAACTCGAACAGCTCCGATTGCTTGAAAACGGCATCCCCATCCATGTGGTTATCACCGGACTTGAAAGTTTCGGTGTTGACCGGCCGGAAGACATTGAACGGGTCAGCCGGATGCCAATATTTTTAAAATACTTGGAGAGTCAAAATGCAAACCGTTACGATATCAATTAAGAATAAAGATATAATGGATAAAATCCTTTGGTTTTTAAAACATTTGGAAAATGAAGGCGTTGAAATAATTTCCGAGGAAGATATTGAAGATTTAAAACTTCTGGCGTCAACTCGCGGGGAAGAAAGTCTTCCATTTTCTGAGTATTTAAAAAATGAAGATTAACATCAGGGAAAGCGCCAGAAAAGATTTAAAAAAGATTGGTGGAACGGATAAAAAGCATATCCACGATAAGATTCTGGAACTGGAAAATTTTCCAAATGTCAGCAGCTTGAAAAAATTAACTAATTTTGAACCTGCCTATAGAGCAAGAGTAGGGAATTATAGAATTTTATTTGATGTTGTGAAAGACACGATTGAAATTGGTCGGGTTCTACATCGTAAAGACAGTTATAAAAAAACATAAGACGCTTAATAAACTTAACACTTTTACCACAGGAAAACGCCATGCCGGATAAATTTTTAAACAGAATCAACAAGTTGTTCAATGACCCCAAAATCCGTAAAGTCCTTGTGAACCTGCGCCTGCCCATCGGCATTCTGCTCTTTCTGCTACTCCTCACGCTTCTGAAACCCGCGTGGTTTTTTCCCGGCCTTCTGGTGTCCATCCTCGGGGAAGCCCTCCAGATCTGGTGCATGGCCACCATCAAAACCAAAAAGTCGCTCACGATTACGGGGCCCTATATGTTTGTGCGCAATCCCATGTATATCGGCCGGTATTTTCTGATTCTGGGCATCCTGATGATGACCGGCAGCATCTGGCTGATGCTCATCGCCACGGCGATTTATTATTTTTATATGGTGAACCGGGTCAACCGGGAGGAAAAAATTCTGCTGGAGCTTTTTGGCGAGGATTATGAACAATTCCGGCGGGATGTTCCCTCGTATCTGCCGACGTTCAGACGTTTTGACAAAAACCAGCTCCGGTCATGGAACGCGGAAAGCATTAAGCAAAACAGTGTCATAACGAATATGATCGCGACCGGGGTCTGTTATATTGTGTTGTTTTTATTTACGTTTGTTTGGTAATAATCGGTGGGCATAAACCCCGGAATCGTAGGCCGGGATTCTTTCCCGGCGATTTTGGTTCGTTTACGAAAATTCCGGGTAAAAGGAATGGGCCAATTGCCGGATAAGAAATCCGGCCTACGATAAATGCACGGGATGCCGATCCTGTCAGGCGTTTTACAAGGATATGCGCGTAGTTTAACCCCATTCCACTAAAAGGCCACATCATAATGATCAATGGCTACCCATCCACGGAAAAACTTTATGAAGGCCGGCAGACGATTGTTTATCGAGGCGTCCGGGAATCCGACAAACAACCGGTTATCGTAAAAATCCTCAAGGGTGAATATCCATCGCCCGAATCCCTGGCGCGATTGAAGCGAGAATATGAAATCATCCGGGACATTAACAGCGACAGGAGCATCGACGGGGTCGTCAAGGTCTATGGTCTTGAAAAATCTCAGTCCACGCTGGCGATGATCTTTGAGGATTTTGGCGGAGAATCCCTGTCCCGGCTGTTTACCGCCGGTCACCCCTTAGAACTCCCATTAAACCGCCCCTTAGACCTTAAGGATTTCTTAAACCTGTTCATCCGGATTACGGAAATTGTAGGGCAGATTCATCAATGCGGCATCATTCATAAAGATATCAATCCCACCAATATTGTCTTCAATCCCCAAACCAACATCATCAAACTGATCGATTTCGGAATTGCCTCCCAGCTATCCCGGGAAATAACAACGGCGGGAAATCCCGGCGTTCTTGAAGGCACCCTGCCGTATATGTCTCCGGAGCAAACCGGACGAATGAACCGGGTATTGGACTTCCGCACGGATTTTTATTCAAACCTGAAAAACCTGGCCCTCAGGGCCAGGTCAGAGTATAGTGGCTTTGCCATCTATACGGCTCAATGTTACTCAGAGGTAAAGTTGTCCCCACAACAATACCAAGGAGTAACACAT
>JBAQUK010000273.1:0-3194 GCA_049297455.1 Desulfosalsimonadaceae bacterium | reverse complement strand
CCAAAACCGCCGCCGGTATTCAAAAGGGAAAAGGCATCCACACCCTGCGGCACTGTTTCGCCACGCACCTGCTGGAGGCGGGAACCGATATCTATACGATTAAAGAATTTATGGGGCATCGGTCCATCGAAACCACCATGGTGTATCTGCACATCCTGCCGAACCGGATGGCCGAGATCAAAAGTCCTCTGGATCATTTTAAATGACCGGGGAGGTGAGATCATGTCCGGTATTGAACTGGCGGATATTTTTCATCGCTTTGGAGAAGTGTTTCATCGGGAGTATTCCGTCTCTCCCGAACAACTCAAAGTCATGAACATGATCAAAGCCTGCCGCACGGCGAAGCTGGGCGGGCATATGGAAAAATGCGATCATTGCGGGTTTGAGCGCCCGGCCTACAACTCCTGCCGGAACCGGCATTGTCCCAAATGCCAGACACTGGTCAAGGAACGATGGCTCAATAACCGCCGGGAGGAGCTGCTGCCTTGCGGCTATTTTCATGGGGTGTTCACGCTGCCCCATGACTTGAATCCGGTTATTCTCTGCAATAAACGAAAAATGCTGGACCTTCTGTTTGAATCGGTGAACGAGACACTGGCGGCGTTCGCCAAAGATCCGCAATGGCGGCTTACCGGCAAAATCGGATTTATCGCCGTGCTGCACACCTGGTCCCAAGCCCTGATGGATCATTTTCATCTGCACTGCCTGATACCGGCCGGGGCCTTGTCGTTTGACGAAAAGACTTGGCGGCAGGCCCGGAAAAAGTTTCTATTCAAAACCGATTCCCTCGGCAAAGCCTTTAAGCGCCGATATCTTGAAAAACTCAGCGCTCTCTTTAAGAAAGGAGAACTGCAATTTCCCGGTAAAACCGCCGGTTTTCAGAATCCTGCGGCATTTCATGACCTGATTGAGAAAGCAAGGGAAAAAAGATGGGTTGTTTATGCCAAGCGGCCATTCGCCGGACCGGAGCAGGTTTTGGAATATCTCGGCCGCTATACCCATCGCGTGGCTATATCAAACAACCGCATTGTCGATATAAATGATGATCAGGTGACATTTTCGTATCGCGACCGGTCAGACGGCAATAAAAGAAAACCCATGACCCTTGACGGTGTTGAATTCGTCCGCCGGTTTCTGCTGCATGTTCTTCCGGATGGTTATTTCAAAATCCGGTATTTCGGATTTCTGTCCCATCGCAATAAGAAAAGATGTATTCCGCTGATTCGGACATTGATCGATCCTAACGCGCAATACCCTGAAAAAAGGAAAGAAACCGCTCTTGAAATAATTTGCCGGCTGACCGGAACAGACATCACCTGCTGTCCCGAGTGTGGAAAAGGAAGGATGAGGGCATGGATGATTCTTGAAAAATCAAAACCGCCTGATTCTTCATGATAAAAGGCTTTTGCAGGCTGCCGGATTTAAAAAAATGCGCAACGCGTATCGGGTTAGGTGCGTCCTAAGTTCAATGATTCGACAGAAAGAACCATCTTTGAACGTTTTTTAATCGTAAAAAGTAAACCATGAAGCGTAAAATCGATATGAAACCAGCTCCCCAGATCCTCCGATCCGTCCGAAAACCCGTCTTTAAATCTTGCCAAGCCCCCCCGAACCGGATATAATTCCCATAATTTTTTTTTAACTTGCCGCGAAATCGGATACGCGGTTGAGTTCAACTTCGTTTTATCCATCATCCCATTGAGGCATCCCGGAAAACCGAACCAGCTTGCCGATCATTCTGCTGAGCCTGTTCTGCGTCGGGATGAAGGATAAAACGCTATTTGTTCGGCAGCCGCTTAATTTTATAGACTATGAAAAAATAGAGCCAAATGCATTTCTATTAGATAAATTGGAGCTTTTTATGAAGCAAAATGAAATTAATAAGGGTGATAGAAAAACTACGCCAAATGTTTATGAGCGTTTTATGGAATACTATGGAAAGCCTGAACCGACCCAAAACATTTCAGAAGCAGAATATGATAGTCAATTAAATACGGCAATTCAGTGGATTATTGAGAAATGCGATTCAGGTAGTATAGAAATTGTTGATGTCGGTTGCGGCAATGGAGTTTTATTGGAGCGGCTTATTCAAAATGATATATTTGAAAATTTCAAAAAAATTTTCTATATGGCAATAGATGAAGAAAAAAAGCTATCCACGGTCAATGATATTGCTTTCAAAAACCGTGTTCATAAATATTGTGATTATAGAACTCTCGACGAATTTTATAGAGAATGGCCAAAGGATAGAAACATCCAACAAATCATTTTCATAAGAAATGTGCTTCATGAATTAGATATATATAAAACAGCCAGTCTTTTTTCACATATTTCTAATAACATTAATATGAACGATCTCCTGTTCATTCAAGACTTTCTCTGCTTCCCCAAGATTGAAAGGCATAATGTGTGTTGGGATCGAGGCTTTTTAGAGGATGCTCTTAAGAAATTTGGATTCACAAGTGTTAGGGCCATCAGAATACCTAGTCGCTCTGGCAATAGATGGTTTAATTTAACTGCAAGCATAGAAGATAAATCGAAAATAGAGTCACCTGAAGCAGAGAAAATAGTATTTCATGCCAGACTAGATCAATACAAATTTTGGTCAAAATTGGGAGCACTACAAGAAGATGGTCATCATGAACGATTAAAAGAGCTAGAATGGTTAGATTTCGATCTTCAGTTCGGCTATTTAACAAAGCAACTAACTGACTTTGATTCCACTTACATCCCTCCTCTTAATAATAAACAAACTGAAGTTTTAAAAAATTCGATATTAATTAATTCCATTGATCAATTTATAAAGCAAAATACACTTGCGCCTTCAAAACTTTATCAAGTCAAGGGCTTCCGAGAGCGAGGTAAACAGTTAAATATCGGTGAAATTTTTCTTCGTCACAAAGAACGTCGCCTTGCTATTGTTTACGGCGGAAAAAGTTTTGGGAAGAGAACCTTCATTACACAGTTACTATCATCAAGATCATATGATAAGACTCCTATTATTATAAATGCTGAACAAGGTTTGGATTGTTGGAATCTGATTGAGGAGTTTTTATCTAAATGTGGTCTGTTGATTTCCAAAAAAAAATGTAACTGATTTTTCTGATTATTTTGACTGTGACAGTTATTTTCCGGATTATTTAAACTGGATTCGCTGCGCTCAATCATTTTACTGGGTTTTTTAAGGCATAGGT
>JBAQUK010000272.1:0-5831 GCA_049297455.1 Desulfosalsimonadaceae bacterium | reverse complement strand
AATCAAGCCTACAAGTTCTTCTGATATTCCATTCCGAACCAAAGTCGATGTCTTCATACGCAACCCCTCCTTATTTTGTCGTATGAAAACACTATAAACGGTAATTTTGTATTTGCCAAGTCCCTAAAATCCCAATTTATGGAATTATGTCAGTAAGTGAATATGGTAATTCGGCTTTGTTCCTTCCGTAAGGAAGGGGGTAATCCCCTCCCTTACGATTTGTCATTATTTTCAATTGTGCCTGATCAGCAGTGGGTGCACGGATTAATCTTCGTGTTTGATTGCGGGATATCGTAAAAGAACTCCGCCGGTGACAGGCTATGATTCATCGAACTGGAATTCTTTAGGTCTGTGGTTCTATCGCAACGGCAATCCGCAGCAGTCATTTTGGCCGGATTTTTGCTGTTCATCACAGCCTTTTCCGCTACAGTATTATGGCTTGCATATCCAAAAAACTCCGCCGGGGACATATCCTGATGCCTGGTTTCAGCATCCTTCAAAACATCCGTTCTTTTTTCATCAGCAACCCGTTCCACGCTATCCCTCGTGCTTTCAGCTGTTTTGTCCTGATCCGTATATCCAAAAAATACCGCCGGTGACAGGTCTTGATGCGAAATATACTGGTCTGTCCGGGCCGGGTGTTCACCTGTCCACGCAGCCGGAGCCACAAGTACAACCGCCATTAATATTGTCAGTGATATGATCAGTCTGTTCATAGCTCACACCTCCTTTCAAGGATGTTGCGCCTGTCGTCAATCAACAGGCTTGATTTATCAAAAATATAATGCATAGAAAGTGCCAGTAAAGAGATGCGATTATAACACTTTGAAATAAAAACAATTATTTAAAAGTTGAATGGTTTTGATTTTTCAACTTCGACCGCAACCGCTAAATATTTACGCATGTGTGCGAATAAAATTCACAGCAACGATTCGGCAAAAAACTTAGATTGTCACTGCCGAACACGTCACACCTGGAAATTTCAATAATGTTGTTATGGGAGGCTCCAAAATAACGAAAGCTGAGGACTTTGTACTTGGCAACACAGCGGTAAAACTTGTCAGGGGATCCAACTGTCCCGTTGTAATTGTGTATTAACAGATAAACCAGCGGCCGCATGGTTAAACCCAATCCATTTCCAACTAAGTAGTTTTTTTTGATTAAAATACATAATTTACTGTATTGAAATGAGTTTTCCAGTGTGATAATAATATAATCAATTTTTTTGAACCTTCAACCAACCGGCATTATGGAGGGATCAGCGATGTTATGTAAAACTCCCGTCAAATGGTTTGTCCTGTTCCTGTCTTTTTTCTTAATCGAAGTCCGGGTTGTCGCAAACGAAATTCCCGGCAAGCCTGCACACGAACACAAAACACCCACTGAAACGACGACAGGGGCGCACGGGGATTCGAAGGAACCGATCAGCCACCCACACGACAAGTGGGTATCCCCACCTCCGGAATACGCCGATGCGCGTAGCGCCCGGTGGGACGATGTCGCGGCAATTAATCGCGGCAAGGAGATTTTCGAGAACTACTGTCTGTCCTGTCATGGCGCTGACGGCCTGGGAACCGGCCCGGATGCCAAGGGGTTGTCTCATCCGCCGGCGGATTTGACCCATCACTTTCATAACAAACCCGGCGACGGCGACGCCTATCTATTCTGGCGTGTGAGCGAGGGCGGGACAGCCGAACCGTTTCAATCCATGAATTCGGCCATGCCGGCTTTTGCGACTGAATTGACCGAAGACCAGCGCTGGGATGTGCTGGCCTATGTGCATAACCGGTTCCATCATGGATTCAAGATTGAAAAATTGCACCCGTAACAGCATTGCACAGGAGAACGCCTATGTTATTTCGAAATCTATCGCAGTGGAAGGGCATAATTACATTGACTCTGCTTGTGTTCAGCGGATGCGCCGCTGCCTATCAGCCGCCGCCATTAACGGCGCAGCACCCGGCAAACCCGGAGGCGATGGCGTCCCCGGAATCCCCCGCGTCAAAGACGCTCGATTATGGGACGTCGGACAGTTCTTCTCCGCAGCTGGCCGGAAACATGGCGCAGTATGAGACGAAGCATGACATGAAGGGTATGCATGGCTCTCAACCGGCTAAAGGAGAAAGCCGACAGACGGTCGTGGGAGAGGGGAAGGTGGTCGCCATACCGCCGGGAAGTAATCAGGTTGTGGTGGACCATAAAGAGATCAAGGGCTTCATGGGTGCCATGGCCATGGGGTATCCCGTGGATCCACCATCGCTCCTTGAGGGGGTGAAGATCGGCGACATGATCCGCTTTACCATCGACACGAAGCAGAATACCATCATCAAGATTGAGAAGGTGAATCCCTAACAGCAGTGTAAAGGAGACTCTCCATGCCGCCCCAAAACCTGTCACTCATGGCAGGAAGGGAATTGTTTAAACGGAAAGCCTGCTGTATGGCGGCGCTCCTCGCGCTGCTGACAGGCTGCGCCGCCTTTGATCAGCAGACGGGGTTTTCGGACGTCAGCGCGGCAATTGAAGCACGCAGCGGCAGGAGAGTGGTCTGGAATTCCGGCACGGAACTGGACGCTCAAGCTGTCCAGGAAGTCCGGAAGCTGCTTCAGAACACGCTGACGGCCGATAAGGCGATACAGATCGCTTTGCTGAACAATCGGGAGCTTCAGGCGACCTACGCTGAGATGGGAGTGGCCCAGGCGGATTTGGTGCAGGCCGGGCTGCTTCGCAATCCGATCTTTAACTCCGTTATTTCTTTCCCGGCCTCCGGCGGCCAGACAAACCTGGATCTCGGCGTGGCCGTGAATTTTTTAGACATTTTTTACCTGCCGTTCCGAAAAAGGGTGGCAGCAGCCCGGTTTGAAGAGGCCAAGCTCCGGGTGGCGGCGACCATACTTGACTTTGCCGCCGACGTCCAGAGGGCTTTTTACCGCTGCCAGGCCGACGAGCAGATGCTGGAGTTGCTGCAGACAATTAAACAGGCACTCGCCATTTCATTTGAGGTGGCGCAGCGGCTTCATGCCGCAGGAAATATCACCGACCTTGATCTGGCAAGGGAACGTGTGTTGCTGGAGCAGGCGAAATTAGATCAGCGCACCGCCGAGGTTTCGGCGCGCCTGAGCCGGGAGGAGTTAAACACCTTGATGGGACTGTGGGGACAACAGACCGTCTGGCGCATCGACACCCGGCTCCCCGACGTTCCTGAACAGCCGCTGTTGTTGTCCGACCTGGAAAGTCAGGCACTCCGTCAGAGTCTTGATCTGGCGATCGTCAGGCAGAGACTGATTGCCGCAGGAGAACTGGCGGGACTTAACAGGGAGACAGCACTGTTCCCCGAAACAGGGACAGGGGCTGCGGCGGAACGGGAGGAAAAGGCATGGGAGATAGGGCCTACAATCGAGTTTCCCCTCCCTCTTTTGGATCAGGGTCAGGCCCGCATTGGGCGCGCCATGGCGGAAGTGCGCCGGGCTGAAGAGGAATACTACTTCCTGGGCGTTCGGATTCGTTCAACTGCGCGTGCGTTGCAAGAGCGATTGCAGGGAGCGCAAGACCGCGCGCTGTATTATCGGGATATCCTGCTTCCATTGCGGGAACGAATTGTTAACGAAACCCAGTTGCAATACAACGCCATGCAGCTCGGGGTTTTTGATCTGTTGCGGGCACGGGAGGAGCAGATTCAGGCAGCTATTACCTACGTCGAATCACTGCATAATTACTGGCTGGCCCGCGCCGATCTTGCGCAGATGCTCAGCGGCCGCTTGCCGGACTCAGGCGGTTTTGCAATAAACCGCAAATTTTCCCCCCAAAATTATGAGTGAAAATGCCGGTCATTAACAAGAAGGAGTCGCTATGGCCAAGGAAATATCCAGACGGCGCATGTTAGGTCTCACCGTGGCCACCATTGGCGGCGTCACCGCATGGGCAGGCGGGGCGAGCGCCGCATCGCCCGGGAATTCTGATCCCTATGGGCCTGAGGCCGACGCGCAGGACACCTCACTTAACCGTCCGTATTGGGAAGAAACTTACAGCGGCGGTCCGGTAAATATCAGACCATTACCGCCCGGTCTGCCGGGAAAGGATTATACGCCGATTGTGGTTCCGACGGGATACACGCTGCCGTTTAAAATCGTCAACGGCGTCAAGGTGTTTCATCTGATTGCCGAGGAGGTGGAGCATTATTTTGATTCCGGCTTGCAGGGGATATGCTGGGGGTACAACGGCCATGTGAACAGCACATTGATCGAGGCCGTGGAAGGTGAGCGGGTGCGGATCTATGTGACGAACCGGTTGGCCGTTCCCACCTCGGTCCACTGGCACGGGATTTATCTCCCAAACGGCATGGACGGCGTGTCCGGCCTGACGCAACCCCACATAAAGCCCGGAGAAACGGTTAAATACGAGTGGACCCTAAGGCAGCGCGGGACGTTTATGTATCACTCCCATCATGATGAAATGACGCAGATGGGGATGGGGCTGATCGGCATGTTCATCATTCATCCGCGCAACCCGGCGCCGGAATACCATGTTGATCGCGATTTTGCGATAATGCTCAGCGAATGGTCCATCAAAGCGGGGACCCGCAGGCCCAACACTCTGGAAATGTCTGATTTCAATATTCTGACAATAAACGGCAAGGTCTTCCCGTCCACCGGCCCCCTGGTCTGCAAAACCGGAGATAAAGTGAGGATCCGGCTGGGCAACCTGGGCGCCATGGACCATCACCCGATCCACATCCACGGATATCACTTCAGAAGCACCGCGACCGACGGAGAGAATATCCCCCTGTCGGCCCAGTGGCCGGAAACCACGACGCTGGTCGCGGTGGGGCAGACGCGCACCATTGAGTTCATCGCCGATGCCCCCGGCGACTGGGCGCTCCACTGCCATATGACCCACCATATCATGAACCAGATGGGACACGGGTTTCCGAACATGGTGGGGATGCAGCCCGGAGATCTGGATGAGAAGCTGCGCCCGCTTCTGCCGGGGTATATGACCATGGGACATACCGGCATGGACATGGGACAGATGGCGGAGCATATGCCGGTACCGTCAAACAGCATCCCGATGAAAGGCGCGATGGGGCCTTTCGGGGATTATATCAGCATGGGCGGGATGTTTACCATCTTGAAGGTACGGGATCATTTGTCAAGTTATGATCAGGATCCCGGGTGGTATCATCATCCGCCGGGAACGGTCGCACGAAAAGCCAGCGCCCATGAACTGGCCAGGGATGGGATTGACGTCGATGCAAAGACGGCAATTTCCGTCAACGAATCTCTCAACTCCATGGCGATCCAAAATCCCTTACGTTGAAAGAATATATGCCTTTTTTAGGTAACCACTCTTCACCGGGATAATTCGACCACATAATTCCTTTTCGCTTCACCTGTCAGAATTTTCGCTTTTGCAAAATGCTCATCAACTATTTCAATGAGTTTCACTGTCCCGGTTTTCTCTTTCAGGTACGTAAACTGAGGTGATTTTTGGTTGCGAAACATTGTCTTTCGAAAATTATACACGGTATATTCCTGCCCGACTTCCGCGCCATCCTTTCTGCCGATACAGAGATATGCTTCGTTATCTGAAACTTCAAGTATCTGCCCTCTCATGATGTATTCATGTCTTGCGGAATCAAGATTGGCGCAACCTGCCATAATCGCCGCCCAGGCCAGCAAACAACCGATAATGCATTTTCTTTTCATTGTTATCCTGAAAGTCGTGTAAAGCGTACATTTTAAACCAATCTGTGATCGCTATTTATTTGAAATAATTTGTTTTTATTTCTGTTTTTAACGTGTACGTAATATATTTATACGAACACGATAAAAATG
>JBAQUK010000271.1:0-15735 GCA_049297455.1 Desulfosalsimonadaceae bacterium | reverse complement strand
GGATGACATTGTCGCGGCATTTGACATATATATATTCAATTGCATTCCTGAGTTCACGGACATTACCCGGCCATGAGTATCGTATAAAAAAATCAAGGACCTCATTTGATGGTGTCAGCACGGGACGTTTCAATTCCTTTGAAATCATTTCCAAAAAATGTTCCACCAGTATGGGAATATCAAGACGCCGCTCCCTTAAAGGCGGGAAAGTGATGGGAACAACACAAAGACGGTAAAACAGATCCCGACGAAATTGTTTTTTGGCCATGAGCTGTTTTAAGTTCTGATTCGTGGAACTGATAATCCGGACATCCACCTGAATGGATTTCTCCCCGCCCACACGTTCAAACCGCTGCTCCTGAATGACACGAAGAAGCTTCACCTGCATGGGCGTTGACAGCCCGTCAATTTCATCTAAAAAAATCGTTCCCTGATTCGCCAACTCGAACCGCCCTTTACGGTCGGCAACGGCTCCGGTAAATGCACCTTTAACATGTCCGAAAAGCTCACTCTCCAGAATACCTTCCGGAAGCGCTCCGCAGTTAACAGCGATAAAAGGTTTTCCCGCTCTCGGCCCCAGATTATGAATGGCGTTTGCAACAAGCTCCTTACCGGTGCCGCTTTCACCTTCAATCAATACCGGTACGCAAACGGAACTGACTTCCCGAATATGTTCAAAAAGTGTCAGGGACTTAGGATCAATGCCCACAAGGCCTTCAAGCGAATGGTGGTGTTTAAGGCGTCTTTTGAGTTGATGAAGTTCCGTATTGTCCTGAAAAGAAACCAGGGCGCCGACATCGCGACCGTCTGTTTCGGTCAGGGGCATGACGGACATTTTAAGAGTCCGTTCTTCACCGTCGGGACGCATAAAGAGAACATCCCTTTTTTTAACGTTTGCCTTTCCCAGACTGATTGTATTCTCACAGAACTCGCAATCCCCGCCGCAAAGTCTTCCCGGAAAGACTTCATGACAATCCTGACCCATCACTTTGTCACGCGAATATCCCGTGATGGCTTCCGCCGCCTTATTGAAAAAAAAGATCCGACGGTTGGTTGTGTGCGCCATGACTCCGTCATCCAGGTTGTCCAGAACCAGTTCCAGGTTCCTCCGGGTCACAAAAAGGGCGGTCAGCAGTCTGGAGTGAAATAAGGTCTGAATGTTGGACCTGAGAATATCCCTTGCCGATTTCAGAGCACTGAATATTTCGATGGAATCTTCAACAGGTAACGGATCGGGAAGATCCCAATGCAAATGCGGCGGCATGCCGGGAAGGGTGGGACGGCATGCCGGGTCAAAATCTCCCAGGGTGATGACCAGATCAAACATGAACAGTTCAATGTCAAGCAGTGTCAGTTGTTTCAGCCTTGTAATATCAAGATCGACTTCTTTCATTAATCTTACGGCGATAGTGTTCAATTCCGGCGGTTTCATGGTAGCGCTGATAATTTCAATATCACCGTTCTTCATTTCACTCGCAAAGCTTTCAGCCATTAAATTCAGACCGTTTGAATTTTCAGACAGAAAGAGTATTTTATGTTTTTTTTTCACTATATCCATCAGAGACTGCTGAAGGTCTTGTGTTTGGGCAACCGCTTTCTGGGCAGGCGAATACAAAATGTCGTACCTTCGCCGGGTTCGGAGGTAAATTCGATGACGCCTCCATGCTCCTGAACAATTTTTTTGGTGGTTAAAAGTCCCAAACCCGCGCCGTTAAGCCCTTTTGTGGTAAAAAAATTGGTAAACACCTTTTGTTTTACCTCATAATCCATCCCGCTCCCATTATCAATCACTTCAAAAATGAGGGCATCGTCTTTTTCCGATATACGGACGGTAACAAAGCAATTCACCTTTTTTTCACTCATATTACAGGCATCAATGGCGTTTCCCACTAGATTGGTCAGGCATTCGTGCATACCTTCATAGTCCATGGGCGCCGGTGACACATGATCAGGGATTTCACAACGCAACTCAATGCCGTGCTTCGCTGCTTCGGCAGCATAGAGTTCAACCACTTCATGGGCGATCAAGGCCGGATCTTCAATCTTAACCTGTATTTCACGGCCTTTTGAAAAAGTGAGGAATTCTTTGACAAACATCGACACCCGCTCAATGTTTCGGATCAGCATGTCCATCCCTTCTGAAACCCGGTCCATTCTGTTTTTGTTAATACCGCTTTTCAGCAGATACATGCCGCCCTCAAGGGCATTAATCAGGTTCTTCACGCCGTGGGCCAGCCCGGCGACCGTCTGTCCGACCGCCGCCAGCCTTTCTGCTTCCAGTTTTTCCTTTTCCAGTTTCTGAATTTCCGTAAGATCCTGAATATATAATGCCATTCCGATAAACTGGCCTTCTGTTTTCAACCGGGTGCTGATCAATCGTACCGGTATCATGTCGCCATTCAAGGTTTTAATTTCCGTTTCCTGTAAAAACGAATACTTTGATCCGGCAGCCACCTGTTCAAGAAATCCCTGGGGGAGCAGTTCGGAGAGTTGATCTTTGGTGATTTGCGTTTGATTTTCCGGAAGATGAAATATCCGTCGTGCCGCCGGGTTGATAATTATTACATTGCTTATGTCATCCAGTGCAAGAATTCCGTCCAGAGCCGTATCGATGATGGATTCGAGAAACGTATGGGCGACTTTAAGTTCGTCTTCCAACTTAAGGGTTTTCGTGACATCCACCGCCATTTCCATAACAAGATCGAAGCTTTTGTCAGCCCGTCTGAGTGGAACTGTTGTGACCAGCATATGTGCTCCATGATTCTCACCATGATTCTCACCATGATTCTCACCATGAGCCCATACATGAGATCCGGTATGGATGTCTCCATCGGAAAATGTCTGATGGGCCGTACATTCGGCACATTTGTTATCATATCCCTTTAACGCCTGAAAGCAGAATTTACCGTCGATATTTCCGAAGATTTGCCGCAGGCGGTGATTGGTACGGACAATACGAAAATCCCGGTTAATAACCAGGATATTGCAAGGCACCTGATCAAACAGAAGCTGGTGCTCCTGGCGCAGCAATTCGATCTCAGTGATATCCGTTGCAATCTCGACGACAAATTGAACCTCCCCGTTTTCATCCTTAACCGGGATGGAGTGCTGAATATATCGCGTCAAGCGTCCGTTTTTATTAAACCCGACTTCTTCATTTATCCGCGTGACGCCGTCTTTAAAGGCTTCACTTCCCTTACAGATCGTACAGGCGGCATCCTGGTTTTTATAAACAGCGTAACATTTGCGGTTTCGCCATAAACCGAACATCTGCTCAAACGCCGTATTCGCATGGAAAATGTTATACTCCCGATCAATAACCGCGATGGCCATGGGGACGGCATCAAAGAGGTTCTCTCTGATCCATTTGTCAATATCGGTTGGAGGCGATGTCAGCATTATCGGTTGTCCAATAACATTTTTATTTGTTTGAATAACAGGTCGATATCAATTGGTTTTTCAATAAATACATCCGGCGGCGGGATACGATCATCTCCTATCAATTTACGAAACCCGTTTTCCATGAAATCAGACACGCCGGCCATCCCTGAAATTAAAATAATCGGAATATGTCGAAGGGATGGAGATGTTCTGATTTCCTTGTAAATTGAAATCCCGGACCGCATGGGCATCATAATGTCCAGTACCACAAGATCCGGCATGTTATCGGCAATGATTTTGATTACCGTTTCTTCAGCGCCAAGTGTTAATGGCTCAAATCCATTGTCTTCAGCAGCGGCGGCAAGATATACCCGGATATCCGGCTCATCATCAATGATCATAATTTTTCGGGGCATGGCTGTCTTTTGTCGATATGTCAGTAAGCGTTTTATCTGTTAATACAACACGGTCGGTTGAATATATTTATTATAGGATCAGACGTTTACGAGACAAGATAACATTATATGGATGAAAAGCAAAATTGATTTTTTTAGTGGCAGGCATTTAAAGCGATTAACTTCCAACGTCGAACATTCAACGTCCAATAAGGTATTCAATTATTTTAAAATTGTATTAATCTCAGAGTTTCGAATGTGGATCTAAAAATTCTTAATTATTTTAATAAGATGTTTATTTCTAACAAAAAATGCAGCGCAATTACATCCGGATTCGATGTCCGACGTTCAATTTTTTAATTTTTTCCCCCGGTTATCCGGCTTCAGGAAGCTTACGGTAAGGTAAATATCTTTTGTTCTCTCTTCTACTTGCCGCCGCTTAAAACAGCCCGGATCTGTTTCAGCGTCTCAGTATCCGCCTTATTGATCATCTCCACAATGATATCTTTTTCGCTGGTCATTTTTGTCTCTTGCGCCCGGGTTTCGGTTATTTCGAGAACATCACAGATCGCCCGGACAATTTTTTCCTGGGTGACCGGTTTTTCAATCGTGTATCGGGGTCTCATGTTGGCAGTAAAGGCACTGAGGGCTCTTACTTCGTCACTGCCGAATTCATCACTGGCATGGGCGGTGATGACGATGACAGGAATTTTTGCCCATCGTTCATTTTTCTGCAATTCCCGGATGACCCGGACGCCGGAAAGTCTGGGCATCACCAGGTCAAGCGTTATAAGATCCGGCAGATCATCCGTCACCTTTTCAAGGGCTTCAATGCCGTCCCTGGCGGTATCGACTAAAAATCCGGCATCCTCAATGCAGGCTGACAAAAAATTCCGGATGTCCGGTTCATCATCAACAATAAGGATTTTCTTTATTGAATTGGTTGTCATCGTTATTATCCTTTATTATAGAAGATTTATTCCTCCCCCCATTTAATATAACCGGGTTTTACGTCCGTCATGGCATTGACCACCAGTTCCACCAGTCCGCCGTATGTCAGGCTTTCCTTTTCCAGCAAGTTGTAACGTTCGAATAAGCCCCGCATCTGCCCCTTGCAGTTGGAGCAGGGTGCACACACGTATTTTCGTGTTTCCGGTCCACGGGAATCTGAGAAGGCGTCAAGGATTTGGGCCAGTTTCTTCCGGCCGGCAATTTTGGCCCGCCATTCGGGGATTGTGTTCCGGCTCATAATGGCATATCCGCTGCCCCCGCCACAGCAGTAGTTGTTGGGACCATGGGGGTGCATCTCGCGGAACTGCGGGCAGATCTTTTTGATGATATCCCGCTGAGGCTTCACAATACCCATCATCCGCGTGATATTGCAGGGATCATGAAGGGTGACCGGAAAATTATTTCGGGAAGGGTCCAGTTTGATCTTGTCATTGACCACAATGTCTCTGAGTATGGACAAAAAGCTTTCCCTGGGAATCTGTAGACCCGGCGGCAATACCCGGTCTGCAATGACCGTAAACGCCTTGTGGGCATGGCCGCATTCTCCCAGAACAATTTTTTTCACACCCAGCTTGGCTGCCGCCTGGGCATGGAGGAGCGCGGTTCGTGCAAACTGAACATCATCATAAAAGACGCCGTAATTGATACTGTCATACGCGGCCAACTCGCTGGAAAGCGTGTAAGAGATCCCCGCTGCCTGAAAAATAATCGAAAAAGCCGCGATATTCTCCGGCCACGCCAGAATTTCACCGGCATTGTGGAGCAGCAGCACATCGGCGCCTTCCACATCCCACGGGGTTTTAAATTCATAGCCGGTTTCTTCGGAAAATTCTTCGTCGATAAACGCAACACTATCTTTTGCCACAAGTCCGTTCATGGATGTTGAAGAGCCCACTTTCAGTTGAAGCATGGAACCCTTTTCATGGAGCTCAGGTGGTGCAATGCCCATTTCCTGACTGAAAATTTTTCGGATTTCCCGGGCAATAAGCGCATTGTCCACACCGATTGGGCAGGTCTGCGCGCATCGCCTGCATACATTACACCGATAGGCCAGCTCTCCCAGCCTTGCAACGGTCCGCCAGTTGAGATCAATGTTGCCGTTTCGCAAGCGGCTGAACGGTTCTTTTTTGATATACTGCTTGTAGATACGTCGAAAAATTTCACTCCTGTACAAGGGGCGATACATCTCGTGCCGGCCGCTGGCTTCATAGAGATGGCATGCTTCGGCACAGGTATTGCATTTGGCGCAATGTTCCATGGAGGTGTCCAGCATTGCGAGAAACGTCCAGTTGTTTTCTTTTGAAAACAGTTTTTCCATGCCGGCTAAAAATTTTTTGACCAGCGTGTCCTCCTCCTCCTTTGTTTTTGGGCGTGGAATATTGAGAACACAGGTGTCATCCAGGATGCAGCAGTATTTCTCCCGGGTCTCCTCCGGTATCTTCTCCCATGGGCCTTCTTTCATATCGCCCGGCAGGGGCATCAACATTTCAGGGTCAACGCTCGTCAATTGTTCACAATTTTTACTGATATCATTGATTTTCAGTGAATCCTTATCACTCATGTCTACTCCTTTTTTTCGTCTGTTGGGGCTGCCGGGTTAAAAGTGGCGACTTCCGCCCAGGTGGTTTTCCCATGGCCGGCAATATGCGGTGCGGACCAGGAGACCGGATAGTTTAAAACCACACCGATTTTATCGTTGGTGGACGGGCTGTCAATATTGGGCTCATCTCCCCACCGGATGTCGTGATAGAGAAAATACTTCATGAAGAGATGTGACATATGGGTCAGCGGAATATAAGCAATCACAAATGAAATTAGAAGTATCTGGAGTGTCAGAAGCGCCGAGTCAATGGGATTGAAATTAAACAGCAGCAAATTCATGACGATTTCTCTGTTTTTTACAAAACTGGGATCAACAAAAAGCCAGGTCATAAGCGCCACCAGCATCGTGACGACAAACAATCCCAGGTTAAAATAATGTTCAAAGGCCGAAAAATTTTTAAGATCCGGGTCGGTCATCCGTTTATAAAAAAGTCCGGCCGCACCGGCAATACAACTGATAAAGCCGGCTGGTCCGAACAGGTTGGTCAGTGCAATAACAGCCGAGAGGAAGATAGCATCGGGTTGGACACCAATAATCAGAGCCATGGCGCCAACCAGCAGCAGCGCCATATATCCGATGCATAAATACATACCGAAATGAAACGGAAACGTGGCATACCAAAGCTTGCGATTGTGTTCCCAGACTGCCTTTAAAAAAAGAATTTCCGGAATCATGACCTTTAATTCAGCTATAAGGGATTTTTCACGCGGTTTGGTCCACCAATCGGTTTCTTCCAGATACCCCCCGCCATAAGAAGCCTTTTTCCCTTCATGGGCTACCGGATAAAGTTCCCATCGGACATGCTGCGGCATTCGGATATAACCGACAATTCGATAAGTCGCTGCTGCGAAAAAAATAATAATTGCAGCATAAACTGATAAATAAACCATGGTTGACATTGATTCTCTCCCTTATGCGTGTTCAAAATCGTTGATGATGCTCCGATGACAAATCAAAACCGCCCGAATTTTTTTTAAAAACCCGCTTATTTCGACAGAATATCCGCTGTCATTTTCAGAAGTTCATCCGGATTGATCGGTTTGCTCATAAATCCTTCAGGTTCAGGAATGACTTTTAATTTATCGATAAATTTTTTCATGGAATCACCCACCGCGGTGATGATGATTACAGGGATTTGCTTAAGGGCAGGGTCACTCTTGATATTACGGTAGGCACGGACCCCTGACTCCTCAGGCATTGAGAGATCAAGGGTAATCAAGGCGGGCATCTGAGATCTGGCGACTTCCAGCGCCTGTTTACCGTCATTGGCCGTGATGGTGTCATACCCATTGTCCTGAAAAATTGCAGTAAGGTAATTTACGGCATCCGATTCGTCATCCACCACAAGAATTTTAAGATTGTCACTCATCCTGTTTTCCTTTTTGATTGTAAGTTTTTAACTTAAAATGAATGGTTTATGGACGTTTTTCACGTTCTCTTATGTTTTACGGCATCACGGTAGGTAGAATCCTTTTCATGAAGTAAAAGCTCGTGCTCTGCTTGCAGGCGTATTTTATAAGCGGCATCTCTGAGCCTGCCGTACACCGCACCGCAACCACTGTCTTTGCGATAGGAATCTCCCCGATCGGCAATTTCGAGCATCTCATAGCAGATTTGAATGACATTACGAAGATTTTGATCAATGATATCCGTTGACATTGGATTATCCCTTTTAAATTGATACACGCCATATCTTTGCATTTTTTATGCCTAAAACAAGGGGGCTGAAAAATTTATCTATTTTCTTTTTTTTCAAATAGTTAAAAATGTTTAAAGAATCACTGGAAATACAATACACGGAAGATATATTAAGACGACAAATATCAGCAATGCGCATGCGTATTTATAACTATCTATAACTATTATAAATTTTTTGGCAGGTGTGTTTTGGAAAGAGAATCTGAGATCATCATGAGACTTGAGACAGGAAAAACTTGATTATTTAAATTCTATTTTTCCCTTGGGATCAGGTTGGATCGTTTTATACTTTCCCTCCATCCTTAAAGGTTCGACGCGTATGGTGACTATGGTTTTGTTTCCGCCGCTATTCCCCTTCTTCCATATCGGACATCATGGTTTTTTCAAGGTGTTCGGCCATGCTGATTTTTTTATATCCTTTAGGCACGCTGAATTTTGACGAATCAATGGCTTCGGTGGATATGTCGATGCTGAATTCCTCTCCCGGCATCCCGGGCATCCCCATTTCACGGTCCACCTGTTTCATGACGTATCCTTTTTCCATGATCTTGGACTCGGCTTTATCAATCTCGGCATCCATGCCGGGCATGTTCATTGCCAGGCTGATCTCGTTTTCAATTTCCCGGACCAGCTTGTCCAGGTCTTTTTTCTCCGCAGCCCCGATGGATTTGGTGATCATTTCGTCAACCGCCGGAGACACCCAGATTTCCTGTACCACCGCCCCACCTGCCAGAATCCGGTATTCATCGCTTGAGTATCCGGCGATGTCTTTGGTCACACCTTTTTCAATCTTCACATTCCGGGAGCCGGTTGCAGCGCCCCCCGCATTTTTGAGCTGCGCCTCCGCCTGCTCCCTGGTTTGTCCCGTGGAGGACATGATGATCTGGATCTGCATGTCCTTCATGCGTTTCATAAAGTCCACCATGGCGTTTTTGTATTCATTTAAGGTGGATTCATAATAGGTTTTTGATTTCGGGTCCATCCCCGTGATTTTTTTTGTACCCACATCGATGATCTGAATGATGTCATCGGAAATCGTGACGATTTTTTTGCCCTGATAATAGGTGATCTCTTCTGATCCGCCCTCATTTTTTTTGATCGTGATGTCCGCACCGGCAACCCCGGCCCATAAGCATACCACCGCCAGAATGACACCCCATGTTTTCAAGCATTTGTTCATTTTACCTGTTCCCCTGAATGGATGAAAATTAAAATAAAGCGAGTTGATTGATTTTTCAGACCATCAGCGATACCACGGCGAAGTTTGGAAAACAACCCTAAACCGTTGCGGCCGGTCTGTTTCGGGACGAGTCGCATCCTCCCGGAAAGCTTGTTTTTTCTTGACACCTTTCCTTCATCATATGATAGTTTCTTCATTTTTGCGGCGCTTCAGGTTATCAAAAAGCCGGTTTGCCGCAAATTGCATGCAAAGGAAACGTTCATGAAGGGCGAAATTTTATCCACCGGTGACGAAGTCTGTTCGGGCGCAATTGTCGACACCAATGCCGCGTATATCGCAACCGGCCTTATGAATATCGGGGTAACCGTTCTGCGCCACAGTTGCGTGGGCGATGACATGAATGATCTGGTGGCCGTGCTGTCGGAAATCGGCGAGAGATCCGATATCGCGGTGGTCACCGGAGGTCTTGGGCCCACGGTGGATGATCTGACCGCCGAAGCTGCGGCCCGGGCTGCAAATGTCGCCTGCGTGCTGGATGAATCGGCCCTGGAATATATCCGGAATTTTTTTGCCAAATTTTCAAGGAAAATGGCGCCATCGGACACTAAACAGGCCATGCTGCCCGTATGTGCGACCCCGATCTTCAATCCCGCCGGAACCGCACCGGGGTTTATACTGACCATCGGCCGGTGCAGGTTTTATTTTCTTCCGGGCGTGCCCAGGGAGATGGAGAAAATGTTCGCGGCCTCCGTGATTCCGGATATTGCCTTATTTCAGGGAAACGCCGGAACCATCACCCTGCAAAAGCAATTGTCCCTGTTCGGCCTGCCGGAAGCAAAAGTCAATGACCGGCTGGCCGGATTTCCGGAACATTTCCCTTCCATAAAGCTCGGGATGCTGGCCCGGTTTCCGGTGATCACCGTGAAATTAACGGCCCTTTGTCCGGCGGATGAAGTCGGTAAACCCGGTTTGGAAGAGGAGATGAACCGGGCAGGGGACTGGGCCGCGACCCGGCTTGGCGATCCGGTGTTCGACAGGGAGGGCCGGTCCATGGAAGCGGTTGTCGGCGATCTGCTCGTGCAAAATTCCGCCACCATCTCGGTGGCTGAAAGCTGCACCGGTGGCCTCGTCGCCCATCTGCTGACCAATGTGGCAGGCTCCTCCGATTATTTTCTGTTTTCCGGCGTCACCTATGCCAATCAGGCCAAAATAGACCTGCTGGGGGTGGCAAAAGAGACTCTCGACACCTTTGGTGCAGTTTCCGTTGAAACCGTGAGGCAGATGGCGGAGGGGGTCCGGCGGATGAGCGGCGCGACTTACGGCCTTGCCACCAGCGGCATCGCCGGTCCGTCCGGCGGAACTCCGGAAAAACCCGTGGGCACCGTATGCATCGGCATCGCATCCGAAAAAGGCACTCAGGCTTTCCGGTTTTATTCGCCGTTTAATGAGCGCCTCTTAAACAAACAGATTTTTGCCATATGGGCCCTGGATTCGCTTCGAAAATTTTTGATAAAGGAAAAATCATAACATGACCTGGTTAGGTAAAGTGGTGGGCGGCACCATCGGGTTCGCCCTGGGCGGTCCCATCGGGGCCATTGCCGGGGCCGTTTTCGGCCATATGTTTGACGGGCAGGACGGGCAGCAGGAATCGGTTGCCCGGGATTCCTCCCCCATGTCGGTTGGCGAGACCTCGCAACTGGTTTTTTTTACGGCCTGTTTTTCCATGCTGGGAAAGCTGGTCAAAGCCGACGGCAGCCCCACGGAGCAGGAAATCGCCTCCATCCGGCAGTTTATGGCGGCAGATCTCCAATTGAATCCCCAGAGCCGCCGGGCCGCGGAGGAGATTTTTCAGGCCGCCTTAAACAGTCCCCAGTCCTTTGACGATTTCGCCCGCCAGTTTTACGATTATTTCCACGACCAGCCCCAGCTTCTGGAACTGATGGTGGATATTCTGATCCGGGTGTCCGTCGCGGACGGCAGGCTCCATGAGAACGAGGAACGCCTGATCCGGTCCGCCGCCGGTATTTTCCGGTTTTCCGATCCTGAATTGCAGAAACTGCGGTCCCGCTATGCGCCGCAATCCGATACCTTTTATCAAATCCTCGGGTGTTCCCGGACGGATTCGGACGACACGCTGAAATCCCGGTACCGCAAACTGGTCCGGGATTATCATCCGGATACCATTGCTTCCAAGGGCCTGCCCGACGAGTTCGTGACCTTTGCCCACGACAAGTTCCGGGAAATCCAGGAAGCCTATGAAGTGGTGAAGAAAGAACGAGGCTTAGCATAACGTAATTCCAAAATCCAAATTTTTCATAAAGGAGACTGGCTGTGCTGAAAATTATCACCGGGGACCTGTTCAAAACAGTGTCCCAGTGTCTGGTTGTCCCGGTATGCGAGGACAGGGACATTCATTCGGATCCATCCGTTATCGAACTCATTAAAAAAACAGGATCGATCAAAGAGTTTCACGGCAAAAATGACGAGTCGTTGCTCCTGTATCATGTGGGTGACGTCAAAGCCGAGCGGATTCTTTTTATGGGCATGGGCAAATCCTCCGACCTGAACCCGGAAGCCTTTCGCATCATGGCCGGGAAAAGCGTTAAAAAAGGAATCGGTCACGAGCTTTCCGACATGACCATCTGCGTTCCCGTCATTGGATTGGAAGGCCTGGAACCTGAAAAGATCATGACATCCATCATGGAAGGAGCCTGTCTGGGCAATCACATTTTTGATGTATATAAAAAAGAGAAAACAAAAAAATCATTAAAAGCGGTGTCCCTGTTTACCGATCCGGAGGCATGCGAAGCCTTCGGAAAGCTGCCTGCACGGATTTCAGCCATCTGCCGGGGAACGGTGCTTGCCAGGGAATGGGTCAGCATGCCGTCCAACGACAAAACCCCGGACCGGCTGGTGCGGTCCATGGTAAAGGCCGCTGAAAAGGAAGATTTGTCGTTTTCCATTCTTGATGATAAAGCCCTGAAACAAAACGGCATGGGCGCAATCATGGCCGTGGGCGCAGGCTCCCGGAGCAAGCCCCGGTTGCTGATTCTGGATTACAATCCCTATAAGAACAAAAAATCCGCGAAAAATAAGCGAACCATAGCCCTGGTGGGCAAGGGAGTGACCTTTGATTCCGGGGGCATTAATTTAAAACCGCCCGCGTCCCTGGATGAGATGAAAATGGACATGTCCGGGGCTGCGGCGGTGGCCGCGACCCTCATCACCCTGGCGCGCCTGAACCACCATTTCCGGGTGGTGGGCGTCATTCCGGTGGTGGAGAACATGCCGTCCGGCGATGCCACGCGGCCGGGAGACATCATTACAACCTACAGCGGCAAAACCGTGGAAATCGGCAACACCGACGCCGAAGGCCGGCTTATTTTGGCGGACGCCATGTCCTATGCCATTAAAATGTTCAAACCGGATATGATGATTGATCTGGCGACCCTGACCGGCGCCTGCGTCGTCGCCCTTGGGGAAAAAATTGCGGGCGTGTTTTCGAAAAATCAGAAGCTCTGCGACGACATTGTCGCATCCGGAGACGCCACGGCCGAGAGGTGCTGGCCCATGCCCATGCCGGATGACTACAAGCCCTTGCTGAAAAGCGATTTCGCGGACATCAACAATATGAGCAGCGGCCGGTCCGGCGGGGCTATCACCGCGGCCTTGTTTCTGTCCGAATTTGCCGCCGACACGCTTTGGGCCCATATCGATATTGCAGGTCCGGCGTATTCCAAAAAAGGCGGGGATTATTGCGGCCCCGGCGGTACGGGTTTCGGGGTGCGGCTGCTGGTTGATTTGATGGGGAAAATATAGACTGATAGGTGTTTAGGCTATAGGCTGTAGGGCTGTTGGAATAAAGCATTTTTTTAAAACAGCTCATTCCGCCAGCCCTATCTACCTACAGACTCTCTACCTGAACAGATGCGTAATTTTAACTTAAATATCGGGTGATATATATGGGTTTACCGTTTAAAAATATTCTGGTGACCGGGGCGGCCGGGTTTATTGGGTTCCACTTATCCCGTCGGCTGTTAAGTGACGGGTATCATGTCTTTGGGGTGGATAATTTAAATGATTATTACGATGTGAACCTGAAAAAAGACCGGCTGAAGCAACTTGCGGAAAACCCCCGGTTCCTATTTTATCAGACCGATTTAAGCGATCTTTCCGGAATGACGAATATTTTCAAATCCGCTCCAATGGACGCGGTGGTCAATCTCGCGGCCCAGGCCGGGGTCCGGTATTCCATTGACAATCCTCATGCTTACGTGCAGTCCAATCTGGTGGGGTTTGTCAATATTCTGGAATGCTGCCGGCATCACGGGGTGAAACACCTGGTGTTTGCGTCGTCGAGTTCCGTGTATGGCGCCAACACCAACATGCCGTTTTCCGTCCACAACAATGTCGATCACCCGGTATCCTTGTATGCCGCCACCAAGAAATCCAATGAACTCATGGCCCATACCTACAGCCACCTGTATAAGCTGCCGTGCACAGGACTTCGGTTTTTTACCGTCTACGGTCCCTGGGGACGTCCGGACATGGCCTTATTTCTGTTTACCAAAGCGATTTTAGAAGGTCAGCCCATCCAAGTATTTAATCATGGCAGGATGCGGCGGGATTTCACTTATATTGATGATATTGTCGAGGGCGTGGTGCGTGTGATCGTCTCTGTCCCGGAACCCAATCCCGACTGGTCCGGCAATGCGCCCGATCCCGGCACCTCATACGCGCCCTACCGGATTTTTAATATCGGCAACAATAATCCGGTTGAATTGACACAGTTTATCGAAGCCGTTGAAAAAGCGCTTGGGGAAAAAGCCGAAAAACAGTTTCTGGACATGCAGCTCGGTGATGTGGCGGAGACATATGCCAATATTGACGACTTATACGCCGCCGTGGGATTTAAGCCGGAAACGACCATTGAACAGGGGATTCGTGCGTTTATTGCGTGGTACCGGGCGTATTACGGCGCGTAAAATAAGGAGGAAAAATGGGACATCTTGCGGGAAAAGACATTTATCGGCAATTGGGGACCAAGATTGACGGCATGATGTTCAGCGCACCCCAAAAGGACGTGTTTTACGATATTTTACAGCTGCTTTATAAGGACGATGAGGCGGATGTGGTCATCAAAATGCCCTATGCCCTCGCCACCCTCGAGCGGATCGCGGCATCCACCGGATATGACCAGGCAAAGCTGCAACACATCCTTGACCGTTTGACCGCAAAAGGCCTTGTCATCGATATCTTTGTGAACAATGCCTACCATTACACGCCATCCCCCATTGTCGTTGGTATTTTTGAATTTACCATGATGCGCACGGCGGTGGATCTTGACACCAAAAAAATGGCGACCCTGTTTCATGAGTATATGCAGGGAGATGACGCCTTTTACGCCAGAAATTTCGGAAACGGTCAGCAGGTGTCGGTCATGCGGTCCCTGCCGCACCAGGAAGCAATCAAGGACGCGGAATATGTTGAAATTCTGGACTATGAAAAAGCCGCGGCCATTGTGGACATGGTGGACACATACGCCATCGGCATCTGTTCCTGCCGCCACAAAAAGCTTCATCTTGAAGAGAAAACCTGCGATACACCGCTTGACAACTGCCTCTCGCTGGGCATTGCGGCGGATTATCTGATTCGCCATCAGTTCGCAAGAGAAGTTTCGAAAACAGAGATACTTGAATCCCTGATCCGGTCAAAAGAACAGGGCTTGGTGCTGAATTCCGATAATGTCCGGCGCAATCACCGGTTTATCTGCCAATGCTGCAAATGCTGTTGCAGCACCCTTCAGGGGATCAGCAAATTCGGTTATGCCAACACCATTGTGACATCCACTTTTATCGCCGAAATTGATGCCGACACCTGCATCGGCTGCGGGAAATGCGCCAAAGCCTGCCCCATCGAGGCTATTTCCATGACGCCGATAAGTAATCCCCAGACAAAAAAGAAAATGGACGCCCGGATTGATGAAAAGATCTGCCTGGGATGCGGGGTTTGCGCGTTGAAATGCAAAACCGGCGCGCTGGGGCTGGTGAAACGAAAACAGCGGGTGATCCATCCGGAGGGCATCTTTGAACGGATCGTGCTCCAGAGCCTTGAGCGCGGGACATTGCAGAACCAGATGTTTGATGATCCGGGAAAAATTTCCCACCAGGCCATGCGCGCCATCCTGGGCGCGTTTTTTAAACTCACGCCGGTCCACCGGGCCTTGATGAGCGACACGCTGCGCTCGACCTTTTTGAAATCCATGGAAATGGGACTTGCCGTTCAGGGCAAGGGCTGGCTGGCGAAATTATAAGACATGGGGGAGAACGGCGAGGGGGCGGCCCCATAGCCGTCAGGCTAAGAATTTTCCTATATTTTTCAACTGACATTTCAACACTTTAAAAATTTATGCATTGGAGTAGTAGTTCTAATGAACTCGGCTCCTGCTTGCGTTTTTCCAAAATGTG
>JBAQUK010000270.1:0-36790 GCA_049297455.1 Desulfosalsimonadaceae bacterium | reverse complement strand
CCTATGCCTTAAAAAACCCAATAAAATGATTGAGCGCAGCGAATCCAGTTTAAATAATCCGGAAAATAACTGTCACAGTCAAAATAATCAGAAAAATCAGTTACATTTTTTTTGGAAATCAACAGCGGTATTCTATTTTCCGGGCAAAGCGGGAAAGGAAAAACAACGGCAATGGCCCTGGCGTTAACGAAAGGCTCCGGAGACTGGGATTTCCATTCGGATGATTATAATTTTTTCATTGCAAACGCCAAGTGCCTGACCTATCAGACGCCCATACATCTTTTCCGGGATCAGCTGAAATGGTTGCCCGAACTTTCTCCGGCATTAACCTGTCAGGAACGCATCCTGCTCTATTTTTTTGGGTTGCTCCGGAGATTAACCGGGGAAAGGATAAAATTACCGGTTCGCATCTCCCATGACAGACTGTGGCCGGGTCACTGTGCGCCGGCAAAAAAAGGGTCCGTCACCAAAGCGATATGTTTGATGGAATCATCGGATAATGGACGGTTTCATTACCGGCGTTTAACACCGGATAGTGAAATGATTGCGGAATGGTTTGCGATGAATTTTGCGGAACTTCATAACTTCATGGTATTAATCAAAAAAACCGGAAACGTGCGCCGGTTTGATGAATGGGTTGACAGATGGCGATCCAGAGAAGAAACGCACCTCAAAGAACATCTCGAATTCACCCGAATATACCAAGTCCGCTGTCCCGTATTTAAGAATGCATTAAACAGCCCGGAAGTTAATCAATTCCTGGGATTTCTGGATCATGTCATATCTTCTGATGAAATTCCGGGTCAAATGAAAATGGGATAGATCCATTTCAGACGCCGTCACCAGATCATTTGATCAACTGATTCATTTCAAATATCGGCAGCAGGATCGACAGCACGATAAACATGACGATCACCCCCATGAACAGGATAATCACCGGTTCCAGTAACGCGCTCAGTCCCACCACCGTTGTTTCCACATCATTTTCATAGATATCGGCCATTTTGCTCAGCATGGTTTCAAGGGCACCGCTCTGTTCGCCCACCTGAATCATCTGGATGGAAATATGCGGGAAAATTTTTGACGCATCCAGTGATTTGCCGAGTCCGCTTCCTTTTTCCACTTCTCCGGCGGCAACTTCAATGGCATCTGCAATGACCCGGTTGCCGACGATATTTTTGACGATCCGCAAGGCCTGAAGCAGGGACACGCCGTTTTCCAGAAGCGTGCTCAGGGTTCTGGCGAAACGGGCCACGGCCAGTTTGGTGGTCAGGATGCCGATGCCGGGCAGGGATAATTTGGTTTTGTCATACCAGAGCCTTCCTTTTTCAGATTTTTTGAGGCGGTTGACCCCGAAGGAAATTCCGACAATGACAATCAGTATGATCCACCAGCCGGATTTGAAAAGTTCGCTGGTGGCGATCAGAAACCGTGTGGGTGCGGGCAGCGTCTGTCCCATATCGGAAAAAATGGCGGTGATCCGCGGCACGACATAGGCCAGGAGAAAATATAACACCAGAACGCCGAGACAAAGCATCAGCATGGGGTAGGTGAGGGCGGAACGGATGCTGTTGGTGAGTTTCTGCTGTTTTTCAAGGATGTCCGCCAGCCGTTCCAGGACCAGTTCCAGGGTCCCGGAAGATTCGCCGGAGCGGACCATATTGACATACATGTCGGTAAACGTTTCCGGATACGTGGATAAGGCATCGGCAAAGCTGCTGCCTTCCTCGATGGCGTCTTTGATCTGGGACAGGGTTTGTTTGAAAATATGGGAGCTGGTTTGCGGCACCAGGGTATAAATGGCCGACACCAGGGGAAAACCGGCGCTGATGAGGGTGGCGAGCTGCCGGGTCATCATGGCCAGTTCCGTTTGTTTGACCTTGGGGGAAAAGAATTTGGAGAGAAACGGCAGACCGGCGGATTTTTTGGCTTCCCTGTCGTAAACCTCCCGAATGGCCGTGGGATAGATATTGGCGCTCCGGAGTTTCTGACGGGCGGCGTTCACGCTTTCGGCGTTGATGATGTCCGTCACTGCTTTGCCTTTGGCGTTCAAGGCACTGTATTCATATATCGGCATTTAGAAAAAAGCTCATTGTATTAGTGGGTTGTATGGGAACAGGCAAATGAAGGCGTTTTGTTAAGAGCCTGTTTGAAAAGTCCGTCTAAGGCCTGCTAACGGCGTTGGAAAGCGGCAAAAACTGCTCACATAAACAACTATGCTCCGCATTTTCGCCGCTTTCCGCCTTGTTATCGGGCCTGATCCAGACTTTTCAAACAGGCTCTAAGAGATGCGGTCAGATGCAGGGCAGGATGTGTGATTTTATAATCCATTATGTTGTTATTGACAAAGAAATTGGAATCTTTATAAGTTAAAAAGGTTTCCGGCAAGCAATCGTTATATTGGGATTCATTTGTGCTTTTTTTGCAATTCTTTCAATGGCCCGCCGTCGATTGACGGATGCGGCTATTGTGCATGGATTAAAATAATAAATCAAGAACTTTGAAAGGGGCTCGGCAATGTTAAAAGTGGGATTTATCGGGTGGCGGGGCATGGTCGGTTCCGTGTTGATGGACCGAATGATGGAAGAAGATGATTTTCATGGGTTTGAACCGCTGTTTGCGTCGACGTCGCAAATCGGCCAGCGCGGGCCGGATATCGGCGGAATGGATATTCCGCCCCTTCAGGACGCCTTTGATATCAAAACCCTTTCCGGCATGGATATCATTGTAACCTGCCAGGGGGGCGATTATACCAAAAAAGTATACCCGGCCCTTCGCTCGGCCGGATGGAAAGGCTATTGGGTGGATGCGTCGTCTTCCCTGCGGATGGCGGATGACAGCATTATCGTCCTGGACCCGGTCAATCGCCATGTCATTGACAAGGGCCTGGCCGGGGGTATTAAAAACTATATCGGCGGCAACTGCACCGTCAGCCTGATGCTCATGGCGGCCGGCGGCCTGTTTGCCAAAGGGTATATCGAATGGATCACGTCCATGACCTATCAGGCGTCTTCAGGAGCCGGGGCCAATAATATGCGGGAGCTGGTCAAACAGATGGGCGTGATCAACCGGGCCGGGGAAGAATTTTTGTCCGATCCGGCGTCATCTATTCTGGAATTGGACCGCCGGGTGATCCAGACCATGCGAAGTCCTGGATTCCCTGTGGACTATTTCGGGGTGCCCCTTGCCGGCTCCGCCATACCCTGGATCGACACGGCCCTGCCGTCCGGACAATCCAGAGAGGAATGGAAGGGTTTTGCGGAAACCAACAAAATTCTTGAGACCGCATCCCCCATTCCCATTGACGGCATCTGCGTCCGCATCGGCGCCATGCGTTGCCACAGCCAGGCATTGACCATCAAACTGAATAAAGACCTGCCCGTTCCGGAAATCGAATCCATCATCGCTTCCGCCAATGATTGGGTGCGGGTGATCCCCAACACCAAGGAAGATACCATCAGACACTTGACCCCGGCGGCGGTTACCGGCACGCTGGACGTTCCCGTGGGGCGGATCCGGAAACTCAATATCGGACCTGAATACATCACCCTGTTTACCGTCGGGGATCAGCTTCTCTGGGGAGCTGCGGAACCCATCCGGAGAGTGCTGAAGATCATCCTTGCCCATCTCTCTTAACGTGACGACATCGTGATGATCCCATTGCTCATCATTTTGCTGTCCATCAGCATGGTTTTGCTGGTGTTGGCGCTTGTCCGGAACCGTCGCCTCAAGGCTGAGTTCCGGCAGGCGTCAACCTCAAACCGGCAACCGGAAAACCGTTTCAAGGGAATATTTGAAGCGGTTGACGATGCCATGTTGGTCTACAGTCCGGAAAATGAGCGGATCACTCATTTCAATCCCGCCATATGCGATCTTTTCGGATATTCCCCGGAAGAAATTCATCACCTGAATATCGGAATGTTATTTTCAGGTGACCCGCCGTATTCCCTGGCTGACGGTCAACCCAAACTCAGCGCGGCCCTTAACGGACAGCCTCAGGTGTTTGAATGGGAAACCCGGGATGCTTCCGGGAACAAACTCCCGGTGGAGCTCCATATCCGAGGAATCATTCCCGATGAACATCCACTTCTGGTGATCGTGGTCCGCAAAATCACCAAACAAAAACAAATGGAAGCACGCTTAAGCCGATTTATTAATATTATCGGGCAGATCGGTGAAGGCGTGGCCACTGCGGATTTAAACGGCACCATCACCTATGCCAACCAGGCTTGGGCGGATATGCACGGATACGCTCTCCAGACCATTGTCGGCAAGCCTGCGAGCATGTTCCATAGCGAAGCCCAGAATGTGAATGAAGTCCTCCCGTTCAATAAAAAAGTGCTCCGTAGCGGGTATCACAGGGGGGAGGTCGGCCACCGGCGCTCGGACGGCAGTCTTTTTTCGACCTATATGACGTCCACCCTGCAAAAAGACGATACCGGAAGGGTCATCGGATTTATCGGGGTGGCAACGGATCTGTCGGAACAAAAAAAAGTGGAAGAAACGCTTCGGGAAAGCGAGATCAAATTCCGGCACCTGTTCAACCTCTCCCCCCAACCCATATCCGTCACGGATTTAAACGGCACCGTGCTGGACGTGAACCAGAAGTTCTGCGAAAAAATGCAGTACTCACGCCATGAAATCATCGGTAAAAACACCTTGGATCTGGGATTCCCGGCGGAAGACCGCCAGCGATATATGGATCTGTTAATCGAAAAAGGCGAGATCGCCGGGTTCGAGATTTCCTATAAGGTCAAAAATCAACAATCGATTCAAGTCCAGTTGTATGCCAAGCTGGTTCAGATCAGGGACAATTTTTACACCCTGAACGTATTCCACGACATCACCACCCAGCGGCAACTGGAATCCCAACTCATCCAATCCCAGAAAATGGAGGCCATCGGCACGCTTGCAGGCGGTATTGCCCATGATTTCAATAATATTCTGTCGGCGATTCTCGGATATATCGAATTGGCGAAAATCTATACGGAACCGGACGGCAAGGTATTTCAGTATCTTGAAGAAGTATTTAAGGCAGGAACCCGGGCCAAGGATCTGGTCCGACAGATTCTTTCCATCAGCCGCCAGGCTGAACATAAACGGAAACCCGTTGACATGGGGGGCATTATCCGGGACGCATTGGGAATGCTTAAGGTTACACTGCCGTCATCCATTGAAATACGTGAAGACATCCTGGAGAATGTCGGGCTGGTGGAAGCGGACCCGGTACAGATGCACCAGGTGGTTATGAATCTGATCACCAACGCCGGACAATCCATGAGGGAACAGGGCGGCATATTAACGGTCCGTCTTAACCAGGAAGAAATTCACGCAACTGACCGGCGAAAATGCCTGGAAATGGAGCCGGGCAATTATGCGAAACTGACCGTAAGCGATACCGGGCACGGGGTTAGCCTTGAGGATAAAAAGCGGATTTTCGATCCGTATTACACCACCAAAGATCAGGGCGTGGGTACCGGCTTAGGTCTTGCGGTGGTCCAAAGCATCATCAAAAAACACGGCGGCGCCGTCCTGTTTTCGAGCGAACCGGGCAAAGGGACGGATTTCTATATTTATCTGCCGGTGATGGCCGCGAACGGCATCAGGGAAAGCGAACGTGCGGCCCAGGAAGAACCCTTGCTGCCGGTGGGCAATGAACGGATCCTGTTGGTGGATGACGAGGACAGCATCCTTGAAACCGGCAGGGAAATGCTGGAGTATCTGGGATATTCGGTGGAAACCTGCGTTAAAAGCGTTGATGCATGGAGCCTGTTTCTTCAGTCTCCGGACCGGTTTGATCTGGTGGTTTCCGATATGACCATGCCGGAAATGAACGGCGATGAACTGGCCCAGAAAATGATCGCCCTGCGGCCGGATCTCCCGGTGATCATCTGCACGGGTTACAATCCGAAAATCGATGAGGCGGCCGCCAAGGCCATTGGTTTAAAGGCCTTTATTTTCAAACCCCTGACGTTCCAGAAACTTGCCACTACGGTTCGTAAGGTGCTGGATGGGAAAGTGTAAACAGGTTCTCTCGCGTTTGTTTGCTACGCATCTTCCCGCAGGTGAATACAAACATTTGAACCGGGGCCAATTTGGGTGTGAGTATCCCGGTATATGTCCATGTAGTAAAAAAAACGTATATTGTATTATCGAGAAATAACTGATACTTAAGTTAACGCTGACCGCACAGAGGAGAAATAAATGGCTGGCATCGAAGGATTTCGGGTTCAGAACTATCGTGCCCTCCGCGATGTGACGCTGGGTAAGCTCTCCAGCCAACAAGCCGGAGAACCGTTGACGCCTTTCACAGTGGTGATCGGCAAGAACGGAGCGGGCAAGAGTACCTTGTTTGATGCCTTCGGATTCGTGGCGGATTGTTTATCCGCCGATGTGGAAAGTGCCTGCGACATGAAGCAACGCGGCGGTTTTGATCGCCTTCGTTCGATGGGGGTAGATGAACCCATCCGCTTCGAAATCTATTTCCGCGAAGCTGCTTATGATCGGCCATTAACCTACGAGTTAACGATCTCCATGGATGCCTCGGGAAGACCTTTTGTCGAATCCGAGGTGCTCAAGCAACGGCGCAAAGGCCAGAAACACGGACGGCCTTATCCGTTTCTGCGCCTGAACCACGGCAAGGGCATGGTCTGGGCAGGCGAAGAAGCCGTAGAGATTGAAGGGGAGGAAGATCACGTCCAGACTCCAATGGAACTGACTGATACCAGGCAATTAGGTATCGCCACCCTGGGCACGCTCAAAGAACATCCGCGGATCAAGCGCTTTCGGGATTTCCTCAAAGGCTGGTATTTATCCTATTTCTATCCTGATGCTGCTCGTAGTCTGCCGAGCGCTGGTCCACAACGGCATTTGAACATTCATGGCGACAACATCGGCAACGTGGTGCAGTTCATGGAGCGCGAACATAAAACAAAATTTCAAGCCATCCTCGAACGCATTTCGGCCAAAATTCCGGGGATTTCCAGTATCGATACGCAGGTGACTCAGGACAAGCGCGTGTTACTGCGCTTCAACGAGGGTGCTTTTGAAGACCCCTTCTTCGCCCAGCAAATGTCAGACGGCACACTAAAGGTTTTTGCCTACCTGCTGTTAATGGAAGATCCTGACCCGCCACCGTTCATCTGCATCGAAGAGCCGGAAAACGGACTCTACCACAAGCTATTGGAGGCATTGGCCCAGGAGTTTCGTTCTCATGCCACCGGCGAGAAGAATGCCCCACAGATATTCGTAACCACGCACCAACCATACTTTGTTGATGCTTTGACGCCCAAGGAAGTGTGGCTTTTGGAAAAAGGCACAGATGGTTATTCCACCGTGCATCGCGTCTCTGAGTTGGAACACGTAAAAAACCTCGTGGCTGAAGGCTTGCCCTTGGGCGGTCTTTGGTACAGCGACTATCTTGATGCGAGGTGAGAATGCACATAGAGATATTGGTGGAGGACAGTTCTGGGACGAAGTTGCTGCAAGTGTTGCTGCCTCAACTTCTGGGGCCTCAAGGAGAGCCGCACACCTGGCGTTTACATGCCTACAAAGGTATCGGCCGAATCCCACAGGGCTTGGTGCCAAACGGTGACTCCGCAAAGCGGATTCTGCTTGATCAGCTTCCAAAACTTCTCCGCGGTTACGGCAAGACACCAGGAATTGATGCCGTTGTGGTCGTGCTCGATACCGACAAACGTGACTGCGTTGCCTTCCTGGCTGAACTGAAAGCTGCCGCCGATGCCTGCAATCCGGTGCCTGACACACTGTTCAGACTCGCTATCGAGGAAATTGAAGCCTGGTATTTTGGCGACCAGGCTGCTTTGTTGGCTGCCTATCCACGCGCAAAACTGGATGTGCTTAAAAAGTATGTTCAAGATGCCACATGTGGTACATGGGAGTTGCTCGCCGACGCAGTACAGGTAGGTGGATCGGCAGCGATCAAGAAAGCCGGTTGGCCATTACCAGGGCAAGTGAAGCATGAATGGGCCAAAAGAATTGGTCCGTTGATGGACCCGGACAGGAACATCTCTCCCAGTTTTGGAAAGTTCAGGGATGGATTGCGCCGGCTTGTCGCGCTGGACAAGTAATGTGAGGGCAGAATGGGTCAAAAGTCAAAACGGGCCGACTTTTATTTTTTGATATTCCCAGAATTAAAACAAAAGCAACCACAAAGGATATCCTTGAAGCTATAAAAGACTCAAGAGAGCGAAAGTTTTAAAAACAGGACAGGGTGAACAGGGCCAGATTTCCCAGAGAATGGATAATAATGGGTGTGAACAGGGATTTTTCGATTTCATACGCCAGGCAGAACACAACCCCGCCCACGAGCTGGGGCAGTGGAATTCCGGCCCCCACCTGATGGGCCATGACAAACAGGGCGGTGCTGATGACCACGGCCGGCCATATCCCCCAATGGCTCATTCCTTTAAATACGTTACCCCGTAAATACCCATAGATGACTCCCCGAAAAAAGATTTCTTCCGCTATGGGCGCAATCACTCCGCCGACTACAAAAAACAGAACCACCCCGGACCAGGTTTGGGGCAGCCCCACATGGATGAGCCTGAAGGGGTCCATTCCCAAAAGAAACAAAATCAACCCGCCCATTCCCGCCAGCAGGCCGAAACCCGCAGACCAGATGAGCCCTTGTCTGATGCCGCGCCTCATGCTTCGCCGGGACAACCCGAGAGCCCCGAGATCGCTGACGCCCGGTTTTGGAACGTAAAAAATCAGCAGGATGAGCGCCGTCTCAATGCAACGGGCCAGACCGGTGGCTGCCAGAGGATGCGAAATATGGGCAAAGGCAACCACGGCTTCTACCGCCAGGACGCTCCCTAACGATAAGATAAAGGCAAGCAGATTCATTTTTGCAATTCCGGCCCGATTTGCTGTTCCCATCCGAGCCGTTTCAGGGCTTTGTAGGCATACCATTGGACATACCAATGGCCGGAAGTATTTATTTTATGGATAATTTGAGGAATTACCGCGGGTTTCCCTCGTTTCCCCAAGCTATACAGGGCCATACACGCCACATTGGGCTGGGGGTCATCCAGAAGGGAAAGGGTGATTTGGCCGGATTGCGGCGACCGGCTGTTGCCGGTGACTTTCGCCAGCCAGTACCGTTCGGCGATCCAGGGACTGTGAACGAGTCGGGGCAGTTCTTCCAGTCCGTCAATGGGAATGCCATCATCCGAATCCGAAATGTATTTTAATGCGCTCACCCGGTCCTGCCATTGGTCCGAGCCCAGATAACGCCTGGTCTCCGATGGGGCAATGGCGCTTGCCGTATCATTATATACAGGCAGGGCCGCCATGCCGCCCGCCATCAGGCAGACAAATGCTGCGCACACCGAGCGCACACCGACGGAGGGGATGGGAACCAAAAGAATCGTAAGAACCGCGTACAGCAAAATATAACAGAGTAGGGGGGAAGCGGCGATCAGGCTGATAAAGGTCATTTTCCGGAAAAAATGCTGTTGGTCGTTTTTTTTTGAAATCTCCATCAAATGATCCGAGGGCGCACTAAAAAACTCAGGGACCGACGATGTATGGACGGTACGACCGTTGTTTTGGAATATCAGGCGGTTGTCTTGCCGGGTCACGGTGAGATCAGCCGGGTGGGTCGGAACCACGGGCACATAATCCTCATGCAGCAACCGGCCGAGAAGCCGCTGGTTCAGGGCTTTGTCCTGAATCGAAATATCCACGGTTTTCAGCATTTTTTGATCCAGGGACTTGAAGGCTTCCGCAGGATACAGGGTGTACTTGTAATAAAAATCGTTGACTTTCTGACCAAAGGAATTGGTCAGGAGCAGGTGATCCCGGATGGTGGTGAATACATCGGCGTTGACTTTCGGTATCCAAACCATGGCGATGACGGCGATGACCGCGACATGGAGGAGGGCCATTCGAAAATCACCGGAAACGATGGCGGGAAGTTTCGCGCAGCATTTGATAGCGGTAAGCCCGGCGACAACCGGAATAATCAGACAAATGACCGTCACCAAAGGATTGAGGCCGTGATCATTGAGCCGGAACAGCACATAGCCACCGAAAGCAAGAAACACGCCGCAGGTGATGCGCCGGTGCTTTGGGAAAACCCGCCATAAAAACACGGCGAACCATCCCGCAAGCGACAACCCCGCGCCAACAGTCAGGGTGAAAAACAACCCGCCGCAGAATGCGGGCGTCCACTGCTGAAGGGTGGGCATCACCAGTTCGTTGGGGACGAGCAAATAGTATCCGGCCTGCTTCATGGCCGTCAGGTTGTTATATAGATAACTATCCGAAAAATAGATAAAAAAAGTAAATAGAAATTGGGCTGCGATCATGCCGGCCATCAGGGCCGCGGCCGGGGTGAGGGTGGGTCTCATGGCTGATCCGGGTCGGGAGTTCAGGATTTCTGAAGGATATAAAGGATCGCATCCAGGGCCATGAGGTATCCCTGCATGCCGAATCCGACGATCTGGCCCGCGACCACATCCGATAAATAGGAATGCCGGCGAAAGGATTCTCTTTTATGGATATTGGATAGATGGACTTCCACAACCGGCATGGTAAGCAGCAGCACAGCATCCCGGATAGCGATGCTGGTATGGGTGTAAGCTGCCGGATTTATAATCAAACCAGAATACACGCCAATGGCTTGCTGGATTTTTTCAACCATCTCGCCTTCAAGGTTGGACTGGAAGGCCGTCACCGCCGCATCCCGGGTTTGCCCGTGTCGCACCAGGGCCGCGTTGATGTCCGCAAGAGTGGCCGAACCGTATGTTTCCGGCTCCCTTGTGCCGAGCATATTCAGGTTGGGTCCGTGAATCACCAGGATTTTGTGTGTCATTTTCTCCCTCTATTGAATTCGAAAATATATAATTAACCACAGAGAACACAGAGCCCACAGAGAGAAAATTTTCTTCTTAATTTTTTGCCTCTTAAAATCTCTGTGTTCTCTGTGCTCTCTGTGGTGAAATTTTTTTTATGAAACATCCATATGTTGCCGTAATTCATCAATTTTTTTCTTGTAATCCCCTTTGCCGAAGACTGCGGACCCGGCCACAAACACATCGGCCCCGGCTTCGGAAATATCTGAAATGGTTTTTGCATTCACCCCGCCGTCAATCTGGATCAGGATGGAAAGTCCACGGTCATCGATGGTGCGCCGCAAGGACCGGATTTTATCAAGGGTGTTGGAAATAAAGGATTGCCCGCCAAAACCCGGATTCACGCTCATGAGCAGCACAAAATCAACGTATTCCAGGATCCAGTCAATGGACTGAAGTGATGTGGCCGGGTTCAAGACCACTCCGGCACGGATTCCGGCGGATTTGATCAAATCCACCGTCCGGTTTAAATGCGCGCAAGCCTCCACATGCACGGCGATCAGATCCGCACCTGCTTTCACGAACTCAGGGATAAACTGATCGGGGCGTTCAATCATCAGGTGAACATCCAGGGGCAGGTCGGTCACCTGGTTGACTGCCTCCACAATAAGCGGGCCGATGGTGATGTTGGGCACAAAATGGCCATCCATGACATCAATGTGAATCCAGTCCGCACCTGCTGCTTCCACATTTCGAATTTCCTCCCCCAGAATGGAAAAGTCGGCGGACAGTATGGACGGCGCTATCAGTTTCATGAATATATCTCTCCAAAATTATAGGGTTATTTTTTTAAAACACATCATCCCATTTTTTTCAAGCAAACCGCAAAAAAACCGTCCATACCGTGAATGTGGGGAAACGTCCGGATAAATCCCTGGGCATCCATAAACGGCGTCAGGGGAAAGGGAAGGTCAGGCAATGTCTTTTGAACCTGAAAGTCCGGGCAGGATGATAAAAAATCATGGATCACCGACTCATTTTCTTCCGGCTCCACACTGCATACCGCATAAAGAAGCATGCCGTCAGGCTTTACCAGACCGCTGACCTGCTGCAACAACGCCAGTTGTTTTTTTCGGAACCGGTCCAGGTCTTTTTTGGCGCTGTCCCATTTGATATCTGGATTGCGGCGGATCACCCCAAGGCCGGAACAAGGCGCGTCCAGAAGAATCCGGTCAAAGAGCCCAAGGGAGCTGTCGGCAGCCGAATAAGTAAAGTCGCGAATACGGGTGGAGACAATGTTGACGCCCAGTCGCTGCATGGCCGAGTTCAACCGTGTCAGCTTCTCCCCGTCGCTGTCTGCGGCAATAATTTGTCCGCTATTTTTCATCAACTGTCCGATGTGGCCGGTTTTGCCTCCCAGGCCGGCGCAGGCGTCCAGGATGCGCTCCCCCGGCTGGGGTGATAAAAAAAATGAGATGAGCTGGGCTGCCTCATCCTGAACCTGGAACAACCCCTTTTTAAATGCCGCAAAATCCTGAATGGATTGTTTGGCTCCGGTAAAAGACAGACCGTCCGGCGAATAGGGGGTGGGGAAAACAGCATCGGTTTCGGATGCCAGAATACCGGACAATGTGTCGCGGTCCGTCCGAAGCGGATTGATTCGGATGGTGATGGGCGGAATCGTGTTGTGGGCGTCGCACAATTGGGCGGTTTCTTCAATCCCGAAGCGCTGGAACCATCTTTGGATCATCCACAGGGGAAATGATTTTGAAATGGAAAGCGCGCGCGCCGGGTTTTCTTCAATGGAAGGGAAGCGGATGCCGTCCCGGTTTCGAATGGCATTGCGGAGCACGGCATTTACAAATTTCACCACCCAGACCGGCGCGATTTCTTTTGCCATCTCCACCGAAGTATTGACAGCCGCGGAATCCGGAATGCGGTCCAGAAAAAATATCTGATAGAGCCCTATGCGAAGAATGTTGAGGATTTCCGGGTGAATTTTATCAAGAGGGGTTTTGGAATAGTGTTTGATAATCCAGTCAAGGTTTCCCCGCCACCGCAACACGCCGAAGATAAGCGCGTTTATCAATTTGCGGTCGCGCATCGAGAGATTTAATCCGGCATTATCAACGGAATCCGTAATAATCCGGTCCAAATGGGAATGGTGCTTTTCCGCAAGCGTATTTAAAACGCTGAGCGCGGTGTTGCGGGGAATATCGGTCATGGAGCCTGCTATATATAATTGATAAACACGGTTGATGGTTTGGGTCCGATCGTTAAGAACCTGCTTGAAAAGTCTCTATGTAAAGACCGTTCCTGCGGGAATAGCAGCCCCTCGTAAAAAATCACCGATGTGCATGCGTTTTCCGGACGACCCCTGGATTTCGATGACAGACAGTGCGCCGTCGCCGGCAGCCACCCGCAACTCATTGGAAAATCCCTCAGTGACCGTACCCGGATGCGCTTGGGATGTCAGCGGTTTGGGCAGGACTTTAAAAATTTTGATCTGTTTGTTGTCCCAAAACGTAAATGCCCCCGGCCAGGGTGTCATGCCCCGGATCAGCCGTTCAATTTTTTCGGCAGAAAGGGACCAATCAATATGGCCGTCTTTTTTGGTCAGCATCGGGGCGTAAGTGGCCAGGGCATGGTTCTGGGGGATGGGACGGATGGATCCGTTTTCCATGCCCGTCAATGTTTTTTTGATCAGTTCCGCACCCTCAACCGCCAGCCGGTCATGAAGGGTTTGAGACGTATCATCCGGCAGAATGGCTGTTTGGGCGGTCAGTAGCATTTCGCCGGTATCCAGTCCCTTATCCATCAACATGGTAGTGACGCCGGTGTGGTCGTCGCCGTTGATGATGGCCCACTGAATCGGGGCCGGCCCACGGTATTTCGGCAGCAGGGAGGCATGAATATTGACGGCGCCCCAGGCGGGGATTTCCAGGATTTTTTTGGGAAGCACATGGCCGAAGGCGACCACCACCAGAAGATCCGGGGCGATTGCCTGTATGATGTCATAAAATTCGTCTGTTTTAACCGAAGAAGGCTGTAAAACGGGATAGCCCAGGGCTGCTGCTGCGGTTTTCACCGGCGGGGCAATGATTTTACGGCCCCGGCCCTTGGGCTGATCCGGCCGGGTGACCACCAGGGATACCCGGCATCCAAAGTCATGCAGGGCCTCAAGGCAGGGCACCGCAAAGTCAGGGGTTCCCATGAACACCACATTAATCGGTTTCTTCATTCCGGAGCGCCTTTTTACGTCTGTTTTTATAGAGCTGCCGCTTAAGGGCGCTCAAGTGATCAATAAACAAAATGCCGTTTAAATGATCAATCTCGTGTTGAAGAATAATGGACAAAAGCCCTTCGGCTTCAATGGTCACCGGGTTGCCGCACCGGTCGAGCCCTTTTGCGACGACAAATTCATAACGTTTCACGTCCGCCCGGTAATCCGGAACACTCAGACACCCTTCATTCTCAGAAATCATCTGCCCCTCCGCTGATTCGATCTCCGGATTGATCAGCACGCAATAGTCTTTTTTTTCCGTATCCGCATTCGGATCAAACACGATGAGCCGTTTGTCGATGCCGGCTTGAATGGCCGCTAACCCGACGCCTGGAGCGTCATACATGGTCTCAATCATGTCTTCGATGATGGCCTGAAGCGCGTCATCAAAAACAGTTACCGGATGAACGGGCTGCCTTAAAAACGGGTCCGGATATGTCAGGATTTTTAATAGAGTCATAATGTTTCACAAATTGTTAGTGGGTTGAGGCAAGGATGTCCCGGCCGGTTTGAATGTCCTTGGCGATTTGCGCGGACAACTCATCAATGCCGGCAAATTTTTGTTCATCCCGGATGCGCCGGATGAAATTGACCCGGATATCCTGATCGTATAAATCACCATTAAAATCCAGGAGGTGCACTTCAACAGTAAAGATATGGTCATCGAATGTGGGGCTGTACCCGATGTTGGCCACTCCCTGATATTTTTCTCCCCGGCATTCCACCGTCACCGCATACACCCCGGCTTTCGGGCAGAGTTCATCGATGAGATTGATATTGGCGGTGGGAAAACCCAGCAGCCGTCCCCCGCGATTGCGGCCGGATACGACTTTGCCGCGGATCTGGTAATAACGCCCCAGGAGCGCCACCACCGCATCGACTTTTCCGGCCATGACGGTTTCACGGATCCGGGTGCTGCTGATCCGGTCCGCTTTCCGCTGGGTTCCCGGAATCCAGTCGGTCACAATGACTTCATACCCGAACCGGTTCGCATGCTGCTGGAGAAACGCGGCATTGCCCTGCCGGTCCTTGCCGAACGAATAATCCCTGCCGATCACAATGGCCCGCATGCCGATGGTTTTTACAAGAATATCCTCGATAAACCGCGCGGCGGTAATGGCGGCAAAGGATTGATCAAAAGGGATGCAGATGAAAACATCAATTCCGGTTTTGGCGATCAATTCCTTTTTTTGCTCATATAACGTAATCAGGGGAGGGGACTTCTTTTTTTTCAATACCCGCATGGGGTGGGGCTCAAAGGTCATGGCCACGGATGTTCCCTGAATGGATTCCGCCTTTTCAATCACCTGGTGAAAAAGCGCCTGATGTCCTTTGTGCACGCCGTCGAAATTGCCGATGGTCACCACCGGGCGGGTAAAGGGTTGTCGGATCGTCGTTAGATCTGTAATTACTTTCATTTTAAAAATTACCAAATTTGAATAGATTCAGCTTGACACAAACTTTTTATGGCTATATAAAAAAAAACTTCTGTTAAAGCAATGGTTCTTTTTTGAGTTTTTTAAATTTGCCGAAGTGGCGGAATTGGTAGACGCGCTAGGTTCAGGGTCTAGTGGGCGTACGTCCGTGGGAGTTCGAGTCTCCCCTTCGGCACCATTTTATAAAGGGGGTCAACCCATTGGGTTGACCCCCTTTTTCATTTGATTGAACAAATAACTTTCAATTTATGAATAAGAGCTTGAAATCAATTCGGAAGGTTGTTATGGAGCATCCAATTGTCAGAAGTCGTTCCTATGGGTATGACGATACGAACATTATATAATTTTTTAATGATGGAGGAAAACATGATGAAAAAGAGGACGGTGTTGGGTGCTTTGCTGATTGCAGGGCTCCTGTGCTTTGCACAGGCGGGGTGGTGCGGAACCGGTCAGGGAGATTTTTATATCTCTCCCATGTTCGGCGGTCATGTGTTTGAAGGCAATCAGCACATTGACAATGGACCGGTTTATGGACTGGGTCTGGGTTACCAGTTTACGGAAAACTTAGGCGCAGAAGCGATGTTTAAATACACCAGGACCGATTCGGATCCCGGAAGCCTGGATATCGACGTTTTTCCCATGCATCTGGACGCGGTTTATAATTTTATGCCGGACCGGAAATTGGTGCCTTACGTTGCCGCCGGACTTGGCGCAATCCTATTTGACCCGGATGGAGATTGTGAAGATACCGATTTTCTGATGAATTACGGCGCCGGCCTCAAATATTTCATCCATGAAGATAGCATTGCACTCAGGGGCGATGTCCGGCACCTGATTTCCTTTGACGAAACCCGGAGCAACCTTGTGTATACTGCCGGCCTGATGTTTAATTTCGGCTGCGACCAACCGGCCCCGGCCGTGGCGCCGGTCGAAACAGTTGTTGCCTCGCCCAAAGCCGACAGCGACAAGGACGGCGTGTATGACTGTGAGGATGCCTGCCCGGACACCCCATTGGGCGTATCTGTTGATGCAAAAGGCTGCCCCCTTGACACCGACGGTGATGGTGTCGCCGATTATAAGGACGAATGCCCCAACACTCCGAAAGGTGCACATGTGGATGCACGCGGCTGCTGGGTTGTCGAAGGCGTTCTGTTTGATACGGACAAAGTTAATATCAAGAGTCAATATGTGCAGGAACTGGATGACGTGGTCACGGTGATGAACAATAATCCCGGACTGCGGTTTGAAATTCAGGGGCATACCGATAATGTCGGATCTGCTGCATATAACCAGAAATTGTCTGAAAAACGCGCATGGGCGGTAAAAAGCTATCTGCTCAAAAAAGGAATCAGCAAGGATCGATTGACCAGCAAAGGCTTTGGATTTAACAACCCGGCTGCAACGAATAATTCTGTTGAAGGCAGAGCGTTAAATCGTCGCGTGGAAATTAAGCCCCTGTTCTAATCTCACACACATGGCGATCTGCCTGACTGCTTTCTGATTGTATCAATAATAAGAAGCTGGCAGATGAAATATAATGGGCGCCACGTCTGTTCGTCGATAAAGAACAGAAGTGGCGCCTGTTTTTGCTTATATGACCAGGGATATTGAAATGCCCGACAAATGAAGCGACGTTTGTTGTACCCCGATCAGGGTTCTAATTTAAGACCCGGAAAAGTTTCATGGAACATCCGTTCACTGTTTTCGATGAGCATTCTGCCTTCAAGGATTTCCTGATTTCCGATTTCGATGTTTTCTTTGCCTTTTGCCATCTGCTCTTCACCGACCTTCACGCGTTTTTCACCGGTTTTAATCAGCCGTGAGCCCCGATCCCAATCTTTTGCAAGACTGTCCCTCAAATCGACTTCGCTCTGAAGCGCCGCAGCATGCCCGCGCATGTAATCCGCTTTTGTCGGCTCCGTGGGAGCACAGCCTGCCAAAATGGATGATAGCATAGCCAGAATGATGATAATTTTTGAATTTTTCATAATCTTTTTCCTCGATTGCTCTTAAAAATATCGGCCATTTTTAAAATCTAACTTTTGCAACAGGTTATATGATTTTTTTGATAATTTGCAACCAAAAACAGTAAACATTTACGTGGTGATATAAAGAAACAGGGAATGGTTCAAACTGATGGGGAAGCAATCATTTTTTAATTAAAAAAGGGTTTACGTTTTTAGTCGTAAACCCTTGTTTTTGTTGGCGCGCCCGGAGGGATTCGAACCCCCGACCTACGGATTCGTAGTCCGGCGCTCTATCCAACTGAGCTACGGGCGCTTATAAAGTTGATTGTTAATATTCCATACACACCCTGATGTCAATTCTTTTATAACTTGACGGGTCATGAAATTTTTAATATGTCGCTGTACGGTTGACTGTAAATTATTTACCCAATATGATCGGGGTTATCCCTGTTTTGATGACTGTATAAAAAGATCCGGGCAATGCGGGATGCTTGAAGAACACGGGTATTACATGGATCTGGCCTTAACGGAAGCCCGAAAAGCCTTTGCTTCTGATGAAGTGCCGGTGGGCGCGGTATTGATTGACGGGGAAGGCGGCATTCTTGCGGCAGCCCATAACCGGACCATCGGCCGCCATGACCCCACAGCCCATGCGGAAATTGCAGCCATCCGAAAAGCCGGCCAAAAAATTAAAAACTACCGCTTTTTAAACGCCACCCTTTATGTTACGGTGGAACCTTGCGTCATGTGCATGGGGGCCATCATCCATTCCCGGATCAGTCATGTGGTTTTCGGTGCAATGGATCTCAAATGGGGCGCAGCCGGCTCACTGTACCGGCTTCAGGACGACCGGCGGCTGAATCACCAGCCCCAGGTCACCGGCGGGGTGTGCGAAGACGCCTGCAGGCAGCTCATGCAGGATTTTTTTAAAACAAAACGGCAATCAATCATGGCGCGATGAGAAACCGCGCTATGATATTCAATAGTTTATTAAAAAGGAGCGTCAATTGGCAAATATCGTGATCATAGGAACCCAGTGGGGAGATGAAGGCAAGGGTAAAATCGTGGACCTTTTAGCGGAACATGCCGATTGCGTGGTTCGATTTCAGGGCGGAAACAATGCCGGTCACACCATGGTGGTGGACGGTGAACAGTTTATCAGCCATTTAATCCCTTCCGGTATATTGCAGGGCAAAACCTGCGTGATCGGCAATGGCCTGGTGGTGGATCCCGAGGTTCTGCTTGAAGAAATTGACTATCTCAATAAAAAAGGGATCGATATCGGCCCGGACCATTTAAAGATCAGTGAAAAAGCACATTTGATCATGCCTTATCACAAGCAGATCGACATGGCCCGGGAAGCGGCGGCCGGTAAAAATAAGGAAATCGGCACCACCGGCCGGGGCATTGGTCCGTGTTATGAGGACAAGGCAACCCGGTGCGGCATCCGGTTTGTCGACCTGCTCGACACGGAAGTGTTTGAAGAAAAAGTCCGGTCCGTGTGCAGAGAAAAGAATTTTTACCTCACCCAATTTTTTTCCATGAATCCCGTTGATCCGGAGGCGACAATTACCGCATACAAGGCTTATCGGCAACGCCTGGCCCCATTTGTGACGGATATTTCCGTGTATATCAACAACGGCATCAAATCCGGGAAACACGTGCTGTTTGAAGGAGCCCAGGGAACCCATCTGGATATTGATCACGGCACTTACCCGTATGTCACGTCATCCAATACGGTTTCCGGCAATGCGTGTTCAGGCTCCGGCGTCGGCCCGAAACAAATCGACGGTATTGTGGGGATTGTCAAGGCCTATACCACCCGAGTGGGGAAGGGGCCCTTTCCCACGGAGTTGTTTGACGAGATCGGCGACAGGATTCAGGCCACCGGTGCGGAGTTCGGTGCCACCACCGGCCGCCGCCGCCGTTGCGGGTGGCTGGATACCGTGATTCTGCGAAATGCCGTCCGGCTGAACAGCCTGACCGGCCTGGTGGTTACCAAGCTTGATGTCTTAGATGGTCTGGAGTCCATCAATATCTGCAACAGCTATGACTATAACGGCCAGACGATCAATGAATTCCCGGCGGATCTCAAGGTGCTGGGCCAGTGCGCCCCGGTCTATGAAACCCTGCCCGGATGGAGCGAAAATATCTCCAAAATCCGAAGATATGATGATTTACCGCAAAATACCAAAAATTATCTCAAACGGATTGAAGAACTGACGGAAACAAAAATCGATATCGTGTCCGTAGGTCCGGGCCGGGAAGAAACAATTGTTTTAAACAATATTTTTGATTGACAATCCGGAAATTGTAAAATAAATAAACCATCCAACAGTCGGGACGTGGCTCAGCCTGGTAGAGCACAGCGTTCGGGACGCTGGGGTCGCAAGTTCAAATCTTGCCGTCCCGACCAAAAAAATCAGCAAGTTTTCTAACTTCGCTGATTTTTTTATTTTTCGGACTTTCGACAAAATATTTTGGATTTCCCCATAAACCGCGTCATGATGCCGATATTCATCGGCTGAAACAATTATTCAATAATCGATCCTGCCGTTTAAAAATTGCTTGTCATCCTGAAGATCAAAATGATATCGCTATGCATTACGTATCCGAAGGGCCTTAGATCCCCAACCCGCTTGTGGCCTGAGACTCACTTGAGATTTTTTATCCAAATTCAAGTTTTATTAAGGTAAGGAGCTGATTTGATGAATATTTTTACAAAAAAAACTGCATGGACATTGATAATCTGCATGGTGGCGGCAGCGCTGATGTGTGTTTCTTCCGCAGTTGCGGCGGATAAGAAGACAAAAGAAGCCAAATCCGCCGGTAAATACATTGCAAAGGTCAATGGGGTTGAAATTCCCGATTCTGATCTGGAAAGAAAATTTAACCTGATCAAAGAACGGTATGCCAGCATGGGAATGCCGCTGGAAGACAGCAAACTTCAGGAATTTAAAAAAAATATTTTAAACAGCCTGGTTGAGCAGGAAGTGCTGTATCAGGAAAGTGTGGCCCAGGGAATTAAAATTGATCCCGCAGAAATAAAAGCGGAACTGGCGAATTTCAAAAAACAGTTTGAAACCGAAGATGCATTTAAAAAGCAAATCGCACAGATGAATTTTACCGAAGAAATCATTTTGACACAAATCGGAAGAAGCAAATCGATTCAGAAATTTATAGCTGACAAAATTATGCCCGACATTAAAGTTACAGATGCGGATGTGAAAAAGTATTTTGAAACCCACCCGGATGAATTTAAACTTCCGGAGAGGGTTCATGCGAGTCACATTCTGGTGAAAGTGGATCCCAAAGCCCCGGATGCTGAAAAAGTAAAAAAGGAAGCCCGAAAAAAAATAGAAGGGATCAAGGGGAAATTAGACAAAGGCGAGGATTTCGCCAAAGTGGCCATGGAAAATTCCGACTGTCCCAGCAAAGCCAAAGGCGGCGATCTTGGATTTTTTGAGCACGGCCAGATGGTTAAGCCGTTTGAAGAAGCCGCTTTTGCATTAAAACCCGGAGAGATGAGCGGAATTGTGGAAACCCAGTTCGGCTTTCATATTATCAAGTGTCAGGAAAAGAAAGAAGCTTCAACCCTGGCATTTGCCGATGTTAAGGAAAAACTGCTGAACAAATTAAAAGATGACCGTTTCAAGGAAACCTTTCCCAAATATATGGAAACTCTGAAAAAGAAATATACCATTGATATTCCAAAAGACGAGTCCGCACCAAAACCCGCTGCAAAAGAAAAAGCGAAAGCACCGGAAAAAAAATAACCTGATTCGAGTATTCAGTTTGCCATGGTTTTAATGATGTAATTGTTCCGGACAAGGAGAGAGCATTTAATGAAAAAATCAATCATCAGAGGAACCGGGCGGTATCTGCCGGAAAGGGTTGTGACCAATCAGGATATGTCTCAGTGGATGGACACATCAGATGAATGGATCGAGCAACGAACCGGGATTCAGGAACGGCGCTGGATACCTGAGGAAGGCAATGTCGGCGCCTCGGATTTGGGGCTTATTGCTTCCAGAATCGCCCTGGAACGGGCCGGTTGGCAGCCGGAAGATCTTGATCTGATTATTTTCGCCACCCTAAGCCCGGATATTAATTTCCCGGGTTCCGGGTGCCTGCTTCAAAGCAAACTCGGCCTGAAGTCGACTCCCGCGCTTGATATCCGTCAACAGTGTACTGGATTTCTTTATGGTTTGCAGATCGCCGATGCCTATATTAAAAGCGGCTATGCGAACCGGATTCTGTTTGTAGGCGGGGAAGTCCACAGTACCGGCCTGGAACGGGCGACCCGGGGCAGGGACGTAACGGTGATATTTGGAGACGGAGCCGGTGCTGTATGTCTGGAAGGGGTGGAAACAGACGAAAATGTGGGTGTTCTCGCTGCCAGTCTGCATGCTCAGGGCGATTATGCCGAATCGCTAATGCTGGAGGCCCCGGCATCCAGGCTCAACCCCCGGTTGACCCAGGAAATGATGGACCAGGGGCGTCACTGGCCGAAAATGGACGGGCGCAATATATTTAAACTGGCAATCACACGACTTCCGGAGATTACCCAGACGGTTTTAAGCAAAGCCGGTTTAACCATTAATGATATTGATATGGTGTTTCCCCACCAGGCCAACCTCCGCATCAACCAGTCCTATCAGAAATCCCTGGGGATTGCGGATGATAAAATATATAATAATATTCAAAAGTACGGCAATACCACCGCCGGCAGCATTCCCATAGCCCTGGATGAGGCCATTGAAAAAAATCTGCTGCCGGAAAAAAACGCAACGGTTCTGTTTGCCGGACTGGGGGCGGGCTTGACCTGGGGGGCCATGATTTACCGGTTCTTATAAAAACAGCATTTCCAGATAAAATTTTTGTATCGCATCCCGATTATCAAACCGGTAATCGGGATTTTTATTTTTTTCAGCCATGGCTTTGCGGATGTCCCCGGCCATGACTTTACCCAGTTCCACCCCATACTGATCAAAGGGATTAATCCCCCAGATGAAGGCTTCAAACACGGTTCTGGCTTCATAAAACGCCAGGAGCCGGCCGATGTTTCTCGGGGACAGATCCCCCATGATCAGCGTGGAAGAGGGGCGGTTGCCGGAAAAGCATTTGGCGGGCTCCGGATCATCCTTGCCCACAGCAAGGGCCTGGGCCTGGGCCATGAGATTGGCCCACAACTCCTGGTGATTGGTCACTCCCTTGGACAAGGCGTTATACTGGGCATAACAGGGATTCAGTACACCAATAAAATCAATAGGAAAGGGCCGTCCCTGGTGGGCCAGTTGAAAAAACGAATGCTGGGCGTTGGTTCCGGGTTCCCCGAAAATGATGCTGCCGCAGGGAACCCCCACCGGTTCGCCGCTGACGGTCACGGATTTACCGTTACTTTCCATGGAAAGCTGCTGCACGTGGGTGGCCAGTCTGGAGAGCGGGGAAGAATAGGGGATGAGGCCCTGGGCCGGATACTCCAGAAAATTAATGTTCCATATACTGATCAGGGCCGCCAGAAGGGGAAGGTTTTCATGTGCTGGGGCTGTGGCGGCATGGATGTCCATCTCTTCAGCGCCTTTCAAAAATTCCTCAAACCGGTCGTATCCTAAGTAAAGGCTCAGGGGTACACCGCCCACGGCGGATGTGACGCTGTATCGTCCGCCGATGTAATCAAACATGTGAAAGGTCTTGAGGGCCGGATTTTTCGGATCATCCCCCGGACTTCCCTGGCTTGTGACCGTAACCATATGATTTTTCGGGGAGAGACCGTGACGGGTGATATATTCCATTGCCTGTATGGTATTGGCTGTTGTTTCCGCGGTGGTATAGGTTTTGGAGATCACGACCCAAAGGGTGGTGGAAGGCTCAATCCGGGCGGCAATGGCCCCAAAATTATCAATATCCACATTGGCCAGAAAATGAAGCCGGATGCCTTTGTCGGCATTATTTTGAAGGGCCGTGGCTGCAAAATCCGCGCCCAGATAGGAACCGCCGATACCGATCACCACCACATCTTCAAAGCGCCGGCCATCCGGGCCGGTAAGTTTTCCTGAATGCACATCATCGGCAAATTTCCGGATATCATCCCGAATGCGTCTGATATCCGGCATCACGTCCTTGCCGTCATTCAATACCGGCTTGTCAGCAAAACTGCGGCAAGCAGTGTGAAGTGCTGCCCGGTTTTCGGTAACGTTCACGTGAACGCCTTCCATCATGCGTTTAAACCGGCCCATAATGTTCCTGGCTTCGGCAAGTTCCAACAGCAGATGAAGCGCCGTATCATCAAGCCGCTGCCGGGAAAAATCAAAGAACAGACCGGCGCCTTTTCTGGAAAATTTTTCCAGTCGGCCCGGTTGGTTCACCAGATGTTTCAGGTGGTTTTCCGGAAGGGACAGATTTTCAGCCTGAATATGTAATTCTTTCCACTCTTTGAGCGTGGTTACTTGATTTGCAGTCATGGTTCGCCTCACCTTCTGATGGATAGTTTATGTTTAGTGGCTGACAGTGTTGTCTCTCAGGGCTTTCAACAGTTCCTTGAATACCATATCCGCGTCCCGGCTGTCCCGGTGGCATGCACCCGCAGCACGATGGCCTCCGCCGCCAAGGGACAGCATGATTTCTCCGATGTTCGCCTCTGACGAACGGTTGATAATGGATTTCCCCACGGAAAACACCGTGATGTCATTTTCCTTTTCCTTGTCGCGTCTTAATAAAATGGAAACATTGCATTGGGGATACATCGCATAGATAATAAACCGGTTGCCGGGATATTTGATTTCCTCATCTCTCATATCCAGCACCACAATGTTGTCATAGACTGTTGCGGACTTGGCAAGGAGTTCCTTGTATTTGCTTTCATATTGAAAATACACGTCCGCCCGCTCTTTGATATCCGGAAGCAGCAGGATCTCGTCAATGGTCATTTTGCCGCAATAGTCAATGAGGTCGCGTTTAAACTGTTCCTCGGAAATCCGGAATTTTCCCCAGTCTTCGACTCCGGTACGCTGGTCGATAAGAAAATTCAGGAGCGCCCAGCGATTGGGGGTTAAAATCTCCTCTCTGGAAAAGTCCCCGGAATCCGCCTTATCCACCCCCATCATCATGTCATCGAACAATTCCGGAAAGCGTTTTTTCCCTCCGTAATAATTATAAACCACCCGGGCCGCTGACGGCGCATCCGGGTCAATGATATGCCGGTCATTTTTTTGATTACGCAGGGCCTCTGAAAAATGATGGTCAATGGCCAAGTGAACACCCTCAACATAGGGGAGATTGGTGGAGATATCACGATCGCTTACGGCAACCGCGCCGGACTGCATATCGCTCGGATGGTCCACAAACGTGATTTCATCCACCATATCCAGATGTTTCATCAGCACCGCACAAATCAGACCGTCCAGATCGCCCCTGGTCAACAATCGATATTTTATTATGTTTGCCATATGCTTAATTCCTTGATATTGAACTGCCGGTTAATATAACAAATTGATAACAAATCCATCCGCTGATCGCAATATGCGATTTGGTGAATGGACGCTTGTTTGTTTTCTTTTTTTTTTAAGCGTAAAGACCCATTTTTTTGACAGGCGACAGGTCTATCACAATCTCGGGCATATTTCACTCATTTTATGAGCAGGGTGGTTATGACAAAAAAAAATCCACACATCGTTGAAACTCTCATGGGTAAAGGAGTCGTTATCCCCAACCCCGGAAGCGTTGAAATCGGTGAAGAGGTGCATCCGGATCGTATTTCCGGCAATGGTGTGGTGATTCATGCGGGATGCAAGATTTTCGGCGAGAATACCCTGATTTTAGACGGGGCAAGGCTGGGGTATGAAGCGCCGGTCACTGTCCAGGATTGTTATATCGGCCCGAATGTGCAGCTTAACGGCGGGTTCTTCAAACTGGCCGTATTTTTAAAAAATGCGTCGGTGGGCTCCTGCGCTCATGTCCGGGAAGGAAGTATTTTTGAGGAAGAGGCGGGAGCGGCCCACTCGGTAGGGTTAAAACAGACCATTTTGTTTCCATTTGTCACCCTCGGCAGCCAGATCAATTTCTGCGACTGCCTGATGTCCGGCGGCACGGGCAAAAAAAATCACAGCGAAGTCGGAAGCTCATATATTCATTTTAATTTTACCCCCCAGCAGGACAAAGCCACCGCGTCTCTCATCGGGGATGTTCCCAGGGGAGTAATGCTCAATCAGCCGCCGATATTTCTGGGCGGGCAGGGCGGACTGGTGGGGCCGTCTCGGTTGACATTCGGGATTACGATTGCGGCGGGCACGATTTCCAGGAAAGATGAATTGCGACCCCATCGCCTGATTTTCGGGGGAGCGGCCCAAAGCGGCAACATCCATTACACGCCCGGCGCATACAGCAACATCAAGCGCATTTTTAAAAACAACATCATTTATATCGCCAACCTTCTGGCGCTGATGCATTGGTATCAAACCGTCCGATACCTATTTATATGCGATGAATTCCCGAAGGAACTGCACACGGGGCTTGTGAAAACCCTTGACCTTGCCATAGATGAACGCATCCAAAAATTATCCGGGTTTATTGATAAACTGTCCGATATTTCAGGAGATTCCGATGTCCTATCCGATCAGGCGCACGTGATCGTTCGGCAATGGCCGGAAACGAAAGATTTTCTCCGGTCCTGTCAAAAAACCCCCGTATCAGGCGATAGCCGGTTGAAAAATCTGTTTGCAGATGCGGTGCATAATGGAATAAGCGCGCTTGGCGCTGATTATCTAACCGTGATCAAAGCCCTTTCTCCGGAAGACAGTCAGACCGGAACGCTTTGGCTTCAGGGAATTGTGGATCAGGTGACGGACAGGTCAATGGGTTAAAAACGGATCAGGTTGAAAATGGAAGCGGAAAAGGAAGCGGAAGCATGAGCAGAACACTATTCGGCACGGACGGCATCCGGGGAGTTGCCAACGAGTACCCCATTATTCCGGAAGTGATGATCAGGCTGGGGCGGGCCATTGTTGATTGCCTCCCGGTTGGTTCTGAACAAAAGCGGATTATTATCGGCAAGGACACCCGGATTTCCGGCGACATGATCGAAAGCGCCATTGCGGCCGGGATTTGCTCCGCAAACGGAAATGTTTTTTTGGCCGGCATTATTCCGACACCGGCAGTTGCACACCTGACAGTGACAGGCGGCTATGATGCCGGTATCGTGATCTCGGCATCCCACAATCCGTATTATGATAATGGCGTTAAGATATTCAATCGCCAAGGATTTAAGCTGTCCGATGAACTGGAACAGACCATAGAAGATAAAGTTCTGGATGAGTCTTTACTATCTAATAATTTGATATCTAAAAATATCGGTATTGTTACAGAATTAGAGGATGCCGCCTCTCGTTATGTCGATTTTCTAAAAAGCGCCTTGCCGGCCGGCTGTTCGTTTGCAGGTTTAAAAGTCATTATGGATTGTTCCAACGGTGCGGCCTACCACATTGCGCCTCAAGTATTTTCCGGTCTTGGCGCAGAGGTTGAGATCCTTTTCGCTTCCCCGGACGGCCGCAACATAAACGATGGTTGCGGATCACAGCACACCGAAACATTGCAGGAAAGGGTGGTTCAGCAAAAAGCCCATATCGGGCTGGCGTTTGACGGGGATGCGGACCGGCTCATTGCGGTGGACGAGCGGGGCCAAAAAGTGACCGGCGACCCAATTTTAGCCGTATGTGCCAAATATCTCAAGGAAAACGGTCGTTTGGCAAATAATATGGCGGTCAGCACCGTGATGAGCAATGTGGGATTGCATCAGGCGTTTAAAGAAATGAATATCCGGCACGTCATTGCAGACGTGGGGGACCGATACGTGCTGGAACAGATGATGGCTCACCAGGCCGTGATCGGCGGAGAGGATTCCGGGCATATGATTTTTCTGGACCGTCACACTTCCGGAGATGGCATCTTGACAGCCATCCGATTGATGGAAGTGATGCAGAACACGTCACGTTCTCTGTCGGATCTTGTGAGCGTCATGCGGGTTTATCCCCAGGTGCTGCTCAATGTCAATGTCAGGGAAAGGGTGGATATCGGGAGTGTGCCTGAAATCGTCGAGGCTATTCAAAAGGTGGAACGGCAATTGGGAGACCAGGGAAGGGTGCTGGTGCGTTATTCGGGAACCCAGCCCCTTTGCCGGGTGATGGTGGAAGGGCCGGATAAGGGGGATACGCATCGATTTTGCCGGGATATTGCGGATGTGATTGCCGAAAAACTGGGATAAACGAATCGGGCGATTAATTCTTTAACCACAGAGGGCACAGAGCACACAGAGATATTACACAAATAAGACTCTCTGTGATCTCCGTGATCTCTGTGGTGTAATCTTTTTTTTAATTTTTAGTCTCTGCTGTTCCCGAAAATGCGCAGCAACATGAGGAATAAATTAATAAAATCAAGATATAACGACAGTGCTCCGATGATGGCGCCTTTACGGATCACCCCGGCGTCAAGTCCGGCCGGCTGGGTCAGGGCCATGTGTTTGAGTTTCTGGGTGTCATAGGCGGTCAGTCCCACAAATACGATCACGCCGATATAACTGATAATCATGTTCATGGCGGAGCTCTGGATGAACATATTGACGAGGGTTGCGATGATAATGCCGATCAGCCCCATGCTCATGAATCCGCCGACGGATGTGAGATCGCGCTTGGTGACCATGCCGTAGACGCTGCACGCAACAAACGTTCCCGCGCATATGAAAAAGGTGGATGCGATGGACGCGCCGGTGTATGCGAGAAATATGAAGGACAGGGTGGCGCCGTTTAAAGCAGCATAGAGTACAAAGAGACCGGTGGCGGTGGACGCCTCAATTTTTTGAACCCGGGCGCTGAGATACATCACCAGTCCCAGCTCTGCGATAATCAGCCCGAAGAAGACCAGTTGGTTACCGAAAATCAGATTCATCATTGAAGGGCTGTTCGCCACATAAAAAGCGACACCGCCGGTCAAGGCCAGGCCAACAGCCATCCAGTTATAGACGCTCTGAATAAAACTGTTGACCATTACCTGGGCCTGGGTGCCTGTTTGACGGGTGGTAAGGGATTCGACCATTAAAAAACCTCCTGAAATAATTAAAGTAAAAATTAAACCAATACCGGCTTTTGCCGTTTTTTCTCTATTTTTTATGTAAATAAAATAACACACAAATCCTGATATGCAACAATAATCAATAAGATGAATCCAACAGAGTTATACCAGCAGTTAAAAGACCTGGCGGCCAAGCTGGATATCCGGGTGGCGGAACAGAACCTCCGGGTGACCGGCGTGAACGCCAAAAGCGGTTTCTGCATTGTGAAAGACCAGAAACTGTTTATTATGGACAAGCATTTGACGGTTCGTGAAAAACTGGAAACTCTGGGGGATTTCCTGAAAACCGTGCCTCTGGATGATATCTATGTGGTGCCGGTGGTCAGAAAATACCTGGACCGGTCATAGAATAGAGACGGGGGTCTGACCCGGAAGGACGGAGGTAAGGGGTATATGATGGCCGTACGGCCCGATATTGACAGCTTGATTAAAAAGTTTACATAATATTCCTTATCAGACGTTGTTAATTTATCAAAAAATTAAGCGGCAAATATGCATTGAATGACCCAATCGATTGTGCTAGTGAAATAGCTTGCGGAAAAATTATTGATATCTTTTTGCCGCCTGTTTTTTGTGCTCAAAACCGACCCATTATTAATGGATTGTGATCGTGCAGAATTTACCGGTTGATCGAAAAATTTATTCGGTTTCACAGCTCACCGAAAAAATTAAAACATTACTTGAGGAAAGCTTTCCATTTATCTGGATTTCCGGAGAAATTTCAAATTTCAAATCACCGGTTTCCGGGCATTATTATTTTACCCTGAAAGACAATTCGGCCCAGATCAGCGCCATCATGTTTCGCGGACAAAACCGGAGTCTGAAATTTTTGCCCGAAGACGGCATGAAAATCACGGGTTTCGGCAGGATCAGCGTTTACCAGCCCCGGGGTTCCTATCAGATTATTCTGGAATATATCGAACCTGCGGGCATTGGAGCGCTTCAGGCCGCTTTTGAGCAGCTCAAAGCCAGATTGTCTGCTGAAGGCCTGTTTGATGCGCAATTTAAAAAAACCCTGCCGTTTCTCCCGGTGAAAATTCATCTCATCACATCTCCGACCGGTTCGGTGGTCCATGATATGATCCGGGTGATTCACCGGAGGCTCTTCTGCGTAGCGATCACCATCATTCCCGTCAAGGTCCAGGGGGATGGTGCAGTAGATGAAATTGTCAATGCGATCAATGTGTTGAATGCATTGCCGGATGCAGAGGTGGCGATTCTTGCCAGAGGTGGCGGATCTTTGGAAGATCTTAGCGCCTTCAATGCCGAGCCGGTGGCCCGAGCCCTATTCGCCTCACAGGTTCCCATTGTTTCCGCCATTGGCCATGAAACGGATTTTACCATCGCCGATTTTGTGGCGGACCTTCGCGCCCCTACCCCTTCAGCGGCTGCTGAGATAGTGGCGCCGGTCCACGCGGATTTGCTTGAGCGCACACACTTACAAAACCGCCAGTTGCGTTCACGCTTAAGCCGCCAATTGCAGAAAAAATTCAGTGCTTTGGAAAATTTATCCCGCCGGCTGGTCCATCCCAGGCGGCGGCTGGATGATTTAAAGCTCCGGCTGGATGACGCCCTCATGCGTCTGGTCCGGTCATTTAAAAAATCCATTTACCAGAACCGCACCCATTTGACATGGCGGGTGGATCGCCTGAAAAAAAACCATCCCAGGGAACGCATGAATCTGTTGCGCCATGCCCTGACCCGAAGTACGGATGATCTGGCGTCGTCCATCACCTCTGTTTTAACCACTCACCGGTCCGCCCTGCAATCACTTAACGGCCGATTGCAGGCCCTGAGTCCCACGGCAGTGCTTGAGCGCGGATACAGCATCACCCGGACGTTTCCCGGTCGGCGCCTCATCTCGGATGCTTACGATGTGTCGCCCGGCCAACTGCTTGAAGTTCTGCTGGCAAAAGGATCAATCATCTGCCGAGTTGAAAAGGATATGTATAATGGCGAAAAAAAAGACGTTTGAAGAGTCAATGAAACAACTGGAGCAAATCGTTGAAGAACTGGAAGACGGGGATCTGCCCCTGGAGGATGCGTTAAAAAAATTTGAAGAAGGGGTGCTTTTATCCAAATTCTGCTTTCAGAAGCTGGATGAAACGGAAAAAAAGGTATCCTTATTATTAAAGGAACCGGGCGGGCGGATTCAGGAAGCGCCTTTTTCAAGCGGGGATGATACAGCAAAGGAAGAAGCTTAAATTGAACCATTCTGTTCCCCCCTCCCCTTTTGATTTAACGGGCTTTCTTGATAACAAGCGGCGGGTCATCGACCAGAGCCTTGAAAAAATTATCAAAAGCCATTTTGGGGACACCCGGTTGTGCCAAGCCATGCAGTATTCCCTCATGGCCTCCGGCAAACGGCTCCGGCCGGTTTTGTGCATGGCGGCCGCTGAAACCGTAGGCGCAATCAATCCCCATGTCATTGCCGCTGCCTGCGGTATTGAAATGATTCATACCTATTCCCTGATTCATGACGACCTGCCGGCCATGGACAATGACGACCTGCGGCGCGGCAAACCCACCTGCCATGTTCAATTTGATGAATCCACGGCCATCCTGGCCGGAGACGCGCTCCTGACATTCGCATTTGAGATTTTCGCATCCGCTCCCGTGCCTCCAGAAAATGCCGGGCTTATGCTGCAAGTCATTCGGAATATATCAAAAGCCGCCGGACATAAGGGAATGATCGAAGGCCAGATGCAGGATATCGCCGCTGAAGGCAGGGCCCTGAATTTAGACGCCCTCAAAACCCTGCATAATCTTAAAACCGGGGCATTAATCGAAGCATCGGTGGTTTCCGGGGCTCTCTTGGCCTGTGGATCGGAATCCGAGATCCGGCAGCTTGAAATCTATGCCCGCCATATCGGCCTGGCGTTTCAGGTGGTGGACGATATATTAAATGTGGAAGGCGACGAGGCCGAAATGGGCAAAGCCACCGGCACGGACGCATCCCGGGGCAAATCCACCTACCCTGCCCTGCTGGGACTGTCCCAATCGAAAGCGTTTGCCGCCGAACTTGTGAACAATGCCTTGCAAGCCCTTAAGATTTTTGGTAACAAGGCAGATTCGCTTGCAGCCCTGGCCAATTATATCATTGAAAGAAAGCGGTGATGATGCGTCATCGATATCCATTACCGCCCGCTGTATATAAGGAGTCACTTTGTTTTGAACCTGCTTGACAAAATCAATTCGCCCAAAGACTTAAAAAAAATCCCGCGGGAAGACCTGCCGGAACTGGCCCGTGAAATCCGTCAGAAGATTGTGGATGTGGTGTCCAAAACCGGCGGCCACCTGGCGTCCAGCCTTGGGGTGGTGGAGTTGACCATCGCCCTGCATTATGTGTTTGATGTGCCGCAGGATAAAATCATCTGGGATGTGGGACACCAGGCTTACACCCACAAACTGCTGACCGGCAGAAAAGACCTGTTTCACACCCTGCGCCAGCATGGGGGCATATCCGGTTTTCCGAAAATCACCGAAAGCCCTTTTGATGCGTTCACCACCGGGCACAGCAGCACCTCTATTTCCGCAGCCTTGGGACTTGCCACCGCCAAAGAACTGAAATCCGAATCCTCAAAAATCATTGCCGTAATCGGCGACGGGTCCATGACCGCCGGCCTGGCTTTTGAGGGGCTGAACCAGGCCGGGGACTGTAAGAAGGACATGATCGTTATTTTAAACGACAATGACCTGTCCATCGCACCGAACGTGGGCGCCCTTTCCTCATTGCTCAGCCGCACCTTTTCAGCCAAATATTTGCAGGATTTAAAACGGGAATTCGGGGATTTTCTGCTTTCTCTGCCCAAAGTCGGCCCGGATGCCTATCAATTCGCCAAACGGGCGGAAGAATCCTTTAAAGCGTTTGTCACGCCGGGCATGCTGTTTGAAGGGTTTAATTTCGATTATTACGGACCCATCAAAGGCCACCGCTTAAACCATCTGATTGATATCTTAACCAATATCAAAAAACTTAACGGCCCGGTACTGCTGCACGTTCTCACCCAAAAAGGCAAAGGGTACGCCCCGGCTGAAAAAAATCCGGTGTATTTTCACGGTGTGGGGTGTTTTGAGGCGGAGACCGGGGCAAAACTGTCCGGTCAAAAAACCGCGGCCACCTATACCGAGGTTTTCGGCAACACCCTGGTGGAACTGGCGGAAACCAATAAGAAGATCATCGCGGTGACAGCCGCCATGCCCGAAGGCACGGGCCTGATCCCATTTTCCAAAAAATTTCCCGACCGGTTTTTTGATGTGGGCATTGCGGAACAGCACGGGGTAACCTTTGCCGCAGGTCTGGCCATGGAAGGGTTTAAACCGGTGGTCGCCATTTATTCCACCTTTCTGCAGCGGGCCTACGATCAGATTGTTCATGATGTGTGCCTGGAATCTCTGCCCGTAATTTTTGCGGTGGATCGCGGCGGCATTGTGGGTGAAGACGGGCCGACCCACCACGGGTTGTTTGATTTGTGTTATTTGAGGTCTCTGCCGAATATGACCGTCATGGCGCCCAAGGATGAGAATGAATTGCGCCGGATGATGGTGACCGCCATCAATCACCCCGGCCCCATTGCGTTCCGGTACCCCAGAGGATGCGGCTTGGGTGTTGCGCTGGATAAGTCCATCGAACCCCTTGAAATCGGCAAAGGGGAACTCCTCGCGGACGGCCGGGATGTGCTGATTTTGGCCATCGGCAGCACAGTGGCCGATGCGCTGGAAGCCCGCCGGATGCTTTTGGTGCAAGGCATTGACGCTGGGGTGGTCAACTGCCGGTTTGTCAAACCCCTGGATGCCGAACTGATTTGCGGGCTGGCTGAAAAAAATCCTAATATTATCACCGTTGAGGAAAACATTCTCCAGGGCGGATTCGGCAGCGCCGTGCTGGAGGCCCTGAGCGATCATAATATCCAAAATGTCCGCGTGAAACGCCTTGGGGTTGATGACCGGTTTGTTGAGCATGGCCCCATCCGGACCCTTCGCACCCGTTACGGGCTGGATGCCGATGGCATCGCTGCTACGGCTTCCGCAATGCTCCGAAATAACACGGCATAATGGCTCCCATGCAAAAAAAAAGACTGGATGTCCTGGTGGTCGACAAAGGCCTGGCCCCCAGCCGTCAGCGGGCCCAGGCGCTCATTATGGCGGGCGCCATTCTGGTGGATGATCAACCGGTGGACAAACCGGGGGCCATGGTTTTCGAAAACGCGGCGATTGTGAACAAGGGATCTGACATCCCCTTTGTGAGCCGCGGCGGGTTGAAGCTTCAGGAAGCGCTGGATTCGCTTCAAATGGATGTCACCGGATTTGTTTGTCTGGATGTGGGGGCGTCCACCGGCGGGTTTACCGATTGCCTTCTCCAGCGCAGCGCCGCCCGGGTTTATGCCATCGACGTGGGCTACGGCCAGCTTGACTGGCGGCTGCGCCAAGACCCGCGGGTGGTGGTCATTGAACGCTCAAACATTCGGTACGCCACCCCTGAGATGCTCCCCGAACCCTTTGACCTGATCACCGTGGACGTATCCTTTATCTCCTTAAAAATCGTGATTCCGTCGGTGATCCCTTTTCTGAAACCTCTTGGAAAAATCCTTGCACTCATTAAACCCCAGTTCGAAGTCGGCAAAACTCAGGTGGGTAAAGGCGGGGTGGTGAAAGACCCGGCCCTGCATGAGATGGTAATCGCGGACCTGTCGGCCTTTTTTTCAGAGGCGGGACTTGACCCCGGCCCGGTGATCCCCTCGCCAATTCTGGGGCCAAAGGGGAACCGGGAGTTTATTATCCATTTAACCCGAATGGTTTCGATTTAAAGTTGATTTTTTATACGCGAATATATAAAGATTTTTAATTGCATTTTAGAATAGACCAACAAATCTTGTAGAGAGGAGTTTAATTACTGAAATGACAGAAAAAACAAGAAATGTCGCGTTCGTTGGACAAAGTGGGGCCGGAAAGACTTCTCTGGCGGAAGCATTGCTTTTTAATACAGGCGTCACCACACGGCTCGGCAGCGTGGATGCCGGCAATTCGGTGCTTGATTTCGAACCGGAAGAGCTCAAACGGAAAGCCAGCATCAGCACCGGGTTCCATCAATTCGACTGGAAAAAACACACCATCAGCTTTATCGATACCCCTGGCGACCAGAATTTCATTTCCGATACCAAACTTTGCATGCAGGCTGCCGATTGCGCCCTGCTGGTCATCGACGCCATTGACGGAGTCAAATTCCAGTCCGAAAAGGCCAAAGAATTTGCCGATGAGTATCAATTGCCGGTTGTTTTGTTCATTAATAAACTCGACCGGGAACGTGCGGATGTCCACCGGGTGCTTCAGGAAGCGGCGGAAATTTTTGAACCCAAACCCATTCTGCTTCAGCTTCCCATTGGAAAAGAAACCGGTTTCAACGGCATGATCGACCTGCTGAACATGAAGGCCTGGACTTACGCCAATGGTAAGGCGACGCCTTGCGACATCCCTGCTGACATCAAAGAAAACGCCCAGCTCGAACATGAAGCGCTGGTGGAAAACATCGCGGAAGCGGACGACCAGCTCATAGAAAAATACCTGGAAGGCGAAACCCTTTCGGATGAAGATTTAAAAAAAGCCTTGCGTAAAGGCACGTTGAATAAAACATTCATCCCGGTGCTGTGCGGGTCCGCCACCGCCAATGTCGGAATGGATTTGCTATGCAATTTCATCACTGACTCCATGCCGACCCCCCTCGAAGTCAGCGCCAAAACAGCCATCGAGCCGGGTACGGAAAAGGAACTTTCCATAACGCCCAATGCGGATGAACCCTTCTCCGGGCTGGTGTTTAAAACCATTGCCGATCCTTTTGCCGGACGCCTGACGGTGATTAAAGTCATAACCGGAAAAATGGGCTCTGACGGCACGTTTTACAATCCCAACAAAGATGCCAAGGAACGGTTTACCCAGCTTCTCAAGATCACGGGCAAGGAACAGAAACCCATTGACGGGGCAGGTCCCGGAGATATTGTGGCGGTTGCCAAACTGAAAGAAACCACCACCGGCGACACCCTGTGCGACCCGAGCCGAAAGATCCAGTACAAGGCTGCCGAACCCATGGACGGCGTCATCACCTATGCCATTGTTCCCAAAACCCAGGGCGATGAAGAAAAGATTTATTCCTCCCTGTCCAAAATCATGGAAGAAGACCTGGCCATCCGCCTGAGACGCAGCGAGGCCACTCGTGAAACCCTCATTACCGGCATGGGCCAGGTGCATATCGAAGCCACCCTTGAGAAACTCAAACGCAAGTATGGCGTGGAAGCCACCCTCAACACCCAGAAAGTCCCCTACAAAGGCACGTTCCGGAAGAAAGTCCGGGTGCAGGGAAGACACAAAAAACAAACCGGCGGTCATGGACAGTTCGGCGATTGCTGGGTGGAATTCGAACCCCTGCCGAGAGGCGGCGGATTTGAATTCGTGGACAAGATCGTCGGTGGCGCCATTCCCAAAACCTATATTCCGGCGGTTGAAAAAGGCATTATCGAAGCCACTCAGCGCGGCGTTCTGGCGGGTTTCCCCTGCGTAGACTATCGCGCAACCCTGGATTTCGGATCATTTCACGCGGTGGATTCATCCGAAATGGCCTTTAAGGTGGCCGGCTCCCTGGCATTTAAGAAAGCCGCGGAAGAATCCGGCATGACCCTGCTGGAACCCATTATGGAACTCGAAGTCGTCACCCCGGAAGATTATATGGGGGATATCATGGGCGACCTGAACAGCCGTCGCGGCAGAGTGCTGGGTATGGACTCCAAGGGGAAAAACCAGGTGGTCAAAGCCCTGGTGCCCATGTCCGAAGTCTTGACCTATGCGCCGGATCTGCGGTCCATGACCGGGGGGCGTGGCGGTTTCTCAATGAAATTCGTCCATTATGATGAAGTCCCGGCCCAGCTTTGCCAGAAAATCATTGATGAAGCCAACAAAGAGCGTGAAAACGCCTGATGACGGCTTCGCTGAAAGCCCGAATGTTTATTACGGGCCTTTACGAATCGGACAACAAAACATCATTATTAGGGACTTGGCAAATACAAAATTACCGTTTATAGTGTTTTCATACGACAAAATAAGGAGGGGTTGCGTATGAAGACATCGACTTTGGTTCGGAATGGAATATCAGAAGAACTTGTAGGCTTGATT
>JBAQUK010000269.1:0-2148 GCA_049297455.1 Desulfosalsimonadaceae bacterium | reverse complement strand
TTTTGGGTAAGGTTTGATCATCTTTTGATTATAAACGAAGTTTACTTGTCCCGTAAACCGATTATTTGGGGTTTGACTCAATATATCCTTGAAGTTGCATAACTTAATTCATGCACGTTCCTTATCGCCTTTTCCAAGAACCTTTACAAATCCTCCATTCAATTCAAGATCATATATTTTGATGTTGCTCAGTTCCGAACGTCTGATAGCGGTATCATAAAGGATTTCGAGCATGATTCTGTCTCGATACCCGTTATTTGACTGCATATCCGGGGCATTCATCAGATGTTTGATTTCGAGTTGAGACAATATGGATTTGGGCAGGCGTTTGGGTTCCCTGGGCAGTTTGATTTTTTTACCCGGATCATTCACCAGATAATCTTTTTCCTTCAGGTATCGTGTCAGCAACGTCACCGTATTTAACTGTTTTACCTGTGTGCTGATAGATAAAGGCGTTCCTTTTGCAGTTAAAGAAAAAGCAAGTTCCTGCTGATAGTCTTCAATCACCTCGAAGGTCAGGTCTTCAATATTGTATATACGCTCTTTTTCAAGATACCTGACAAAACGCAGCAAAATAAACCTTGCGCCTCTGATTGTGTAATGTGACCGGCCGATGACCTTCATGTATTTTAAGTATTCCGGGATGATGGCCTTAATTTTCATTTTCTTTCTTATCCGTATTTCCGGTTGCATTCGGATGCGTTTTTTCGTGGGTTTTTTTTACGTCAACCGGTATGACTTTGGTATATTGCTGAGTGGTTCTCAGGTATTTATGGCCTAAAAGTTTCTGTATATACCGGATATCAGCCCCCTGCTGCAGCATATGGGTGGCGCATGACCTTCTGAACGCATGCAGCCCCACAGGTTCCTTAATGCCTGCCTGCTTCCGGTACATATCAATTTTAGTCCGCATGCAATTCCAGGTCAGGGGCAGGCCTTCAACCGTCAAAAACAGTTTTCTTTCTTTTGGGTTTCTCTTGGCATGTTTGGGCCGGATTTTTTCAAGGTACTCGCTTAGGTATTTGATTGCGCTTTTTCCCAGCGGCGCCACCCGTTGTTTTTTCCCTTTGCCTTTGCGGATATACAAAATTTTGTCTTTAAAGTCCGCGTCATATACATGCAGATTCAACATCTCGTCCGACCGGATGCCGGTTGTGTACAGCACTTCCATGATCGCCCGGTCCCGGATCTGGGAATTTAAAGACAGATTAGGCTGTTCAAGCAGTTTATTCATTTCTTTTACGGTTAATACCCGGCCGATTTTCCGGTTCTTCCGGCAGGTCTCAACCATGCCTTCAGCCGGGTTGATCAACAGCCGGTGAGTATCTTCAAGGTATTCAAACAGCCTTTTTACCGCCCGTATCCTGATGGCTTTGGTTTCCGCAGCCTTTGGTTCGCTCATCACGTCCGCCTGATAATCAAGGATCGCCTGACGGGTGATTCTTTTAAAATCCGTAATGCCGTTATCCTGCAGCCAGGATGCAAAACACTTCAGGCCGTATCCATAGCCGTCAATCGTCTTGGGCGCATAGCCAAGACTTTTCAACTGATGTTTATACTCAGTTATTACTATGATCACGTCCATACCCATACCCTCTCCCTCCCCGGCCTCTTTCTCCTGCCCCAACCTCATAGCAGTCTTTTTATTTTATTAATTTCAGATAGATAACCATGATTTTGTCAATCTCGAAGCACCCTCGCAGTGGCTCATTTCCCCTCGTAGCTGGCAAAAAACCCTCGAAGTTTTTCGCTTTTTCCGCTTTGTGGGTTATTCGGCTTTATTGGGGTTCTCTTTCTTCATGAGTTTTTTGATTTCCTCAACCGGGGTCAGGTTCAAATAACATTTGCCGGCGTCTTCCGCCTGTCCCCGATAGTTCAGGGCATACGCATATTCCTTGCCCCTTGCGCCGATCCGGGCGCACAGATATTCCATTTCTTCAAGCTGTTTAATGTGGGTTCTGATCTGCCAGTCCGTCCACCCGGTATATTCCCGGATCATGCGCCGGGTAAAATAGACGGCATCCACCGGCTCATTGCTTTTATCAGCCGTCTCCTTAACCATCTTGTAGATGCCGGTTAAAAGCGTTCTTGAGGGCTTGGCAAGGTCATCCAGGCTTTGGCCCAGGACTTCGTTGGCCAGCCGGTTGC
>JBAQUK010000268.1:0-2376 GCA_049297455.1 Desulfosalsimonadaceae bacterium | reverse complement strand
TCATTTTTATCGTGTTCGTATAAATATATTACGTACACGTTAAAAACAGAAATAAAAACAAATTATTTCAAATAAATAGCGATCACAGATTGGTTTAAAATGTACGCTTTACACGACTTTCAGGATCTTATCAGTTTTTTTGTTGTCTTAAGAATTCCGGCAGTACAAACAGTTTCCGTGTATTTTTTACTTATTTCCGGATAGGTTTTAACCACAATCAGAATATCTTGTTTTTTCTTAATATCGCATAACTCCGTATTCAATGATTGGCTCCTTTCCCTGACCGACAACCTTTAGAAGAGACAAATCTTATGCCGGTGATTTGTAGCATTTTTGGAACCCAAAAACCATATTTTTTTCCAATGGATTCAAAAAGATTCGAATATTATGAATTTCCCTTGAAACTGATTCGTCCGCTTGATAAAACTACCTGGAAAAGGTTCTGCTGTTTTTCGTCTGTCGTTTCATTACCCCGTCAACCTCTATAATAATAAGGAGACGCCCATGACCGAAATACTCCCGCCCGACACCGCTCTCATCGATGAAGCCGTGGTGTTTATCAACGAGCGGTTCGCCGCCCACGTGTACCACGGGTATCTGGAAATCGGAAAATACGTGCTTGAAAAATTCTTCAACAACGACATCCAGCTTGCCGGATCCAGAAACGCAAAAAAACCGGTGAGCTATCACGTGTTGTGCCGCCGTCCGGACCTGGCCGTCTCCCGCGCCGCGCTGATGGATATGGTGAGAACAGGAGCCCAGAGCGGATTTTTAATTACCGGCGGCATTGCGGAAGAGCGCATCAAATACAGCCTCCTGATTTTGTTGACCCGGCTGGAAAACAATCAGGAAAAGCTGGATCTGGCCCAGGCGTGCATTGATGAGGGGTTGCTTTACGAGGAACTTAGACAGCGGATTTGTGAAATAAACGGTCAAGCCATCCCGCTTGCAAGTCCGGCCATTGCGGTGGGAAAGCACCTGACCCGGGTTCAGCGGTGGATCCGGAGCGTGAGCACGCCGGAAGGAATGACGAACGAAACCGTCATCAATCAAATGGATCCGGCGGACAAGGAAAAAATTCTGGATGCCGCGGGCGGGATTCTTGAGGACATGTCCGTTATCACCAATAAAATCCGGCAATTGGTGACGATTTTAACCAAACCGCCCGCTGTTCCGGAAAGCGAAACATCGGCTTCATAAGAAAAATGAGGGTTCATTCACTGGATAGAATTCTAGCCAGTGAATGAACCCTCATTTATTTGTCTTGATTACACTCAGGCACCCCATAGCCATTTGTTTTCATTTTATTTTTCTTCAAATTGGATCAATAAACCACGAAGAACACGAGGATGGCGGTTTTGGGGCAATTCTGTTTTTTCTTCGTGCGCTTCGCGGTGGATTTTTCATTGCCGATTCCTTAAAAAACAGGCGAGGTTATAGGTCCAGGGCAATTGTGTCACCAGCGGTGACACTTTTTTGTCGTCGGCATAAGCATCAAATAACTGCCAAATGAGAAACAGGTTCCGGCGGGTGAAGCCGCGCAGGCTGCCCCGGTTTTGCATTTAAGCAGGCAACTAATTGATTTTCAATGGATTGATGCATTCTGATCCATCTCCTTCGGGGTTGCGTTTAAGGAATAGCCTCGCACCCACCGGAAAAATTCTTAAACGCTATAATGACCAACACGATCCGGGACATTGAAAGGCAAACGCTTAAATAAACTCACGCCCAGAACGGCAGGTACCTGGCAAACTTTCTGGAAGCGCCAATTTTTTCATCCGGCTTGATAACCCCAGCCTCAATGGCCAGTGCAATGACCTGGGAGACACTGGCACTCTTGCTCTCCGGCAGGTGGAAACGATCTCGCAATGACTGATTGGTCATCCTTTCGGACATGACCCATTTCAGGGCGCTATGTTGATAGCAGGCGCGAATCCTGTCTTCGCGATCCATGCTTTCAAAATCCCTGGGGCCAAACAGGATCACAATGGTTCGGTTATGACCAACACGAAAGTCAGGTGCCGGGAGCTGAAAGACCTCGACAGCATGAATCACTTTGTCTATACCGCTGCTTTTTTCCTCGCAAATTCCCATTCGGCGCATCAAATTGGCCAACCGTTCGTTTCTGGACTGATAGCCGTCAATAAATCGTTCCACCGGCACCACAGGTTCGCCGGGATTGGAGATCTCAACCCGGTCCGCATACACCTCCACCATAACGGAGGCTCCCGTCATACGGAAATCCTGGTGGATAAGGAACGTGCATGAATTAAGTTATGCAACTTCAAGGATATATTGAGTCAAACCCCAAATAATCGGTTTACGGGACAAATAAACTTCGTTTATAATCAAAAGATGATCAAACCTTACCCAAAA
>JBAQUK010000267.1:0-6146 GCA_049297455.1 Desulfosalsimonadaceae bacterium | reverse complement strand
CACATTTTGGAAAAACGCAAGCAGGAGCCGAGTTCATTAGAACTACTACTCCAATGCATAAATTTTTAAAGTGTTGAAATGTCAGTTGAAAAATATAGGAAAATTCTTAGCCTGACGGCTATGGGGTTGAGACGCGCATCGTAGACGCCGAAAACGGCGCGGCCCTTCCGGCGGCGGAATATTGCGCGGGGGTGGTGGTCACGGGATCCCATGCAATGGTGACGGACAACCTCCCCTGGAGCGTCCGCATGGAAGCGTGGATCGTGTCGCTGCTGGCCGCCCGTATCCCCTTTTTCGGCATCTGCTACGGCCACCAGCTCCTGGCCCGGGCCGCAGGCGGTCAGGTGGGCTTTCACCCCCGCGGTGCTGAGGTCGGCACGGTCCCCGTCCACCTCCTTGCCGGTTGCGCCGATGACCCCCTGTTCCGATCGCTTCCGCAGTCTTTTAATGTCCATGTCACCCATGAACAGACGGTGCTGGTTCTGCCGTCGGGCGCAAAATGTCTGGCGGCCAACACTTATGAGCCCCATCACGCCTTTCGTCTGGGGGACTGGGCCTGGGGCGTTCAGTTTCACCCGGAATATACCGCCGATATCATGCGGTCGTATATTATAGAGGAGGCGGACGACATCAGATCAGCCGGGGGGGATGTTGCGGAAATTCTGGGCGCGGTTTCGGAAACCCCGATGGCGGTGGAAACCCTCCGGAATTTCGCCCGGCTTATGGAAGAGCGGACTCTCTAACCAACGGAGAACTCATGAAATACCAGGAAATTCGCGAACAATTCATCTGGAACGTGCGGCTGGATTTTGATCCGGTGGGCATCCGGTTTGTCTATGACGACAATGAGTTCCCGCAACTACCGGCCACCCACGCCTCAAAAGCGAAACTCACCTATTGCCAGTACCTGACCGCCGTGCGCCAGAAACGGCTGGCACTCACCCTGAAGCCGGAAAAGCTGTTATGCCCGAATGCCGCGCTGGTGTTCGGGTTCCGGGACATCGATGAAACGGCGGATACGAAACAGCACCTTAAATACCTGATGGACGAGTCCCTGGCGCTTGAGGCGGCAAAGGAAAAAATGAAGCTGAAGAAAGGGTGCAAAGGGATTTACATGGCACCCCTGGATTTTTTTGACCGGATATCCTTCCCGCCGGATATGGTTTTTATGGTCTGCACGCCCTATCAGGCTTACCATCTGCTAAACGACTACATGGGGGCCACCCGGAAGCCGGATCTGACTTTTCGTCATACCCCCAATTCCGCGGTCTGCTCCGGAAGCGTATGGGCCTTTACCGGGAAAACCGCCAATATGACCACCATCTGCGCCGGTTCCAAGACCTCGGGCAAGACGGAGATGGGATACGTCAATCTCTTTATTCCCGGCGAGCACATCATTGCCATGGCCGTGCAGCAGAAGAAACGCTGCGGCCTGGGGGAAGGCGCGTCGCTTCTGGGGGAAGGATCGGAAGCCTGGCCGGGCCTGGATGTGTGCAAGGGATGCCCGATGTTTAAATTTGAGAAACTGGAGCCGTGAGATTTAACATCACCGGCATTCCTTTTTTTCAACGACCAGACGCCAAAGCGTGCCGTAATAATGGAAGCTGGACAGGAACAATGCGCCGCCGATGGCGATATAGACAACGGCAAGATACTCTTTCCGGATCAGGTAATGGCGAAGCAGGTATCCCATGCCGATCATCAGGAGAATCAGCAGATAACTTTTCCACGCCTGGAAAGCGAAAAAGCAGACTTTCTCAGGAAAAAGACAGAGCCGGTCAATATTTTTTTTCGCAATTTTCGAAAACCCGAAGTAATACACCCCAACCGCCGCGGCCAGGCCGCAGCCGCCGAAAACAGCCATCCATACGCCTGAAAGATCCGCAGCAAGCCAGTGGTACGCCAGCCGGCAGAGCAGAATTCCCACGGCGCTCCACATCAACCCCGCCGAGGCGATCAGCCATTTCTTCGAAACCGCAGGTTTGAATTTTCTAAGTGAATGATTCATTTATCTATCTATAAGTCACAATGGGTTATAAATTATAGCGGATCGGGGCCGGGATGTATTCCGGACCGGCACGGCATTGAAATGACAATAATGGAATGGCTGTACCCGGTCAATTTAAATGCTCAAGGGGAGGGTGGCCTCAGCGGCTCCTGACGCTTTTCACACCAGTATAAATGATTATATTTGTAGACTTTTTCGACATTGAACGTTTATGATAAACAACCCCAAAGTATTAATTTTGTGAACTGCGAAAATGTGCAACCATGATTCATAAAGACCGGGTGCGGCATCTGACCGCCGCTCCGCCGGAAAGCGGAAAATACGTACTCTACTGGATGCAGCAGGCCCAGCGCGTGGCCTATAACCATGCGCTGTGTCATGCCGTTGAAATCGCAGGTGAGCTGGCGTTGCCGCTGGTGGTGGGGTTTGTCCTGACACCGGATTTTCCGGAAAGCAATCTCCGCCATTACGTGTTTATGCTGGAAGGGATCGCCGATATACAGCAGGAATTGAAAACGCTCGGCATCCCGTTTGTGATAAAGACCGGGCCGATGGTGGAGACGGTTTTGTCCCTTGCCGAAAAAACCGCATGGCTGGTCACGGATGCGGGGTATCTGCGAATTCAGCGGGAGTGGCGAAAACAGGTGGCCAGTGAGGTGAAATGCCCGTACACGGAAATTGAGACCGATGTCATTGTGCCGGTATCCGCGGCATCACCCAAAGAAGAATTCGCCGCCCGGACCCTGCGCCCCAAAATCATGAAACAAATGGATGCGCATCTTGATCCGGTCCTGCTCCCGGAATACCACATGAAACATTCAGCATTGCCGATGCCGCCGTCCGGTCCCATCGATCCTTTAAAACTGGCCGAGAAGGCGGCAGCGATCCAGAATACGCTTCCGGTAAAAACCTTCCGTGGCGGTTATGGCGAGGCCAAAGCCCGGCTGAAGCGGTTTATTTCCGAAAATCTGGCAAATTACGACACCCTCGCCAGGGACCCGGTGGCGGGTTGCCAGTCCGATCTTTCCCCATATCTTCATTTCGGCCAGATATCCCCGGTGGAAATCGTCCGTGAAATCAAAGCCTCGTCTGCGCCGGATGCGGCCAAAGCGGCGTTTATCGAACAGGTGACCGTCCGCAGGGAGCTTGCCGTTAATTTTGTTTTTTACAATCCGGGCTATGACCAATACGAAAGCGCCGTGCCGTCCTGGGCCAGGCAGACCCTTTCCGAACACCAAAAGGACCGGCGGCCGTATCTGTATTCAGCGGAGGTTCTGGAGCAGGGAAAAACCCATGACCCTTTCTGGAACGCCGCCCAGATGGAGATGGTGATCTCCGGCAAGATGCACAATTACATGCGCATGTACTGGGGGAAAAAGATCATCGAGTGGACCCGGACGCCCGAGGAGGCGTTTCACATCATGCTCATGCTCAATAACCGCTACGAGCTCGACGGCCGGGACCCGAACGGATTTGCGGGCGTGGCATGGTGCTTCGGCCGTCACGACCGGCCCTGGGGCGAAAGACCGGTATTCGGAAAGGTGCGGTACATGAATGCCGAAGGGCTTAAACGGAAATTTGCGATAAACGAATATGTCAACCGAATCACGGCCATGCAAAAGGATGCCTCCCAATGATCAAAAACCGTTTGATAACATTCAAGAACCGCCTGTTCCGCATCAACGATGAAGAACCGTTAAGCAAGCTCTCACTGTGCGTGATCATTGCGCTGGATTTGTTCATCCTGTTTGTGGTGTTCCGCGGACTCGACGACCATACCCGGCAGTTGACTTCGCCTGCGGACTATCTGCCCTATGACTGCCGGGAAATACTGGTCCGGGAGAACTGGACGGACGCCGACAAAGTTGAAAAGCTTCAGCAACTGACGCTTTCCGATTATAACAATATCTCGTACGGGTACGACAGTCCGTTTGAACACGCGAAAATCGAGCGGATGCACCCGGATTGCAGAATCTTTTTTGAAAAAATTGAGGCGATTGCGCGGGACAAGGAAATCCTGGAATGGTTCAAGGCCCGTCAGCGGCTGGTGGCCCGGAAAAATCAGTTCACCGCCGGGTTTGAGCAATCAAAAGGGGTTTATGACACGTCGCTTCTGGAGGATATTGCGGAACCGGAATCCGGGCAGAACAAGCTGCCGTCCATCGCCCAATCCATGAAGGACAAGGCCCGGCAAATCGATGCGTTCGACGCCCAAATTGCGGTCATCGACGCCCGGATTAACAATCATGCGAAGGTCAGGGATTTATGGGCTTATGTGTCGGAAGGCGATCCGGCCCGCAGGGACCGGCTGGTGGAGGATATCAAACGCTGGGAATTCCGCTATCCGTTTAAGGAACTGTTCTGGCAGATGCTGTTTCTGCTGCCGCTGTTTATCGTATTTTACCTGTGGAGCGTCCGGAGCGTTAAAAAGGACAACCGGCTCCAGGTGCTCATCTCCTCCCATTTGCTGGTGATCGTATCGATTCCCATATTCATGAAAGCCCTGGATGTGGTGCTTACCCTGATTCCGAGGCATTTTTTCAAAAAATTCTTTGCGCTCCTGACCGCTCTGCGGATCATCGCCGTATGGCATTATCTGGTGATCGTGGCAGCCATTGGCGCAGCGCTTCTGGCGATATACATTATTCAGAAAAAAGTGTTCAACAAGCGACGGCTGGAATTGAAACGGCTGGCCAAAGGCCTGTGCCGGCACTGCGGGAAAAAACTGCCGCCAAATGCCGTTGCCTGTCCCTTCTGCGGCGCGGACCAGATGATGCGCTGCCCGGCCTGCGACCACCCCACCTATGCGGCCGGGGAGTATTGCGTGGCATGCGGAAAAGATCTTCCAAAACTATAAAAACGGGGGCCATGCCTGTGAAAAAAGAGATGAAAAATCCGGAAAAATTTGCGGCGGACGTGCTGGTTGCGGGGGCAACCGGGTTGATCGGCGGCGCGGTGATCAGACTGCTGTATGATGACCCGTCAGCAGGCAACGTAATTGCCCTTACCCGGCGGAAAATCCCATCTCTTCCGGAGGTTGCGCGGATGCGCCAGGAAGTGATGGATTTTGACCGCCTGGAGGCATCTGGCCGTCAGATTTCGGCCCGAACCGTGGTCTGCGCCCTGGGGACGACCATCAAAAAGGCGGGATCCCAGGAAACGTTCCGGGAGGTGGATTACGGGCTCCCCATGCGTCTGGCTGAAATCGCCGTTAAAAACGGGTGTGAAAAATTTATCCTGATTTCCGCCGTGGGTGCGGACCCGAATTCGCCGGTCTTCTATAATAAGGTGAAGGGGGAGCTGGAACGCGATCTTGAAAAGATCGGCTTTAAGACCCTTCATATCATCCGGCCATCGCTTCTTTTGGGGGACCGGGAGGAATTCCGGCTGGGGGAGGAGATCGGAAAAATGATGGTGAAACCGTTCCAGTTCCTGATTCCCGGCAAGTACAAGCCGGTTCACGCCGGCGTGATCGCGCAAAAAATCCGGTCGCTGTTGGATGACGACACGCTGGGCGTTCATGTGTATGAGGGCGGACAGATCACTTGAATAAATTTTGCGGATTCTTGAACATGCCGCCGATGGTTTCGGCCGCCTTTTTTAATTCGCTTAATCGGGGAGTGGCTTATATGGAGTGCGGCGGCTTGCTGCCGCATTTGCGAGGGCAAGCCCTCGCACTCCAAAAAAACAATATTCTTGATATGGCCGAAACAATTATCATGGCTTTTGGATTTGCATTTTCACATGCGGCATGTGCGGCATGTGCGGCATGTGCCGCATGTGCCGCATGTGCCGCATGTGCCGCATGTGAAAATGCCGGTTTCGGATGCACGGAGATATTTTTTGGCAGAAGGATATCAACCGCAGGTATGCCGCCCCGCATTTCCAGGGCTGTTCCGCCGCGCTGGGCGGATATCCGTCCAGCGCTGATTCCCTCCCTCATGTCTTTTTTGAAATATCCCCTTCCATTTCCGGTGGAACCGGCAGTTCCGGTCGTAGGCGTATCCTTATTACTGAAGTTTCCCGGTTTTCAGCGATGGCCCGCAAATTGCGGGTGTGGTTAAATTTTTAATAAAAACAGTCAGTTAAATAAAATTTTCGAAACTTATAACTATCTGATTTAATTTGAAATATTCGG
>JBAQUK010000266.1:0-3094 GCA_049297455.1 Desulfosalsimonadaceae bacterium | reverse complement strand
AAAAATATTTCGCCCCTACTCTGGGAAAAATCGCCATACACGAACGTTAACCCCAACGGGGTTGCGTCAAATATGAAATAGAATTAACGGGTTGTGATGGAATGGCGCAACCCCGTTGGGGTTGGGGGTCGGGTGCGGTATGGGTGTTCCCAGGGTAGCGGCGTTGCCGCAACCCTGGGCTATAAGACGGAATCCCGTTGGGATTCTATGAGGTCTGGCATAATCTGACGGCCCGGTTGCGCTCGATTTTCGGCAAATGGTCATCTTTGATCACCAGCAGATCAATATCGCTGTCTCTGGACGGGGTGCCGGAAGCGTATGAACCAAACAGGATAATTTCCTGAGGGGAATATCCAGCGACAATGGTTTTTACCATTTGATTGATTTGTTCCGGAGAAATCATTTCAAATCATCGTTTTTCAAGATTGAGTCTATTCGAATTCGTCTAACGGTTTAAGGGGCTGCTGTGGAGCAAAGCGGAACTATCAGCACCCGATTGTTATCTATTAGTAAATCTCACCAAGTATCAGTCCATTCAAGTTTGCCGTTTTTGCATCTGGCAAATTCCGATCTAAGTCTCGAACTGTCACCGAATAATGATTCATACAATTTCCGATCATGATCTGATTCAGAGGGATGAATAATTTTTGAATTCATTTCGGCAACTGATTTTGAAGTAATTCTGTAAGATGCCAACTCACCATCAGATGAACTTAAATGCCAAAAGACAGTCAGTCTGCCTTCTCCTGGCTTAATTTTCTGAAGATTTGCGGCCAGAGGATGAAGGCCAAATTTTTCTTTCAAATAAGCATTATCGGCTTGCCTAATGAAAATGACAACTTCACAGCCTCCATTTCCACATCCTGAGCCATCGTCCTGTGTAAGTATCAGATCTTCTTTTCCGTCGAAGTTGAGGTCTGCACGAATCCTGAACTTGCCATATCCAGAACTGTTTTGTTGGAGCTTCCCATCAGGCTTTCCGGCACACGAGAACTTCTCTTCCCTGTAAGGATCTACAACCTTTTCCATATCCTTTGCCCAACTGACAGATTCACAAAAAATCGAGAAACATATGAGCACGGAGAATATTCGCTTCATTATAGTCTCCTCAAAGATAACGGGACGCCTCACTTACCGGCGCGCTTCGCGCCGGTAAAGTGCAGGCGTTGGTTCGCAGGTCATTTTTTATCCTTGATCAGCCATTCAGGAACGCGGCCCTTGATTGCCGCAACGCCAAACAGCAAGCCGAAACCCAGTGGAGGGATGACAGTCCTCCACCCCACAGAGTCAAACGCCAAACCTGAGACGATGGCCAAGATACCCCATGAGAGGAATAGCAGCGAGATGATTCCACCGAGAATCCGGAATGGTAGACGGATTGGCGCATTGTATGACCACCGGGAAAAATTCCCGTATTCTTGTTTTTCTTTATTCATCATCGTGTCTGCGAACAAGTGGTTTAAAAGTTTCTGTATACCTCCAAAACCGGAAAGACCTCTGAACGATCAGGCAGGTTGCTCGGTAAACATTGTAACCGGCAACAGGTATTCTGATATTTGTATATAATTGTTTAAACAATATATTCATACTTAACAAGTGTTTTATTGTCCTGTAACTTCTCTTTGTCTTTCGTATGTCATGGCTTCTATACGGTAAACCCGGTTAAAATGTTCAGTGAATATGCTTATGTCATATTCAACTAGTTGTTATTTTTACTTTTCTTTGGCGGGCAAAGAAAAGTAACAAAAGAAACCCGCCCTGCGAAGCGGAAAGCTCCCTGACGCGGCAATGGGCAACCCCTCCGGCGGAAAATTGTGGCTTTTTCTGTCGTGTTGCTTGCGGAACGGGCCATTGGCGGGTTGGAAAACCCGACCATATTTTCTGAGCCGGTCGGCTGCTATGTCCCGAGTCGCTGGGTTTTTGCCCATCGCGCTGCGTCCCTGACGGGCTGTTTTTTGTGGAAGAAGGGGGAAACTGTTTGAGCGGCGGGAAAGTCAATGCATTGGATGAGTGAACATCTTGAATTCATGCATCCATCGGAAAGCGCCGATCACAAAGCGAGTTTTTCCCCCGCCACGAAAAACAGACTGTCAGGGAGATAAGCGGCGCGGGGCTGGGTTCTTTTGCTACTTTTCTTGCCCACCAAGAAAAGTAGATCAGAAATGGCCGATGGTAATGGTTTTGGATTTTGTGCAAGCCCCGGTTTTTGTGAGGCGATGGTACGGAACAACGTCGGATTTGAAAATTGTGCTTAAAAAAAATTAAATTAAAACAATTAGTTATTTTGAACGGTCATTTTCAAACAACAACCGCATCGGGTCGGGGATTTTTGGGGTTTCAATGGGGGTTTGTTCTGTTTCGCCCGGCAATTGCAGGATGAGGGTTTGGGCGTGCAGGGCCAGCCGGTCAAATCCGCAATGGTCTTTGAGGAATTTGATCGCCCGGTCCGAGCCGTAGCGCACGTCGCCCACGACCGGATGCCCGGCCAGTTTGGCATGCCGCCGGATCTGGTGGGTGCGGCCGGTGAGGAGTTCAATCATCACCAGTGTATAATGGGCGCTGTGGTCCATGACCCGGTATTTTGTCCGGCTGGGCTGCCGGGGGGACGGCCCCTGGGGATGGGTGCGGCCCCCGGCGGTTTTTGACAAAGGCCATTGCCACATTCCCCATCCGCCCACGCCAGTCGGCGTTTCCAGGCGGCCATGCACCAGCGTGACATAGGTTTTTTGGACCAATCGGTCATTGAATTGCTGGGAAAAAAACCGGAAAGTTTCCGGGTCGGTCGAGAGCAGGATTACGCCGCTGGTTTCCCTGTCCAGCCGGTGAACCGGGTTGACGTCAGCGCCCCCTTCCGCGCCCGGCGGATAAATGCCGATTTGGTCCAGAAGTTCCGCCTGCTGCCGGATGCCTTGGGATACCAGGGAACACAGGTCTTCCCCCGGCGCGTTGTGAACGCTCATGCCCGCGGGTTTGTCCACCGCCAGCCAGCCCCGGCCCGCGGCAAGAACCGGTATCTGAATGGAATCCATTTCAATGATCATATCATTATGCCCGTGTATTTTTAACCTTCCGGTTTTGTAACTGCTCAGGTATT
>JBAQUK010000265.1:0-2489 GCA_049297455.1 Desulfosalsimonadaceae bacterium | reverse complement strand
TAAAGAATCGGCATTTTCCTACAAAGGAGACTGTTATGAAGCGTCAGGCGGGGCTGGCCCCCCATTGTCAAAAGTATAACCAACTGAATTTATATATTATTATTATTTCTTAGCCTGACGGCTATGGGGTCAGGGGCAGCGTCGCTCGTGGCCTATTGTCTTGGGATTACCAATGTCTGTCCCGTCAAGCATAATCTGTATTTTGAACGGTTTTTAAACCCCGGCCGTAAAGACCCGCCGGATATTGACGTGGATTTCGCCTGGGACGAACGGGGGCTTGTGATCGAAAAAGTCCTGTCCCGGCACAACGGTCATGCCGCCATGGTGTGCAATCATGTGTGTTTCCAGCCCCGCATGGCCCTGCGTGAAACCGCCAAGGTATTCGGCCTGACCGACGGCGAGATCAACCAGATCGCCAAACACCTGCCCATGTTCTGGCACGCGGAAGAATCCGATCAATCCCTCCTTGACCGCATGGCCGAACTGCCGCAAATGCGGGATGTGGATTTTCCCGAACCCTGGCCGGAAATATTGGCAATCGCCCAGCGCATCATCGGTTTGCCAAGGTATCTTTCGGTCCACCCCGGCGGCGTCGTGATCACGCCGGAACGCATCGACACCTATGTGCCGGTCCAGACAGCGCCCAAAGGCGTGCCCATCATTCAATGGGAAAAAGACGCCGCTGAAGATGCCGGACTGGTGAAGATCGACCTTTTGGGCAACCGCAGTCTGGGGGTGATCCGGGACGCCATCACCAATATGCGCGAAAACGGGATCAGATTTAATGAACGCCGCTGGGAGCCGGAAGATGATGAGCCCACCCGACAGGCCATTGCCCAGGGCCGCACCATGGGGTGTTTTTATATTGAAAGCCCGGCCATGCGGCTGTTGCAGCAGAAAACCGGGAAGGGTGATTTTGAACACCTGACCATCCATTCCTCCATTATCCGGCCCGCAGCCAATGATATCATTCAGGAATATATCCGAAGGCTCCACGGCGGAACCTGGGAGCCCATCCATCCGCTGATGAACGACGTGCTGGATGAAACATTCGGCCTGATGGTGTATCAGGAGGATGTTTCCAAGGTGGCGGTGAAGATCGCCGGATTTTCCCATGCAGAGGCCGACGGGCTGCGGAAGGTGATGTCCAAAAAAGACCGGGAACATCAGTTGCGGGATTACCTGGACCGGTTTATAAAAGGCGCCCGGTTGCGGGGGGTTAATGACGAACAGATTGAAAAAATCTGGCGCATGATCATGAGCTTCAACGGCTATTCCTTTTGCAAGCCCCACAGCGCATCCTACGCACGGGTTTCTTTTCAGGCGGCATATTTGAAGGTGCACTTTCCGGCGGAGTTCATGGCCGCCGTGATCAGCAACCAGGGGGGATTTTATTCCGCATTTGCCTATGTTTCCGAAGCCAAACGCTTGGGAATCACCGTCCTGCCGCCGGATGTCAATGAGAGTCAGGTCCGCTGGACGGGCAGGGATCGCGCAATAAAGGTGGGGTTTCTGTCCATTAAAGGATTATCGGCGAATACTCAGGCCCGGATCATCGCGGAACGGGGGAAATCTGGTTTTACCGGTTTGACCGATTTTTTAAACCGGGTCCAGCCGGATGAAACGGATGCCAGGGCCCTCATCCACAGCGGCGCCCTCGACCGGTTTTATCCCGAAAAGCATCGCGCCGGGCTCGCATGGGAATTTTCCGCCTGGCAAAAGACCCGGTCCCGCAAAAATACCAACCTCTCTCTGTTTGAAGACCCGGTTTCCGAAACCATGCCGGATTTGCCGGAAGATGATCCGCGGGAACAACTGCGGCAAGAATTTGAAGTGCTCGGTTTTTTATGCGACCGCCATCCCATGACATTATTTGATGATCAATTGAAAACTCTTAAAATCATCAAGATCCGAAATGTCCCCGAAAACCTGGGTCGCCGTATCCAAATCGCCGGATGGCTGATCACCGGTAAAACCGTGTTGACCCAAAAAGGCGACCCCATGAAATTCGTCACCTTTGAAGATGACACCGGAATCGTGGAAACCACTTTTTTCCCAAAGGCCTACCAGCGCTTCTGCCATATGCTGGATTACGGCCGGCCCTATGTGATCTCCGGAAAAGTGGAAGGAAACTGGGGGGCCGCCACCCTCACCGTGGATGCGGTCCGATTGATATGAGCCTGAATCGTGACAGTTAAAATGTTATAAAAACTGGACTTGCGACAAATAAAAAGTTATTTTGTCAGCATTGTCCGGTTAGGTTTTTGCATGTAACCGAGAATGGTGTTGTTCTTTGAAAAAATTATCATCTATGGAAGAACCGCTCTCACGAAGTTCGTTCTGGATTTGGATGCGCAGTTCCCGGACGCGTTTTATACTTACACGCTCTTTATGAACTTGCTGACAATAAATGGATAGAAGGAGATAGGTAATCAGCCCGGCGTAAATCTGCACCATCAGTCCATAACGGCTTCTGGCGATCAGATGAT
>JBAQUK010000264.1:0-1760 GCA_049297455.1 Desulfosalsimonadaceae bacterium | reverse complement strand
TCAAATATTTTAAATTAAATCAGATAGTTACAGTTTTCAAAAATTTTATTTAACCGCTTGTTTTTATATAAAATTTAATCATGCCCCCGATTTGCGGGCCATCACTGAAAACCGGGAAACTTCAGCTGTTTTAATTAATAAAAAGCAGGGCCATCTGGCGGCCCTGCCTTTTTTGTACATTCATTTCAGACTGTTCCCGGCTTTATTGATGGGGTTATACAGTCATGTCGTGCTTTCTTCTCATGGCGATCACGGCCGTTCCCGCCACCAACAATCCGAGAATGATCATGCCCCATAAGGAAGTTCTCAAAGAAGTTATTGATAAACAGTTTTGATGAAAATGCCGCTTTATCTTCTGGCTTGGTCCATTTGCAATAATTTGATATAAATTTAAAAGATTACATGCAATAAATGTGCCAGCCCATTCGATCACTCCATCTTGAAACGATCTCCGATTTTATCTATTCGAATTTATAATATTTTACTATAAAATGATCTTTACAATGAGTGGCTGTAACCATTTCATTATTGGCTATATTTTGCCAAACTGACTATATTCAGCCAATTGAAAATTTGATTCTGGGAAAGGATACAATTACCTGCGGCAACGGGAGCCCATTCCTATAACCGGCGCTAACCCAATTTTTCCCTGATCAGATAGGTTGGTTTTAATTTTGACTCATGGTATGTCCGGGTCTGCATTTCGGCAACAAGCCCCAGCAGAAACGTATTGACACCGATCAGCAAAAACAGAATCCCGATCATGAACCAGGGGTTTTGATGAACCCAAATGGGCCTTTCACCAATGAGCATGTTGTCGTATTTTTGCCAGGCCACGCCTATTTCACAGAGGATGCCCAGGGAAAACAGGGCCATGCCGGTCCCTCCAAACACATAGTGTTTATTTGCATAAATTAACGATAGTATTTCGAAGTTGAGAGCCTTTAACTTCTCGCTTTTTCCACACAAATGGCTTGGGGTTTTGCTTATAAACTTCCAGGTAATTCTCAATAGCCGTGCGCAGTTGCTCGCAACTGGAAAAAGAAGCGCATCTGAGCGCCTTTTTTGTAAAAATACCAAACCATATTTCGACTTGGTTTAACCAACTTGCAGAAGTAGGCGTGAAGTGAAAATGTACGTTCTTATGCTTGCTCAGCCACTCATCGTTTCCTTTATGAGTACAATAATTATCAAGGATTACATGGATTTCCCGATCATCCGGAATGCCAGCCACGATCTCATTCATGAATTCCAAAAAATCAGGCCTGGTTTTTCGTTCCGTAATCTTAGCCGCTATCTGGCCAGATGCAATTTCCAGAGCTGCAAATAAATTCAGTGTGCCATGACGCTTGTGCTCTTATAACCCTGAACAATTTTGCCGTTGCTGGTTTGGACATATCCGGTGGTTCGCTCCAAAGCCTGGATGCTGGGTTTCTCATCTACGCTGATCACGAGAGCCGTTTCCGGAGGATTCAGATAAAGGCCGATAATGTTGGCACCTTTTGCGGAGAACTCCGGATCCGTGCTCACGCACCAGTTTCTACGCCGGGTCAAATGAACTCCTTCTTTGCATAGAACTCGCCAAACCGCATCCGGAGAGGCTTTCAGATGTTTAGCCACCTCAATCCCATCCCAAGTGTTGATTTCCAAAAAAAATGTAACTGATTTTTCTGATTATTTTGACTGTGACAGTTATTTTCCGGATTATTTAAACTGGATTCGCTGCGCTCAATCATTTTATTGGGTTTTTTAAGGCATAG
>JBAQUK010000263.1:0-9197 GCA_049297455.1 Desulfosalsimonadaceae bacterium | reverse complement strand
ACGGAAGCGGCATTGGACGATAATTTTAGTAGTCTTTTCCCAGTACCACAAAAATCCGTCGTTAATTCTCTAATAGCCGTACTACTACGCATGGCGGCATGACGCTTTTTGGGGAAACTTCAGTTTTCACTTCATCCTGAGTTATCTCATCGGCAGCGAAGACATTTCGAATTGATGAAGTCTGCATACAAAAAATAACCATAAAGATCAGAATCAGCCGCGTTAAAAAGGAACGGTTGGATGACGTGGGGTGCATGTGGCGGTTACCTCCCTATGAAGAGAATACGATTTTTGCTCAAACCCGGCTATAAACTGACTTCATCGAATTTCAAATTTGTAGAAAAACCCATATCATGCCATTTTTATTTTGTCAGGTGATTTGTCGGGAATGGAAAGCCGGGGAAAAGGATGTGTGTCAATCGCCGGGTAAGAAACCCTACCGATTGAATTTATTTGTTTTTCGTAGGTCGAGATTCTTTCCCGATAATGGGCTAACATGACGGTTCGGAATGGGGTATTTGCATAGAAAGAATTCCGGCCTACAATGCGCTGTTTTTATTTGAAATTTTTAGTATTTTTGCATCCTGGCTCCTGATTTCTCATGCATCCCCCTTTAACTTCCGAATAAACGCCGCCGGGTCACCTGAGCGCACAATGCTTTCCCCGATGAGAAAATGGCGGATACCGGACTTCCGGTTTTTGTCGATATCATCTCTGCCCCGGATAGCGCTCGCGGCAACCGGTATCTGGCCGGGCTTGAGACCTGCCGTGAGTTTTACGGCGTTCTCTATGTCCGTGTCAAAGGACTGGAGATTCCGGTTGTTGATGCCGATGAGTCTGGCCGACGTGCCTCCCATGGTGTGAATATCCTCCGCTGAATGGATTTCCACCAGGGCGTCAAGGTTTAGTTCGGCGCACAGGTCCAGATAGTCCTTGAGCTGGGTTTTCGAGAGCATCCGGACAATCAGGAGCACGGCGTCCGCCCCGATTATTGCGGATTCATAAATCTGGTAGGTGGAGAGGATAAAATCCTTGCGGAGAACGGGCAGGGTGGCGGCAAATCTTGCGGCGATCAGATCATCCACGCTGCCTTTAAAAAAATGGTCTTCGGTGAGTACGGATATGGCGGACGCGCCGCCTTTCTGATAGGCTGCGGCAAAAGAGGCGGGGTCGAGATGTTCCCGGATAACGCCTTTGCTGGGTGACGCACGTTTGATTTCCGCGATAATGTGGATCTTGTCCGTATCATCCGTTTCCAGGTGACGGATAAACCCCCGTCTTTCAATACTTATTTCCGCATCCGCCCGCAGACTGGCTTCTGATTGATATTTTTTTTGCCTGGAGACAAGATCTTGTTTGTATGCCGTTATTTGACTCAAAAAATCCGAACCCATCAGACATTCTCCTGGGTAAAAGCGATCAGGTCATTTAATTTTTTCATGGCGCTTCCGCTGTCGATGCTTGATGCCGCAAACCGGATGCCGTCCTTCAGGTTTTCCGATTTTCCCGCCGCCGTGAGGGCGGCTGCTGCGTTGAGCAGCACCACGTTTCGCCTGGGTCCGGTTTCGCCGTTTAAGATTTTGCGGGTGATGGCTGCGTTTTCAACCGGTGTGCCGCCTGCAAGATCTTTTGAATCGGCCCTTTGTTCAAAATACTGTTCCGGCATGATGTCGTATGTTGTGATACGGTTGTCGTTTAATTCACACACCCGTGTGGGTGCGCAAACTGAAATTTCATCTAGGCCGTCATGGCCGTGTACGACGAATGCGCGTTTTGCGCCCAGGAGCTGAAGCGCCCGGGCGAACATTTCCGTGAGCTGGGGTGCGTATACGCCGAGAAGCTGGCAGTTGGCGCCGGCCGGATTGGTCAAGGGCCCCAGCATGTTGAAGATGCTGCGAAGCCCGATTTCTTTCCGGGCGTTTGCCGCAAACCGCATGGCGCTGTGATAGATGGGCGCGAACAGAAATCCGATGCCGATCTCACCAATGGCCTGTTCAACGGTTTCCGGATCAATATCCAGTCTCAGGCCAAGGGCTTCCAGGAGATCGGCGCTGCCGCACTTGCTGGATATGGAGCGGTTTCCGTGCTTTGCCACCGTCACCCCGCATCCGGCCACCACAAATGCGGTGGTGGTGGAAATATTAAATGTCCCGGCGCTGTCACCCCCCGTGCCGCAGGTATCCACAACCGCCTGCGCGTTGACCTGCAACCGGTGGGCTTTCCGGCGCATGGCGGTGGCGGCCCCGGCCAGTTCTTCAAAGGTTTCCCCCTTGGTGGCCAACGCACCCATGAATGCCCCGATCTGGGCCTCCGTGACCTGGCCGGAAAAAATTTCCGTCATCATTTCAGACATTTCCGAATCGGTCAGGTTTTCGCGATGGATAATTTTATTTAAGAGGGGTTTAAACATCATTTGTCTCCTTTAATTGAATAAAATTCCGCAACAGTTTCTTTCCGATGGGGGTCATGATGGATTCCGGGTGGAACTGGATGCCTTCGGTGGGATGTTCCCGGTGCCGCAGTCCCATAATCTCGCCGTCTTCGGATTCCGCCGATATTTCAAGACATTCCGGCAAATCGTCCCTTGACGCCGCCAGGGAATGATACCGCATGGCCGCAAAGGGCTGGTTAATTTTTTTAAATACCCCCCGGCCGTCGGACGTGACCATGGACGTTTTGCCGTGCATGATTTTTTTTGCCGCGATAATGCTTCCGCCGAACGCCGCGGCAATGGCTTGATGGCCCAGGCATACGCCGAGAATGGGCAATGAACCGGAAAATCGCCGGATGACCGGAATGCTTAGCCCTGCGGATTCGGGATTTCCCGGTCCCGGAGAAATGACGATGCCGGTGATGGCGGGATCGTCCAGGTCATCCAGGGCAAACGCATTGTTTCTGTACACCCGGACGGTTTTCCCCAGTTGTCGAAGGTATTGCACGAGATTATACGTAAAAGAATCGAAATTATCAATCATCACAATCATGGCCGTCTCCTTTTTCCTGTTGCCGGTCTAAGAGCGCCAGGGCTTTTTGGATCGCTTTGGCCTTGTTCACGGTTTCCATGCGTTCCCGTTCCGGGTCGGAATCATAGACGATCCCGGCCCCGGCGTTGACCGTGAGCCGCCCATTTTCAATACATGCGGTCCGGATGGTGATGGCGAGATCCATGTTGCCGTTAAATGAAATATACCCCACCGCACCGCCGTATGGCCCGCGGGGTGTCGCCTCCAGTTCATGGATGATTTCCATGGCCCGCACTTTGGGTGCGCCGGACAAGGTGCCTGCCGGGAAACTCGCGGCCATCAGATCCCAGGCGTCCAGGCCGGATTCCAGGTGGCAGGTGATGTTGGACACCAGATGCATGACATGGGAATAGCGCTCCACCACCATGAGGTCGGTCACCTGCACCGTGCCGGTTTCCGCCACCCGGCCCAGGTCATTTCGGCCCAGATCCACCAGCATGAGGTGCTCGGCCCGTTCTTTTTCATCCGACAGCAGTTCGTCGGCAAGGGCACGGTCCGCCTGTTCGGTGGTTCCCCTGGGCCTGGTTCCGGCAATGGGCCGAAGGGTGGCCACCTGGTTTTCAAGCCGCACCATGGTTTCCGGAGACGAACCCACCAGGGTGATGTCGTCCAGGTTCAGGTAAAACAGGTAAGGGGACGGGTTGATATAGCGCTGGGCCCGGTAGAGGGACAGGGTGTCCTCAGGGGCGTCGCAGACAAAGGGTTGGGAAATAACCGTCTGGATCACGTCCCCTTGGGTGATGTAATTTTTAATTTTTTCAACATGGGTCCGGAATGTCTCTTCCGGAATCACGGGCGTAAGGCTGTATGAACGGTTGTGTTTTTTGGATTCATCTGACAACCCGGACGCAATCCGGGATTCCAGGCTGTCAATTTTTTTGCTTGCAATTTCATAGGCGTTTTCCGGGTTATCATCAGCATTTTTAAACGCCATGGCCACCATCATCAGGGAGTTCCGGATATTGTCGAAAATCAGCATTTCATCCGGCAGGATGAAATGGGCCAGCGGTGTGCCGTCCGGCAGCAGGTTGGGAATGGCTTCAAAAAACGATACCATCTCATAGGTGAGATACCCGACAAGCCCGCCCCAGAACCGGGGCAGGTCCGGCAGCACCACCGGAACATACCTGCGCATGAAATCACGCAATACCGGCAACGGCTTCCCGTGATGGGGGATGGTTTCCGATCCGCCGTTTCCCTCAATGTCAATATGCGTGTTGAAAACCCGGATATGGGCCCGTGCCGATACGCTCAGGAAACTGTACCTTCCCCAGCGTTCGCCGCCTTCCACGCTTTCAAACAGAAACGCGGGACCGGTGCCCGGATAAATTTTTTTAAGCACCGTGACCGGCGTGTCCATGTCCGCCAGAATTTCACGGCACAGGGGCACCACCGTGTGGCGGTCAAAGGATCGGCAAAATGTGTCCCGATCCGGAAACTGTCTCAGCCGCATATTATCCTCCTTTTTTTTATCAATAAGGTTTTTATTCAAAAAAAAAGACCGTGGGGTTGTCCACAGTCTTATCCAAGAATAAAAAAGACCGTGGCTTGGAGCGGCCACGGTCTTGAGTTTATTTTATTGCGTTTTAATGCAGGAATTTATCCGGCGGCCAGCCCCATTATGTCAGCCCGCCACCACCAGTTTTGTTTTTTGTTGGTTCTATGTTGGTTCATTCGATCTCGACCCATTCCATCTTGATTCATCTGGGCTTTTCCCACTGAATGCGATTTGTAAGGATTAACCTGTTTGATAGAGGGATGCGGCTTTTTTGTCAAGATTTTTTTCAACACATGCAAAACAAGACATTCAGGACATTGCTGCATTAGCCGGCCATGGTCAGCGCATATATTTGCGCGAATATCTGATCATTGTCAAACCCCTTCAAGCGGATGGCCCCGGAACGGCAGGATGCCGCACACAATCCGCATCCTTTGCAAAGAACCGAATTGATATTTGCTTTCCCTGGGAAGAGCTTTGCGGTTTGATCGATAAAAGAGGGCGCCGAATACGGACAAATCGAGACACAAACCCCACAACTGCTGCATATCGTGGGAATGACTTCCGCAGTATTTCCGCTGGTATGAATGGTTTTACGGGCAAGCAGGGTTACCGCCCGGGTTGCTGCCGCCGCTGCTTGAGAGATGGATTCATCGATCGGCTTGGGCGCGTGGGCCAGGCCGCAAATAAAAACGCCGTCCGTTGCGCAATCAACGGGCCTGAGTTTCACGTGGGCTTCCATGAAAAACCCATCGTTGTTTACGGCGACCTTGTATTGTTGGGCCAGCGGATTTTCTTCCGGAGGCGTGATGGCCGTTGCAAGTACCAGCAAATCCGGGGTTATTTCCATTTTACGGCGGATGACTGTGTCTGAAAACCTGACTTTTAAATCCTTTTCGTCGAGAAAGACATCCAACCCCTGATCCGCATGATAACGAATAAAGATAATTCCCTTTTCCCTGGCTTCCCGGTATAGATCTTCCCGTAATCCATAAGTGCGTATATCCCGGTAAAGGATATATACATCCATTTCCGGGTTCAGTTTTTTAAGCTGTAAGGCGTTTTTGATGGAATGGGTGCAGCACACTTTAGAACAATAGGGTCGCTCAGGAATCCTGGACCCGACGCACTGAACAAAAAGGGCCGATTTCTTCCGGGATATGGCCGGATCTTTTTCAATCAGCTTAAGGTCCAGTTCAAGACTTGTCAGCACCCGTTCATCATGGCCGTAAAGATACTGATCCGGCTTTAATTCGGTTGCTCCGGATGCAATAATGGTAACGCCATGCACCAGGGTTTCGGTCTTATCCGCCGTCCGAATGGTGGTTTTGAAGTTCCCGACAAAACCATCTGTCTTGATTATTTCAGAATTCGTAAAAATATCGATATTCTTATCCGCCCGGAGTTCGGCAATCATTCGGCTTAAATTCTGCTGAACATCCTCTCCCTGCCAGGTTTCATGGATCTGTAACGCCTGACCGCCCAGCCGGTCAGTTTTTTCAATCAGATACGTGTGGTATCCCTGATCGGAAAGGGTTTTTGCGGCTCTTATCCCGGCAATACCGCCGCCGATTACAAGGGCCGCTTGATCAATCTGAAGATCCGCCTCGCTCAGGGGCTGCATGAGTTCAACCTTTGCGACCGCCATCCGGACAAGGTCTTTCACTTTTTCGGTGGCAGTCTCCGGGTTGCTTTTATTTACCCAGGAACACTGGTTTCGAATATTTGCCATTTCAAAAACATACTTGTTCAAGCCTGCCTGGGTGAGGGTCTCCTGGAAAAGCGGTTCATGGGTTTTGGGGGTGCAGGCTGCCAGCACCACCCGATTCAATTGCTTTTCTTTGATAGTCATGGCCATCGTGTCCAGAGAATCCTGGGAACAACTGAACATGTTCTTCTCGGCAAAAACAACATATTGTAAGGTTTTAGCGTATTCAACGACCGTTGGGACATCAATCACACCGGCGATATTGGTTCCGCAGCAGCAAACAAAAACACCTATCCGAGGGGGTTCGCCGCGAGTATCGATTTCTTTGGGGGACTCTTTCTGCCTGGTCAGGGTCCAGCGTGACTCGGTCAGGCAGCTTCCGGCGCTGCCGGCGGATGCGCTCGCTTCAATGACCGAAGACGGAATGTCTTTAGGCGCCTCAAAGGCTCCGCACACAAAAATACCGGGCCGGGATGTCTTGACCGGTTCAAAGCTGTTGGTCGTGACAAAGCCATAAGAATCCAGTCGAACATCAATGGAATCAGCCAGAAGAGCGGTGGTTTGACTCACGCCCAGGCCCACGGAGAGCACTACGATATCAAATGCTTCTTCAACCCGTTTGCCGGATTCGTCAAGGTACCGGATCAGTTGATCGCCGCTGTCTGTCGGTATAATATGAGTAATTCTGGATTTGACAAAACGGACACCGGATTCATCCCTGGCCCGGTTGTAATACCTTTCAAAGTCTTTTCCATGGGTGCGGATATCCATATAAAAAATGGCCGTATCCAAAAAAGTCTTACTGTGTTCTTTAGCCAGCATGGCTTCTTTGATGGCATAAGTGCAGCAGACAGACGAGCAGTATCCCCTGGCGCCGATATGTACATCCCTTGATCCGATACACTGAAGCCAGGCGATTTTTTTGGGTTCTTTCTTATCCGACGGTCGGACCATGTGTCCGCCATAAGGGCCGGACGCCGAAAGGATTCGTTCAAATTCCAGGCTTGTGATGATGTTTTTAGATTTGCCGTAATCGTAGACATCATGAAGTTTTGGATCATAGGGTTCGCAGCCGCTGGACAGGATGATCGCCCCCACATTGAGGGTCATTTCTTTGAGCTGGTCATTAAAATCGATGGCTCCGGCGGGGCATAATTTTTCACAGGCCTTGCATTTCCCTTTGGTAAGAAAAATGCAATTATCGGCATCAATGGCGTATTTCAGCGGGACTGCCTGTGCATATTTAACATAAATGGCCTTGCGGTCACTTAAAGACCCATCGTATGCATTGGCGACTTTTTTGGGGCATTTATCCGAACACAGCCCGCAGGCGATACATTTCTGGGTATCCACATAACGGGGATACTGCTTCAGGAATACCTCAAAATTACCTTGTTCACCGGATATGTTTTGAACTTCCGATAATGTCAGTAACTCTATATTGATGTGCCGGCCGACCTCGACCAGTTTCGGTGAAATAACTCACATGGCACAATCATTGGTGGGGAAGGTTTTGTCAAGTTGGGACATCATCCCGCCGATGGAAGATGTTCTCTCAACAAGATAGACGTAATAACCGGAATCGGCCGCATCCAAAGCGGCCTGCATGCCGGCGATCCCGCCGCCCACTACCATTATTGCGCCAATTTTTTTTTGAAACATTTTTTCTCCTACTCTAAAAATGATTCGATACTGCTGATATCAAGAACATGCCCGTGTATCCCCAATGCTTCGCCTCCGATGCCCATAGCAAGTCCGATAAGCTGCGGGAATAAGACGCTAAGGAGGCTGTAGTTCATATTACGCGAAGGCGCCATCATTTGCTGGACCCTGCCAAATTGCATCTGGCAATATGGACAGGCGACACACAGATAGTCGGCGCCGGCCCGTTTGCCATCAGCAAGTTTTTTCTCGGTTAAATCCATGGAAAGCCTGTCATTGACACCCAGAAGCGGGGCGCCGCAACATTCCAGCTTGAGCGGCCAGTCGATGCTTTTAGCGCCGGTGACCGTCACCAGCTCGTCAAACAAAACAGGTGCAACCGGGTTATCGAACCCGGTGATGTCGCTGGGCCGCAGGGCATGGCATCCGTAATGGGTTGCGATTTTAATATCCTTAAATGGTCTGGTTACTTTCTCTTTTAAGGCGTCTATACCGATGCCATGATAAAGAACTGAGAGGAAGTGCTTTACTCCATTCCTTCCCGTATATTTTAATCCTTCTTTGGAAAGTTGCGCATTCACTTCATCTTGAATTGAAGGGTTTTGCTTCATCAGGTGAGCCGCTTTTTTCAAGCTGCCAAAGCAGCACTTGCAAAGCACCATCATATCCAGACCCTGTTTTTCCGCTAAAGCGAGGTTCCGGGCGGCCATCAGGACAAAAGTCTTGTTGTCGATATTTCGGATCGGATTGCCGCAGCATTTAAATTCATTGTTGTCCGCAACCTCAATCCCGAGTTTGCCTAATACGGCTCTCGCAGAAAGTTCATAGTGCTGAACTCTGACCGGAATGTTACATCCAAGAAATAATGCAAATTTCATCTTCAAATCCCTATTTAATAGAAGGGTTTGCCTCATTTACGGCAAGGTTTTTAAGTTCATAAAATATATCCGTTACTTTTACTCCCTGGGGACAGTGTTCCTGACATTGGTAGCAGGTCAGACAATACCACAGCATTTTGGAACCCATTGCCAGATCCTTGAGACCGAGGCCCATGGAACGTACGATTTGATGCGGCAGCAGGTCGAGGTCATGTTGTGGATTTTCATAATTGCCGACCACAGGGCACACCGTCGAACAATTCTCGCAGGTAAAGCAATAGGAATATGTGCAGGCGCGGGCCGAAAGAACGGTTGATTTTTTAAATTCCCTGTTTGCAGATGTCAACGGGATGACTTCTTCGGTTTTGGTTAATAGTTCAAACTGATCTGTCAGGGCTTTTCGGGCGTTATTTAGCGGAGTGTCATAA
>JBAQUK010000262.1:0-2747 GCA_049297455.1 Desulfosalsimonadaceae bacterium | reverse complement strand
ACGTGCCGCAACTTCAATTTTCCATTTTGCCGGGCTAATAATTAGGGTGTTCCACCGTATAATCCAGTTGTTCAATCAGGGCCGCGCATTCCCGCCGTTTGGCCTCCAGTCCCGCCATCCACTGAAGGGCCGTCTGTTTGAGGTCCAGAACGGTTTGCCGGTCCAGCCGGTACAATCCCTCTTGGGTGGCCAGCAGTTCCGGAAGGGGCGTCCTGTCCACGAGCCGCGTCATGGTTTTTTTGTATCCGCTCACAATTTTTTCATTCGGATAGGCGGGATTTAACTGCACCAGGACCGCCAGTTGCATCTGCCGGATACGGGCGGCGAGCTTCCAGGCCGGCCATTTTTCACGGATGCATTCCATCACCAGATCATATTTGGCCTGACCGTTGGGAACCTGGGTCAGATACCGTTTATGGCTGATGAGCAGCATTGACGTATCAACGCCCATCTCGATGAGTTCCTTTTCCTGAAAAGCCATCCGCACCATAAGCCCCATCTCCCGCCGCGTCAGGGGAATGTCCGGCCGCCGGCAAAGATGGGTGAAACTGATATTTTTATACCGGTTATGGGAGATTGCCAGTTCGATATCACCGTCAAAAAACCGGGTCAGCAGATAATCGCCGATTTTCAAGGCCGCATTCTCGATCATGGCCGCAATGGTGGTTCTGATGAACGCCACCGCCTCGTCGATTAAATTCAGGTCCGGGAGATTCGAATCCGGCAGGTTCGGATCGGACGAATTTTCATCGTCCGCCGGATCATCCACCGGCGGTTCGTCTTCTTCAGGGAAAAATTCATCCTCCACGGTTTCCATCATTCCCGCATCATTTTCATCCACAATTTCAGGGGTGATTGATTCCGGTTCGTTTTCCGAGGGGATATTTTCGGGGTTTTCGTTTACCATAATAATACTCCCTTCGCGCTCGTCCTATACGAGTGCTTGTTTGAGAATTCCGAATCAGGGATGATTTCAATTCATCATTCATTTTGTGGGTTGAGGCTGAGGCGCGGGGCATTGTCATTCCGCATTGAATAACTTCATACACCCAATTACGCATTGTTTCAAGAAGGTATTGAAATAATAATATGTTTTCCGGGGTAAATATTGCATACGCCCACGCAAACGCCGGGAAAGAAACCCGGCCTGCGGGTTGAATGGATTGGTTTTGTAGGTCGGGATTCTTTCCCGATATTGCAGAAATTCCGTTTCCGGCGATTTCCGGCGACAGGGTGATGATGACGGCAAATAAATCCATCCCGGCCCATTCGCGCCGGTTTTGCCAAGTCAACAGTTAAAAACATATTTTGACACTCGCGACGCTTTCGGATAAATTGATTGGCATAAGCTTATGGGGTTTCATATTGTGGAAAATCCGCGCCGTCAACCAGTCCAGGAAAACTCGAAGTAGCCGCTTAGCAAGGCGCTCCTCCCGCCCCACGCCTGCAAAATTATTGGTTTTCATGGTTTCTCTCGTGGGTAAGCTTTGACGTCGCGCATCATTTAGGATAGGATTTAGCAAAAATGAAACCGTCCGTTTATATTGAAACCACGATTCCAAGCTATCTCATAGCGTGGAGAAGCCCCGAATTGATTATGGCAGCCAATCAAGAGGCAACAAGAAGCTGGTGGGAAAGCTCCCGTCCGAGATACGAAATTTTTATTTCCGCCATAGTCACCCAGGAAGCAAGCGGGGGTGACCCGGAGGCAGCAAAACGCCGGGTTGCTGTGATCGAAGGATTGCCGGAGCTGGATGTATCAGAAGAGGCTGAATTGCTGGCAGAGCGACTCCTTTATGGTGCTGCTTTACCTGACAATGCGAAAACTGACGCACTGCATATCGCTGTCGCCACAGTACATGGCATTGACTTCCTGCTTACTTGGAACTGCAAACATATCGCAAATGCAGCCATGCGACCAAAGATTGAGCGTATTTGCAAAGACGCTGGCTATGAGCCACCTGTAATCTGCACACCGTTAGAATTAATGGAGGAATAAACCATGTGGCAAGACCCTATCGTTGAAGAAATTCGCCGTATTCGAGAAGAGCATGAGAAGAGACTCAATTACGATCTTCATGCCATCTGCGAAGATTTTCGCAAGAAGCAGTCATCTTCCGGCCACAAGATTGTATCTCGGCAACCGCGCAGGCCTGTAATAACGCCTATCATTCAACACGTCGTTCCAGGCGACGCCAAGAAAAGGGGTGGTGGTATAACCCATAAGGTTTGATCTGACCGGGCGACGGGAAGTCGATTTATGAAGGACGTGGTTCCGGTCAGAATCAAACCATTGTTCAACCCAACCCGGAAATAGACTCAACCATTATAAAAAAAGGGGGAAAAGAGAATGAAATTATTATCTTTTTGTCAAGGTGGGAAAAAAAGGCAAACATATGATAAAATAAGCAGTGGCAGGCAAGCCGGACAAGCTTGTCTTGCTATTGTTCTGTTGTTTATGTCGTGTTTGCTTTTCGCAGGACTGCCCCAGTCAGCTCATAGTGCCGTGTTATGGTCTGATAATTTTGAATCCGGCTGGGGGGACTGGTATGCGGATTATGGCTCGTGGGAGGTGGGGGTTCCGACAAGCGGACCAGGGGGTGCATATAATGGGACGCAATGCGCGGCCACAAATTTAGATGGGAATTATGGTCCAAATGTCAGCAGCCGGTTGATCAGCCCAGTGTTTGAGGTGCCCTCGGCAGGAGAAAGTCCGCGATTACGATTTTGGCATTGGTGGGATAACG
>JBAQUK010000261.1:0-5246 GCA_049297455.1 Desulfosalsimonadaceae bacterium | reverse complement strand
CAGAGCCAGGGATTTGCATTTGCACCCCTTGCCGATCTGTTCCTCTAAAAAATCCACGCCGTTTTTGACCGGCATATTCACATCCGACAAAATGACATCAGCGCATGCCTCCGTCAGCGGACATGGGGGGAAACTTAGGGGACCTTAACTTATTAACTTAAATCAGTTCATATCCCTCTCCTTTAGCAATTTCGGCACCCCGTTTAACCGACTTACTTACCGCCACTTCAGAAATATTGAACCGACGTGCCAACGAAGCCATGCTGACACCTAACTCGCGCGCTGCCCAAAAACAAATTAAGCTGCGGGCGGTCACCAATCGCTGGTACTTGCCAGGAAGCCAGACCTCCTTCTCAGTCATACCCAAAAGCCCGGAAACTCTCTCGGCAATGTAATTTACATCCACTCCTCGGGCTTTCAGCGCATATCGTCTTTCAAAGGCCTCGTCGCTTGCAGACAGAATTTGACCGACAAAATCACTATGACCCAAAATGCGCTCATCGCTTTTCAGATGGATTCCGGTTTTGCGCGTTTCTTTTACGGCCGCCCACCCTCCTGAGCTGCGGATCAATCCGCCTCCGATCAGATCCGCCCGTTTCCCCTGGTCTATTCCTTTGGCCACGAAAGCCCGATAGCTGCGCCGGGCCGAACTTGCCCGTTCACCGAAAAAAGCCAGGACCGCATCGCTGTTTTGCCATGGGTGTTCGCGCACACCCATGATGACCCCATGCCCTGAAAACGGGTACTTGTCCAGATGCTCCAGATCATTTACAAGACCCGCCCGCATGGGATTAAGGTGGATATAACGCACAAGTTCAAGAAGGTAAGGGTCTTCCTGACAAAGAATGGATTTGTAACGGTTTTGAAACAGGTGGCCGTGCCGCCGATGCCGCCGGTTATAACGCTGGGCATGACCGGTCAGCAGCCGCCGCATGACGGTTGCTACGGGCACCGCTCCGGTTCGCAAAAGCAGATGAAAATGGTTGGGAATAAGCGCCCATGCATAGCACGCCGTTTGAGTTTCTTCCAGTATCAGGGCCAGCCGCTTTATAAAGTCATGGCGATCCTCATCATCATCAAATATCCTGCGGCGTTCAATGCCGCGTGCAATGATATGATGCAGCGCCCCTGAAATATCGATTCGGGATTGTCTCGGCATGAGCTGAACTTATCAGACTGAAAAACATATTACAAGTTAATAAGTTTGGGGCGTCCCCAAACAAACACTTTTAAAAAAATATTTTATCACCAATACGTATCGTAAATAACCGATCCGTTCCAGTCTGTCAAGCATGAATCAGGCTTGACGAATACTTTTTAATGCCTGATAATAACTTTAAAATCATAAATTCATTATTATTTGATATTTATAGGTGATAATATGATGATCGGGAACAAGATATTGGCCTTAAGAAAAGAGCGGGCCTGGAGCCAACAACAGTTGGCGAAGAAGATCGGCACCAGCGGGCCGATCATTGGAAGATATGAACGGGGCGAGATGGTGCCGTCCGTGGAAGTCGCCAAAAAACTGGCCGACACCTTCACCGTTACACTGGACTATCTGGTGGATGATGCGGGAAGAATCGCTGATATTAAGGATAAAGCCATGCTTCAACGGCTGATGGATATTGAAGCTATGGAAACAGAAGACAAAAAAACCGTTGTGCAGGTCATTGACAGCCTGTTAAGGGATGCCAAAGCCAGAAAAACCTATGCCGCACAGGGATAATCATTTTTTCATACAAGAGGACGCCATGCAACAGAACATGACCCCAACCAATGACCGGGAGAAAATCCTGATTGAAAAAATCCGCACGCTTTCACCGGAGAAAGTAACCGAGGTCGTCGATTTTGTGGATTTCTTAAGCCATAAAGACAACGAGCGCCGACTGGTTCAGGCCGCCAACAGGCTGGCCGAACCCGCGTTTAGAAAGGTCTGGAACAACCCCGAGGATGACGTGTATGATAACTTATAGTTTCGGGGATATCGTTCTGGTTCCTTTTCCATTTACCGATCAAAGCGCCGTTAAAAAACGGCCGGCTGTCATTGTCAGCTCAGATGCCTACAATCGCTGTCGGCCGGATATTGTGATCATGGCCATTACCAGCCAGTTACGTTCCGCCGATTATTTTGGTGATGTTGCGGTTAATGACTGGCAGCAGGCAAAGCTTTTAAAGCCATCGGTGATAAAACCCATTTTTACAACTATAGAAAAAGGCCTGGTAATCAAACAACTCGGGCGGATCAGCGGCAATGACCGGTCCTCGCTCATAACAGTGCTGCAAGATATTCTTGGTGAATAAAGGTTCGTCTGCGTGCTCGGGCTGCATCCCGCCAAAAGGCGCGGCGGGATTCCGTTGCCTGCGCGCGCAGCCGGGCTGATTTTATTATCTTTTCCCGCCCACCTCACCGAAAACATAAGGAATGGATCAATTTTAATCCCCGCCCGCCCAGCGCAGGCCGGTGGCATTAACGGCGATGGTGGTTTCGTGTCGGCCGGGGCCGGCATGATTTGTTGCACTGTTACATATCGGACTTTATCAGACAGAATTTTATCAGTTTTAATTTTTTAAAGGTAAAAATGCCGTCTGATAAAGTTTCAATATATAACCTGACACAAATCCCGCCGGCCCCTTGTCGGCTTGCGGTGACGCTGGTTGCCGCTTTGGACGGCCGGCCCGCGCTCCCGTCCGCCCCAGGGCTCCCTGAAAAGGAAAACAGCAGTTAAAGCAGAAAATTCCTTAGCCGCTGCTGCTAATTGGTAAGATTTTACTGGAATTTAAAAATCCCTCTTGTTCTTCGAACACTGGCAATTCTTGCCAGTGCCACCCGCGATTAAAAGAAAAAACGGCGCTGAAAAGAAGAACTGACTCTTCAAGTTAATAAGTTTAGGGCGTCCCTAACATCCCTCCTGGATGATATATGTTTCCCCGGACGGATCGCTGTAAGCCTGGCCATTACCGCTCAGCAGGCTGCCGATTCCGGATGCGCCGGTTTCCAGGACATTTGTTGAGATTGTTGGACTGCTTAAAACCGCTTTTTTGCCGTCAAAAAGCCGGTTCTACACTTAATTATTAAGACTTCATCTCTTTTCACTGCTCCTCGTTAAATTTTCCCTCCTTTTTAATTGATATACATACAAGGCATTCCTAATACAGCCGACAATTGTAGCAGAAATTACTAAAACGAAAATAGTTACTGAAAGTTCTATTGATTTTGAAAAAAAATAGATTGCTGACGATAAAAGAATCATAAAAAAAAATGTCTTACCCAAAACCTTGAACCCGCCATAATAAGAAAATCTTTTTAAATTATCTAAATCATCTGCTTTAACTCTTGAATAGAAAATTATAACGATTATAGTAACTAAACCAACAATACTCCAAGCGATTAGGTTTATCATTGCAATAATTTACCTGTTTATACGTTAATCACCACATGATGAACTATTTCTTAATTCATCAAACATCATTTCTGCTTGCAATTTTTTAGCTTCCCAATCCAGCCGTTCTTGAAGTTCTTGAGCATTTTCTAACTCATCGTATATTCCAATTTTGACCCCCCATTGATAACTCTCCCACTCTTGAGCATTCATCAATGTTGGTCCTTCTGCCTCATGAGGAGAAATTAAATCACCAACTATCGCCGTCCCACCAGTTATAACTATTGCTCCAGTCATAGAAATGATCTTGGCCGCTTTTGCAGCTTCAGTGGAGACTGTAATGCCCACACTAACAGCATTTCCAGTACTGAGCGGTTTTTCACGATCAAGACCCCACAGGTCCACCCAATTAACCGGATCATTCAAACAATATCCATATAAATCCGTATCCCCGCCCGCAAATCCTATCGGGTCTTTGGCCGTCCAGTGGCCGGTTTCAGGGTCGTAGTCCCTAAATCCAAACCTCACCAGGCCGGTATCCTTGTCGTGTAGTCCTCCGGTGAATCCGAAGGGGACTTCAAATGCGGGGTCGGTGTCTTGAATGATATTACCGAAGGTATCGTAAGCGATCGCTTTTACAATGTTTCCGGACATATCCGCCACAACTCTTAAGGATCCGACCTGATCATAGGCAAGGAAATAAACACCGCCGCCTTGGGTCATGGCATACGGCGTTCTGCTGTCCGCATATTCAAACCGCATCTTGAGGCTTCCGGAACCGTCATATACTGGAATCTTGTGGAATCTTGGGGACGCCCTTAATTTATTAACTTATATCATCTCCAAACCTTCCTTTGCGTCAATCCCGCTTGCAGTGTGGAATCTTGGGGACGCCCTTAATTTATTAACTTATATCATCTCCAAACCTTCCTTTGCGTCAATCCCGCTTGCAGTCAAGTTAATAAGTTTGGGGCGTCCCTAAATTCTTACCCTAAATTCTTACCCTAAATTCTTACCCTAAATTCTTACCTAAATTCTTACTAAATCCCCCTGAGCGTCCCCATGTCTGCTCATTCTCTATCCTGATTTTTCAAGCTTCTCCGATTGAGAAAAAATAAATATATGCCAAAAACTAAAAGTCCAACAAAATTTATAATATTGGCAATTTTAAAATCAGAGTTTTCCACAATAGAATTTACAATCAACGCAAGTGACATTACAATCATCAAACACGACAAATATATATTTCTTTTGTACTTGTTCATTGAGCCCTTATTTAAAATATTTAAACATTATTCTTTACATGGGGACATAGTTTCAGATTGAATCCCCAAATCGATAAAATCAAATCCTGTTGAAATCAAATCAATAATTTTAGGTGAATTTTCAACCCAAGATCCTATATTATAACCTGAAGACATCACACCTGATATAAAATCTATTTCCTCAGCTCTATCGACATCCCCAGTGACAGCTAATGCTGCTACAGCAGGGCCACTAACTGGTGGAATTTGATTATCTTTGTCCAAAATACCAACGATGATTTCTGTTACACCATGAGAGACTGCGGGGACTGCGATAGTTGAGACTGCAGCAGCCAATAAAGTAGCAGAACCTAAACTTCCAACTTCTGATGTTGCAGCTACGGCAACCCCTATCACTCCGACAGCTGTTTCAGCGAGCCCTGCTCCAACTTTTTTCCATTTAATCAACCCAATAGGATCAACAAAATTAACCGGATCATTCAGGCAATACCCATACAAATCCGTATCCCCGCCCCCAAACCCAATAGGATCTTTCGCTGTCCATCTCCCCGTCTCCGGATCATAATCTCGGAACCCGAACCTGACAAGACCCGTATCC
>JBAQUK010000260.1:0-20493 GCA_049297455.1 Desulfosalsimonadaceae bacterium | reverse complement strand
CCCTTTTAAAAAAAAAAAGCCTCTTTCTCAGAGGCTCATTTATTCTGGTAATCGCTTTAATCTGTCAACGGAATCTAAAAATCCACCGCCTGTTTTGGTTCATAGAATGTAAAGATTAACAGCGGGTTTCAAGACTCACCGTGAATTGCTGTTACCATATAATTGTTGTTTGTGAGTCGTTTATGCTTTATAATCAGCTCAAAAATTGATTTGATAAGGACATATAAATGACTCATGCAAAACAGTATATTTGGCAACAGCCATTATGGCCGAAGTTTCAGTGGAATCACGAAACCCTTTTAGAGCCACTGGGCAACTGCCGTTTCAAACAAGGGGCACTCCTGGCTCAGATGAAGGAATTGGGGCTTGATCTTAAAACACAGGCCAGAGCGGAAATTTTAACGCAGGAAGTCATGAAAACATCGGAAATAGAAGGCGAGCGGCTGAACCCTGATGCCGTGCGTTCATCCGTAGCCCGACGACTGGGCTTGCCTACCGCCGAGTTATCTTCTGCAAGAGATCGACAGGCGGATGGGGTTGTGGATATTCTGCTGGATGCGACCATGAATTACGGAAAGAAACTGACTGAAGAGCGACTGTTTGGCTGGCATGCCTCCCTGTTTCCCACAGGCTACTCCGGGTTGCACAAAATCCGGGTGGCGACCTGGCGTAATGATCGAAATGGACCGATGCGGGTTGTATCAGGTCCCATCGGCCGGGAAAAAATTCATTATGAAGCACCCCCGGCGGAACGTCTTGCCAGTGAGATGAACCGGTTTATGCATTGGTGGGAAACAAGTCATAATGAGATGGATGGACTGCTTCGGGCTGCTGTCGGTCATTTGCAATTCGTGGCCATTCATCCTTTTGAGGATGGTAATGGAAGAATTGCCCGGACATTGACGGAAATGGCACTCGCCCAGGACGAGAAGCTTTCAACCAGATATTACAGCCTTTCCGCGCAAATCATGACGGAACGCGAGGCCTATTACCAGATTCTCGATTACACCAACAGGGGAGATGGGGATATTACCGAATGGACAAAATGGTTTCTGGAATGTATGGTTAGGGCCATTTTGGAATCAGGCAAACTGCTTGCCAATGTGATGCTCAAAGCCCGTTTCTGGCGATTTTATGCACAAACGGGACTGAGGGAACGTCAAAGCAAAATCATAAATCGTCTGCTGGAGGCCGGTCCCGGAGGTTTTGAAGGGGGGCTGACCAACCGGAAATATGCTGCCATGGGCCATGTGAGCAAAGCCACGGCTCAGAGAGAGTTGGCTGATCTTGTTCAAAGGGGTATTCTATGCCTCAACCCGAGTCGGGGAAGAAGCACCAGCTATGATCTTTTTTGGGAAAAGTTTGACGGCCGCTAATGACGGATCGAGATGCGCGGTATGCAGAATGATTGTTTTAAAAAAGGATCAGAAGACCGATAAACTGACCCAAGGCATCGTCAAGGATATTCTGACAAAATCCCCAACCCATCCTCATGGGATCAAGGTCCGTCTGGAAACCGGCGAGGTCGGCAGGGTAAAGAAATACTGGATTGAATTTATACTGGTGCATGAGTCGAGGGCTAATGTGGCGTTCACCAAATAATTGCGTTTGTATTGAATCTATTGCTTCTCCCCGACCTTGCGGCTTGCAGTTGCTGTTTTTTCAGCTTTTTCGGCGATTATCCACAGCGTTTGGCCCGTAATTCCACGTAACGCCTATCTCCGACAGCGGCACCACCTGGATATTCTTCGTCAGGGCATAGGCGGTTTTGCCCGGATAAACCACCCACAGACCGGCGAGCTGCAAATCATCCATGGCCGTCCGCATGGATCGGGTCAGGCGAGGAGCGTCTTCATACTTAAATTCCACGCCGAAGTTTTTCCCGCCCCATTGCCAGAAAAGGTCCAGTTCGGCCCCGCCGTGGGTATTCCAGAAAAAAACTTCCGTGTGCTCTTTTTCCAGCGCACGGCAAACGCATTCCAGGGCAAACCCCTCCCAGGACGCACCGAGCTTGGGGGATGTATAAAGCTGATCCGGCGTTTCAATGGACAGCAAGTTGTGAAACAATCCGGAGTCCCGAATATACAGCTTGGGCCGTTTCACCATCCGCTTGCCCAAATTGGCGTACCAGGGCTGAAGAATACGGATCATGAAGGTGCCCTCCAAAATATCACAGTATTTGCGAACGGTCATGTCCGATACGCCGAAAGATCGTCCCAATTCCGAATAGTTTAAAATCTGGCCGTGGTAATGGCAGAGCATGAGCCAGAACCGCCGAAGGGTCCGGGCGGGAATGGCGATGCCGAGCTGGGGGATATCTCTCTCCAGAAAAGTGGTTACATACTGGCTTCGCCACAGATGGCTTTCCTCATCAGAGCCTGCAAGATAGGATCGGGGGAGTTCGCCGCGGAACCACAGGGCTTTCATGTTTTCAGGCCCAATATCATCAAGCCGGAATCCCCCGAGAGGATAATACGCAATCCGTCCGGCCAGAGATTCGGAGCTTTGCCGGATCAGATCCCGGGAAGCGCTACCCAAAATCAGGAATTTCCGGTCCACATCCTGATCCACGAGATAGCGCAGGAGAGGGAACAGTTCGGGCATGCGCTGGATTTCATCGATGGAGACAAGACCTTTCAAATCTTCAAGGGCAAGCTGGGGCTGTTCCATTCGGGCGGCATCCCGTGGGTTTTCGAGGTCAAAATAGTGGTCGGCCTGCATTGCCCGCGCCAGCGTTGTTTTCCCGCACTGCCGGGGACCCAACATGGCCGTGACGGGAAACATGGCGATCCACTTAGCCAACTTATTTTGATCATACTTTCGCTCAATCAGTATCATGGCAACAGCCTATCAGATAAATCTTGAAAAATCAAATTTTAAATATGAAATTTCAAGATAAAACAATCCATATAAGTCCTTTTGAATGTGAATTCTGTTGTTTTTCTGGCCAGTTGTTGATAGCTGCGTCCTTTGGAAATATCATCTTCCTTGACGAAAATAAGAAATTGTCGATTAATATACTCAGCGTTAGTTTCCCAAGGTGTTTAACCAATCCGCCTGAATCAAAACCACGGAGAAAATAACAATGTTTCTGGCGCAAAGTGTTAAAAAATTCCTGAAAGAAAATTTTCAGGAACAACAAAAAACCAAAAGGCAAAAACAAAACAATATGGGTGTGTCCTATTTTGATGATGACGATCTTGGCCAGAAATTAGGCAATGATCCTATTTTCCATTCCTTAGTTGGCAATACTTGGCATGGAATGTTCCCTGGTGATGATTAGGTATCATCCTTTGGCAAATTAAGGGGCCGAAATAAAACAGGCTGCTCTTCTGGATGCCTGTTGAATTTTTTCTGATTTTTTTCTCTTTCTTCCTTCGTCTGGAATTTCCCAGACAAAGGGGTCTGTTGACGATTCAAATCCCCGGCTTTCATCATGTCAACTTTACTTGGGAGACTGTCCGGATTAAAAAAATCCCCCTGAAGAAGCGCACCATTGAGATTTTCAAGATGCGTAGCTTTTTCCTGGGGAGTCCAATTATCCCGAGTGAGAATATCTTTCGCAATCCCATAAATTACATCTCGTTGAGCTGCGGTTGACGATTCAGAAACGTCTCGTCTACTACCGTCTATACCAATCCCTATTCGACCATTTAATCCATTAATACCCAATTTCCCACCGAGTTGAGTCGCGATCTGTGTTCCATGTGATAGCCTTATACTCCCACTATATTCCTTCCCCCACTGGCTGGCGAAGCGGTTGGCAAAGGCGATGGCATATCCCGGATCAGAAAAGACCTCAGCAGGCATAGAATGCTGGCCGACCATACTGATGACATTGGCCTTTCCAAAATCCGGACCCTTGGAAACATCATCTTCAATGACTTTGCCGCTGCTTTTTGACACAAACAGCCGCCGCATGTTTCCGGCCCGGTCATAGCCGGATACCTCCAGAACGCCGCCAAAATCCGTTTTATTTGTCACTGACTCCAACTGGACCCCGCCGAATGTATTTCCGGAAGCGCCCGGCGCATCGCCCTTCTGGACGCTTCTAAAATCCTTTTCGCTCATGTCGAACTCTCCCAGTTTTTTCCCCTTGCTCGTCATCAGCAGGGAAGGGGAGAGGGTGCCATTTTGATTGGGCGCAAAATTGAGCTGGGCCGTGGCGTTTTCAAGATCATTGTCCGAGACATTGACGCCATTGGCCCGGAGATATTTACCCAGACCCGGCGCTGCTTCGGATGAAACCGTAAAATTCCCAATACCCTGGGTCCGCATCTGGGCGCGGGCCGAACGGTTGGACATCAAGCTCTGGATGGTCTGACGGGTGTCATTCTGAATGCCGCCCGTATTGACGATATCATCCACCGCCTGCCGGGTCAGCATTTTGGACAGTTCATTATACTGCTCACCGGCCCGGGTGATCATCACACCCCGGTCACCGACATTCTGATAAACACTGCTGTCAGTTATTGATCGGGCCCCCTGAAGGGAGCCTAAAATTTCCCCGACACTTCCTGGATTCAGGCGGTTGTCTTTCAGGTTTTTCAGCATTCCGGCGGTTTCGCCGGTTTTATATTCCGCTTGGTCTTTTAAGAACGCGGCCCGGCCATTATGATAACTGGCGGCAAACCGATCCACCGATTTCACATCCGCAAATCCCCGTTCCGATTGCAGTTCCGACTGCATGGCTATATAACTGCTGAACGCTCCGGTATAGCCGTTTTGCTGAACAGCATTGTCATACCCGTTTCGCAAGCCTTCAAGATTCCCGTATTCTTTTTTCAGACCCGTATCCTTGATCAGATCCATTGCCTCAAAAGGACTGGAATTCAGATCATGGGAAAGGTTCTGCAGGGCCTGCGCTGATCCGCCCTGGGACGCGGTCTGAAAATTTTCCACCGCCCGGATCACCTGGTCTTCATTCATGCCATGGGCCTGCGCATAAGCGCCGATGGCTTCCGCATGGGAAAGTTTTTCTTTCAACCCGGTCACGTTGGCTTTACCGGTGGCGCTTCCGGCCACCAGGGGGTTACCGTCCCCGAATTCACCCACCGCTCCAAGGGAAGTGTTCAGCTTGGCGGAAGTATCATAGGTTTTGGACATCCAGGCGCTGCCAGCCCCGGTATTTGCATACACCATACTCGGTGCAATCTCTGTCAATCCATGCACATCCGAAGCCCATTTTGGCGGGTTCATGGCGGATTCGGCAGCACCGGCACCGTATTGTTTAAAGCCCGATAAGTTTCCGGCAAAATGCGCCATGGCCGATCCCCCGAATTTGGTCAGAAGGGCGCTGAACACCCCGGCCACCATGATGGCTGACCACCGGGCCGCACCGAACGCGGCCATCGCCTTCTGGGAGGATGATGAAAACAGCATCATGCTTTTAAACCCCAGACTGCCGTTGGTGATCTCCTGGAACAAGTCCAGGCTTTTGTCCATGGCAAAACTGTGAACCAGCGCGTCGCAGATGGTCCAGGATGTCAAAAACACAAAAATGCCGAACAGCAGCGACATGGCCCTTGGAAACAGCGGGGTGGGGATCAAGATGCAGATGAACGGCACCATGCCGATGAAAATGCTGAAAACCACACTCCGGATAATGGGTATCCATTCATTGGCCATCATGCCCATGCCCATCATGGAATTCCCCGCAGCACGGCTGGAAAGGGCGGATATGGCCGAATCCGGACTGTAGGTGGTGTAAACATCCCACAGGGTAGAAGCGATGAGATATTGCCGGAACAAATGACTCGATGTAAATGAAGACCCGAAAATGGCGGAAGCCATGTTCACTGCTTTCTGGCGGCAGATATCCGTCAAATTGGTCCCACCGGCAAGGGCGGAGTTGACCCCGAGTCCGGCTTCCCCGCACCGTTCCTGCCAGAATTTTTCCACCGCAGGTGCTGTATTGGAAAGACCGTTCAGATAACCGGAAAGATTGGTCCATGCCTGGGTGCAGGTCAGAGTTGCGCCACTTCGATTGGCCGGGTCGTACCACACTGTATAAATGGCCGGATTGACAGCAGCAGCGAAGATAGTCCGGAAATCCGAGGTTGTTTCCAAGGCATTGACATCAATGCTGGAATTGGGTTTGCTGATTTCAAAAAATACGCAGTCTTCCACATACCGACGCATCGACATATTGATGTACTGGCCGCTGGCGTCCGACCCAGCCAGACCCACCCCGCCGGAGAACGCCTTGTCAAAAATGGAATAGGACAATCCCCCGGCATTGTCCCGGTAAGACTCCGGGTTGCCTGCGGTCCAGATCATGTCCACAAACCCTTTTTCAATGGCGTTTGATAAACCCGCCAGCACCACAATACCTTCCGGAACGCCCCCCACGGTCTGTGTTTCGTTTAAGACCTCATCATAAATCGTTATCTGGGTGGTGGGCCGGATAAAGGTGATATAGACAATGATCCCGGCCATAATGACCCCGAACCATTTCATCATGTCCCAGGACGAGGCTTTTCCGGAAAAAATCCCGGACCCGATGGAGATCAGGCCGCCAATCACCAGACCCATCACAATAATCCCGAAGAACAAGGTCTGATACCGGCCATCGGACATGATAAGCCCCAGTTTCTGGAATGTATTGACGGTAGCGTCAAACTGGTTCCAGACCGTATACTCTTTCAGGCCGTCAGGGACTGCCGCATATGTAGGTAAAACACATAAAAACTGGGCGATAATGGACAGGGTTGCTGTAAATACAATGCTTGATAGAATGTTGTGTTTCATCGTGTCAACCGGTTAGCCACGCTCGCGTTAAAATACCGCGCCAGGCTCGAATAAATCTGGTTTTTGGTTTCCTCGGCCCGGACATTATATTCCTGATATCCCACCAGCTCGGTCAATTTGGCCGAATACTGGTTACGGGCAGCTCTCACATATTCAGGGAGGGTGTCTTTCATTTTTTTGAGTTCGGCAATGATGGGGGAGGCCAGTTCAATATGGCAGTAATTCTGCTGGGTGGCGTTTGCAGACCCCTGAGTATTGGCCACAATTACATCCCCAGTCTCGATAACCGATTGAATGGTGTCATACAAGTCCGTCATCATGACATAGGCATAGGCCGAAGCCACCACATCCGCATACATGTCCGCAATGGCCGTAGGGCTGGCAGCCGCGCCTTGGGAGGCCACATCCCCCACAATGGCATTGTAAATGGACAGAGGCAGGATTCTGACGAAATTTTCTTCCGCGACGGTCAAGGCTTGCTTGGTGATCATCTTGGTGGCGATGGACTGCAAGACTGTAAAAATCCACTGCCTCACCTTGGGATAGGTTCTTCCGGCAATCGTAATGCTCGTCATCCGCACACACTGGCCATTCACGGGTTTTGTCCATACCTCTCCGGTCACAAGCCCGTCGATATTGTTGGGGGTGTCCCTGGGACACTTGGCGATGTACTGAGGGGTCAGGGTCACCCCGTTGACATTGATATCGCCGATATACCCCCGCATCAAATCAGCGTAGCTGGCGGACAACCCTCTTTTGGCCAGCAGATTGCTTAAAATCGACCCGCTGGTAAAAAACAGGGACTTGATTTCCGGGGGGCAGGCTGAAATCTGAGCGTTTTCCGATACCCCGGCAATGGCGCTCAATGCCCCGGCTGTGGTATTTTTATCGTTTCCACCTGTGGTTTTAATGGCGGTGTAAAGATCCATTACGCCCGTGCTTTGTACAAAATCCTGCACCGCCATAGTTTTTTTTGCGGAAATCAGGTCACTTGACGGGCCGGAGGTAAGCCCGTCCGCCATTTCGTAAACCACCGCCTTTGTAGCCTTGCAGTCATCCAGTTGAAGCTGATTCAGCCGGTCGGTGATGGCTTCCAGGGTATTCAAGGATTTGGCGCACTGAGAGCATAAGGTGTTTAAGGCCAGGTCAAAGGCCACGGCAGGGGCCGCGTTCATCATGTTCTGGAGTTTCTGGACCAAGTAATCGGCGTTTAAAAACGAAAAGCCTCCCATAAACACATCGATGCCGCCGCACCCGGCCTTGAATTTCGGCGGGGTGACGGAGACCAGATAATCATTTCCGGAAGACCATCTGGCGGAAAAACTTCCCAATGTGCCGTATCCCCGTTTCTGAGTGGTAAAATAATCCGCCTGGGTGGTGGTTTTCTGGGCGATCCAGTCGTCAATCCATGCAGCATGAGAAGTTGAGGAACAAATCAAACAAGAAACCGTCAGGCAAAAAAAGATGGTCTTGGCGTTCCTTACAAAAATAGTGTATGTACCTAACACTTTAAAAATACCCCTTTGTGAAAAGATAAAGACATGGCATCCGACTGGTTTGAATTTTTAAAAAAAGATTTTGTTCAGGGTTTCCCTGCGTTTTGCGGTTTTGAAGTCACCCATGCAGACCACGGCGTGTTTGAAACCTGCCTGAAGGTCCAGGACAAACACCGGCAGCAGGACGGGTTCGTCCATGCCGGGGTGATTTCCACAATGGCGGACCATACCGCAGGCTATGCCGCCTATACGACAGTAACTCGGAAATCCCGCATCCTGACCATTGAATTTAAGATCAACTTTTTCAAACCCGCCACAAGTCCGCTCTTGATCTGCCGGTCAAAAGTCATCAATAACGGCAAAAAAATCAAAGTGGTGGAATCCGAAGTGTTTTCCGCATCCGATGGAACGGAAAAACTGGTTTCCAAAGCCATGCTGACCATGACTGCCGTGCCAGCAGAAAACATCCAGGCGGTTTCGTAAATCGCCTGGATATAAGAAACACGAATGCGTCTTCATTTGGTTTGTCTCCCTTGATCCACCAGTTGGCTGATGGCTTCCGCATAGGTTTTGCCTGAATTCACCAGCGCTTCGATTTTATAAATATCATTGGCATCAGACGTGAACAGGTAATAGGAAAACGGGTCCACGGCCAGCCGGGAGATGCCCACCCCCACCGGGGTATCCATAAAGATTTCCGAATACCGGGGTTTCGGGCTTTTGACGCTCTTTAACAGCCGCATGGTGAAATTGTCATAATCGATGATCTTGCGGCTTTTGGCTTTTTCAAAAGACCCGGACTGGAGATAAAATTTATAGGCAGAATTGTCCCGGATGACATCGCCCACACTGCCGAACATTTCGAGATCCATGAGAGACTGGGTGATGACCGTGAAGCTCCCCCCGTATTTTCTTGCCCGGCGATACCCTTCTTCAATGATGTTCCGGAGCATGTCGTTTTCTTTGAAGAACTGCCAGGCTTCGTCAAAGATAACTAATCTCTTGCGTGACCGGTCCGAAAGGTAAAGATCCTGGGTCACATAATTTAACACCTGGAGGGTGATGATTCGGAAGAGTTCCGGCTGTTTCTTGAGTTCTTCCAGTTCCAGGACCACAAATTCATCTTTGGAAATATCCAGGGTGGACCGGCCGTTGAACCAGTGGCCATAAGGCCCCTGGGAGGTGAAGCTTCGCAGGTTGAAGGCCAGCTTGGAGGCAAGCAATCGCAAGTCTGCTACGCAGGTTTCGTTTTCCCGGCAGTCGATATCCAGCACTTCATCCGCGTATTTGGGGAAATTGGTCAAATATTCATAGACCTTGTCAATGTCGGCGTCCTGCCCGTAATTCTCATACGCATAATAGACCGCATTTTTAATCAGGGTGCGTTCGGTTTCCGTAGGTTCTGAGCTGGTTGCGGAGAACGTCATCTGCAGGATAATGGAAGCGATGGTGGTGGCGTCTTCCTTGATATTGACGATATTGGAAAATGGATTGATCACCATTTTTGAATCTTTGGAAAACTCCACATACACACCGCCGAACATTTTGCAGAGTTTTTTGTATGATCCGCCAATATCAATGAGCCGGATGATGCCGTTTGCCGCAAAATAATTGAACACCAGGTAATTGATGAAAAAACTCTTACCACTGCCGGTTTCGGCGCACACCAGGGCATTCATGTTGTTGGCCCGCTTATCAAACAGGTCAATGCCGATGAGTTCTCCTTTCCTGCCCACAAACAGGTTATAGGGCTCCTGACCGCCTTTAAAATCAGACTGTATTGGCAGACAATAGCTTGCGGATTTGGCGTCGCACACAAAATCCCGGTCCAGACCGTTTAAATTATTTTTGATATTATACAGACCAAAGGGCAGGGCGGACAAAAACAGGAGAGTCACGATGCCCCGGTCTTCCTGCATGGTAAACCCTCGCGACTCCCACAGGCGCTTGACCCTTGCCAGGCCTTCCCGGGTTTCTTGCTCGGATTCACCGATGACCCAGACCATTGGCATGATCCGGACAAACGGGGTGCCCTTTTCCACCTCGCCGGTGGCCCAGGTGTATTCTTCCTGCTTGCGCCTTAAACTGGGCGCGAAACTTCCGGCAGCCTGTTGCTGGAGCACAAAATTGCATTTGGCGTGAAGCCTGGCTTTCAGGGATTCAAACACCACATTAACCGTGATGAAAAATGGCTGGCGCACCTGGTTGGTGTCGGACTGGACACCCCAGATATCGCCGGTGAGATAATTGAACAAAAACCCGTCTACCTGTTCCGGCATGGTTTTGGGAGTCATGCACCGGAAATGCCGGGACCCGATTTCCATCCGGTCCCACCGGGTTTTGATGGGGGTCTCGCTTAAAATGATCTGTTTGCGGATGGGTATATTTTCATCATACCTTGCCTGTTCCGGGGGATGATCGTTGAACATTCGCATCATGAGATAAATCAGGTCCGAGGGAGGGACCGGCCTCGGGAAAAGGTATGCGCCTTTGAGGACTTCATACACCGTGTCCCGGATATCGGATACATTGATTTTCTTGTTGGCCGGGAGTTTCAGGGACACAAACAGCCTGAAATGCCGCACCGGGATATGCTGAAAATTTTCGATCCCGTTTTCCGCACCATCTGAAATAAACTGATGCACACTTTTTGTGGCCGCCTGGATGACATCCATATCCCTGGTTCTTAATTCCTGGTATCGATCCATAATCGGTTTGATATAGGGGTCGGCAAACAGCATGAATTGAAGTACGCTTTTATCCGGAAGGGATGCTGTAAACAGTCCGCGCAGGCCTTCAAAAGAAGACTGATCCGCATATACCAGGGGCATGCATTCCCATAAAAACCCGATGGTGTCATCGGTATTGATATAAACTTTGGTTTCCGCATCATAGGCGATATATGGGAGAAAGTCTGAAAACCGGTTCCGGAAACTCATTTTCTCAAGCTGCCCGTGGGTGAGTCCCCCGTTACGGCCAAAAAGTGCATTGCTTAAAATGCCCATTAGTCTCGTTCCTCCGTTGCCGCTGACACAGCCCATTTGGGTTCGGTCACAAAGAAATACACATATCTGGCGCTGAACCATTCATTGTCAGCTCCTGTATAAGACGGAATCAAAACCCGCATGACATCCGGGGGGATCACCAGCGGGGTTTCCGGCTGGTCAATGATCGTCGTGAGTTTTTTGTAAAGGGCGTCCTGATAATCGTATTTGGGGTTGTCGGGGGTAGGGGCATCCGCTTGCGTCTTATCCGAAGGGAGTGTTTCCATTTTCTTTTCATCAGGCGTTTCCTCATTGGAGGCTTTGGTTTTTTCCTTTTCTTCACAATCTTCACAGACCTGCTCTTTCACCAGGGGATTGGGTTCCAGGCTCTCGTCATAGGCGGTTTTGACGCTCACGCATTTGCCCTTGTCGGAATCCGGGCATTGAAATGTCGTGGAATAGGGACTGACCAAGGCGGAGCAACCGGTTAAGACCGGACCGACAGCCAATAAAGCAAGAATAGAATATCTTATAAAATTAATTAATAATCGTCGCATCCTTCACCTCCAGGTTGATACCTTCGCTGATCACAACCGTTACGGTTTTCGTGGCCCCCACCTGAATGATGGGCAGGGTCTGTTCCGCCAGTTGCAGATAAAATTTTTCAAGCTGGTCGGCGGATTTTGAAATTCCGCCGCCAATGCCGCCTTTGACAATATTCTTGGTGTCCGTATCACTCCATACCTGGGTCTGGGTGCCCATGGCCGTGGTCTCAAAATCCATGGAAGAGGTCTGGACCGCTTCACCCATGCCGCCTATAAATCCGGCCAGGGCGCTCCGGGCCAGCATGGCCCCCATTTTGGCGGACACAATGCCCCGTAAACCCGCTTTGCCGTCTTCATCAACAATGTAGCCTTTGACCGTTTGGTCAATAACCGACTGCCCTTTTTTGGACACACAGGACAGGGTGACCAACCTGACTTCCACCCGCTCGGAGGCCAGGTTGCCTTTGCCTTCGGCCAGCACAAAACACCCTTTCAAATCTCCCCGGACCTTGTTGGGCAGGATGGCCAGGTCTTTAATTCTGAGCAGGACCGGAACCGGGTCGCTTTTTCCGGCAGTCGTTGTGGGCGCGTCCAGCCCGGAAAGCAAAGTCGCCTCCATAAAAGAAGGGGGCAGATAAATCTGGAATTTTTTTTTATCCCCGTCCTCTGACTTGACTTCAGGGGCATCCGGGCTGCTCACCACCGCGATGCCGCCAATGGGGGCATCCGGGGCTTTATTGTCATGGGAGATCGGCGGGGGGACCATACCGTAATTGGTCATGGTCATGGGTTCAGGTATGGGGTTTCCAGCCGGTCCCATGGCCATATCTGGCGGTGGGGGCAGGGCAGGCTGCCTGGTTTCCTGAGAAAACGCTTCCTGGGCATTTCTTTCCGTAGCGGCCTTGACACCGGCGATTTCCTTGCGCATATCGGCAATGATTTTCCCCTGCTGGTTGATGGTGTCCTGGGCCTGCCTGAAAAGGCTTTTTTCGATCAGGTCGGTATTTAGGGATATGTCTTTGGTGTTTTTGCTGACTTGTACCGGTTTTGAGTTCATGTGCCGGGTTTGCCTGCTGTGATATCCTGCCGCCGCAAACCCCAGGATGAGCACCGTAAAGAATGAGATGACTATGGCCTTCTGCTTTTTTGGCGAAATCCCGGCCCATTTTTTTCTTATCCCGGCCAAAGGGCCTTTGGGTTCCCTGTTTTCAGTTTCTCCTGCTATCATTGTCAAAAATCCTTTTAATCCGTGTGGGTTTCCACCATAAACAGCCGGGACGGATTCCCCATTGTCAGGCTCATATGTTCCAACGCGACGCCGACAGGCTTTTGGGTCAGTTCCGGCACCAGAAACATGGTTTCATTGATGGGCAGGCTGGTTTTGGCGGAAGTGGGTTTGATGGATAGAATGTATTCGTTTACTGTCAGTCCTTCGCCATCCGCCGTAATCTGACGGCTGAAAAGCACATCCATATCCCTGAATACGTTAAGCGGCGTATTGACAGGCTTTACCGTCAGGCTGTCCGTGTCGTTTTTATAGGCCAAGGAGATCATGAGAATGATTTTTTTCTCAAAAGCCAGGCCGTCAAACAGTGAAATGGTTTTCTGGATGTCTTTTTTCCGGGACGCCAGCTCAATGGTCTGGGCCGGGATATTTCTGGGCTCGGCAATCAGGGTGTAAACATCATTGTCAGGACCGCAGACCACATAAATTTCTGATGGGGTATCGGAATAGGTCAGGCCCCCGGCATTCTCATCTCCTGACATCAGGAATTTGACAAACGCATTGCTTGCGCTGGTTTTGACGGATATTCCTTTTTCCTGGGAGAAAACCACATCCTTAATGGGACCGGCCTGGCAGATGATCCGGTTTACGTCCCGGTTGCTGAACACAATGCTTGTGGTGGTTTCCGGAAGAAGGGTTCTGCGATTTTCCATCTGGCTTGCAACCTCCGGGTCATTCAGGTCCGAATAGGGTTCCTGTTTGACAGCAGGTATTGGCGGCGGAAGAGGGGGGAGTTGCGTGAATTTTAAAAAAGCATCGGCTGGAGAGCAGTTTGATGCATCAGCTTTCACAATTTTTGGGTTAAGCCCCAGATCCTTGAGCTGAATAAACAGGGGCTGAATGTCTTTTTCCTGGGCGTAACTGCCGCAGTTTAAAACATAGACGTCTCCCTGGCGGCAGACCGTGGTGTTCGGATGGTGTTTTTCCGGAACCAGGCGGTAAAATTCCGTGACGGCTGGAATGGTTTTAAACTCCCCAAGCCGGACCGTATAGGCCGGTGTGGCTGCAATGGCCGAACCGCACAGAAATAGGGCAAATAATAAGAAAACGCCGGCCTTAATTTTTAAGTTCTTTGATATCATTAATATAAAACCTCCCGTTTAAGATCACGTATCGGATGCTGTATTGTTTTTGGCCATCCTCAACCAGTGTTGTGTTGGTGAATTCTTTTTTGATTCCCGCCACCGTGATGGTTTTGCTTTCTGTATCAACCTGGATTTTCTGGGGATAAAACGCGCTGGTGATATTGAGTTGTTTGATGGTGTCCACCAGGCTGTAGAGGGTCTCCCGGATCTCCGGGTAAAACTCCGGGGTCACGAGATGCTCCACAAATTCTTCAAACTGTCCCTCCGCAGACCCGGTGGTATAATTGTTCAGCAGGGTCATGGCGTACCGGGTAAACAGCCGGACATAATCCTCATTGACCTCGTTGCCGCTGATCGTGATGCGTTTGTCAACCACCGGCGGCAGAATCACGACCTTCTGGTACTGAAGGGCCGCATACGAGCAAAAGCTGTTGATGATCACAGCACAGCCGATGCAGATCACGACGAATTTCAAAAGCCGGTTTTCCGCATACAGGTTGGATGAAGTCTGGATAAATTGATTCAATTTCATTCGAGAAACTCTTTCTGAAAGCGTGTGGGGTATCCCGCAAAATCCTTTAATCCGCTCAAAAACAGCGAGTGTTTTAAAAACCCACGGGGGTATTTGAGTTTGGACCGGGTATAGAAGAACGGACCGAAAATCAGCAGCAGCCAAAACCAGCCCTTGAAGATGGAGCCGATCATGAAGGCGATCAGGACAATGGCCAGTTCATCCGCTTCAAACCAGAATACCTGCAAGGGCGATGAGAGATATTGCGGAAACCGGGTTTCAAAAGACTCGGACATGATATTTCCTTGCTGAAACAGCGCCCGAAAGCATAGGATTCCGGACGCTGTTTCTCAAAATAGGGTTAAAACGTCATGCCAAGGGTGGTTACCAGGGTGTCGGCATTGAGCAGAATCGCGCCGCCAAGGATCGCCGGGATCGCCGCCAGGACTTTCTGTTGAATGGCAAGAACTGCGCCCATGACCATCGCGCCCACACCAGCCACAAAGCCGATGGCTCCCTGAAGAATCCTTTCAACAGCCACGTCATAGACCGTATAGGCGAAAGATCCTGCTGCCGGGGCGGTAAACGCGCCGGCCTGGGAGGCTGTCAGCACAAGCACACCAAAAGCCAGCAGTCCCAGGCCGATGCATTTGGCGTTTTTGGGATCTTCCAGTTTGGCTACCAGGGTGTTTTGAAGCATTCCCAGTTTGAGGCCGAGGGTATTGATTTTTTTCATGAGAGACATTTACAAACCTCCGTTAAATAATGTTCATTGAGATGGTTAATCCTGTAAAACCGTTGCATCTTTGATTGGTGTAATTTCCTGTCCTGTTTGTTCTCCTCCTTTCGCTGGTTTGTGTTCAGGTTGATTTTACCGGACTTTCGGCACTGCTGTTATCTCCACTCGCCGGTTTTTTGCCGGGACGGTATGGCTGAAAAAACATCCGGGTTTGCCGGTGACGATTGCTACGGTGACGCCTTGCTGTTTTAAAACATCCGCAACAGTTCTGGCACGAAGCACCGCCAGTTTTTGATTGTGTGCTGCTGTGCCAAGTTGGCAGGTATAGCCGGTGATATTCACAGGCCCGGTGGAATCCTGTTTTAATGTTTTGATAAACTGGTTGAGTTTCTTCATTTCCTGGTTGTCCAGAGTGTTGGAATTTTTTTGGAAAAAGACCGACAAGGATTGGATATCTTCTGGGGATGTTTCTGTCATATTGGCTTTGGGTTGGTTGGCCCTTGGTGAGAACATTTTTGGATCAAATTGAAGGGCTTTTTCCAAAAGGGGCAGGGGGCGCGGTTTTGTTGTGATCAAAAACTGCATGGTTTCTGCATAAGGAGCCGTTTCACCGGCGAAGGTATAATGGTCTTTGATAATGATGGCAGGGGTAGGTAAAACGGTGATGTCCCGCAAAGGTGCGAGGATGGTTTTTGGGGGAGCGGCGCAGGCAGACATGAAAAACGCCATACCGAACCAGATTGCAGTGATCAGAAATTGTCTGTGGGTTTTCATGATTATTTTTCCTGTGGTGTTTGAATGGCAGCCCGGATCTTTTGGAGGTCCGGAATATCCGGGCGGCTGATTTCTGAAAGGATTTTTGAGCGTTCGGTTTCCTGTTGTTTGGCTTCAAAAATGGCAGATTTGAGGATTTTTGCCCCGTCAGTCTTTGGATTGCCTTCACAGGCAGTGAGGATGGCAATGACAATGTCCTGTTTATAAGGAAGGGCCTGGATTAAAGGGTCAATCATCAAAAGAGTTCTGGCAGCCACACCGCCGATGGTACTTGTGGAAGAAAGGACACCGAGACCATGCGAAAGGCCGATAATTAAGATTTTGCCGAGAATCTTGTCATAATCCCGGTGGGCTTTTTTAATCATATCCACCGCTATCCGGGAGACATTTAGGGAATGTTCCCGCAGGGTGACATTGGTAAAACCTGCCGTGGCGTCCAAGATGTCCTTGCAGGCCGGACAATTGCCCGCATCATCCAGAAGGGTCAGGAGATGATTGATCACCGAGACGGCCGGACCCAGCGCCGTCATCTTGGGCGCGAAATATCGGGCATAAAACAGATCGATGTCGTCATGCCCCCACTGGCGGGTGATGGGAGCATTTAATGATGATTTTCCTGACATATCTTTTTCAATCCACAAGCGGGACAGGAGATTGAGCGGGATCTCCTGTCTCCTTGTTCCGGTTAATTTTTTTATGAGGGTTGAGAAAAACATCTTTTCCTTTTTTTGCGTTTTAAAAATTGTCAGATAAAAAAATGGTCTCTATTATCTATTATAGAAAGGGGAGGCGTCACCGTGGTTGTGTTGTGACGCCTTAAAGGGAAAAAGTTGAAAAAAAGGTAAAAAAAATTTAAGAAATACAGAAAAGGCGAACTATCGTGCAGCGGAAAAAAATAATTGGAGTCAGGTTAAAACAGGGTAGGGCGAAAGGCTTAAAAAATTTAGACTCCTGATTTATTCAAAATGGATCTTGTTATGTGGATTTGACATCCAACATTGAAAAGATAAGCCAGTCAAATGATTGACTGCTTTCTCTTATAGTGCCACATGGCTGTTTTATATTGCAAGGATGGCAGGATTTTTCACGAAGTGGTTCAATTCCAGAATCCATTCTATTCCTTTAAATTCTCTTATGTTGCCAGGTTTGATGGATCTTGGAACTTCTATGGGTGATCACAGGTAATCATGATTTTAAAATTAAAAACAAAAAAAATTGGCAGTTGCATTCATCCGTGGCTTTTATTTTAATCAAATCAATCGTGTTTGTTTCGTCACACGATGGGTTCAAATCGGATGAGAATATCGCCCGCATCCACGGATTGACTTTCTTTAACCATGATGTCCACAACCCGTCCGTCAGATTTTGATGCGACCCCGCTTTCCATTTTCATGGATTCAATCACCACCAAATCCTGGCCCCGGAAAACGCGATCGCCTTTTTGGACCCGTATGGCGACCACCAGTCCGGGCATGGGGCAGGCCAGGACATTTTCCATGACCTGGCCGGAGTCTTTGGGCATGTGGCGGATCATCTCCCATTCTCGTGGGATATATATCTCAAATAACCGGCAGATGCCGCAAAATGAGCCGATCAGAAAAGGATGTGCGGACTGCATCCGGAACCGGTGCACGACGCCGTTGATGGTGAGTTTCAGCCGCCGCCGGTAAAATTCAAATTCCGGCGTTTCTACATCATAACGCTCTCCGTCCACATGGGTGATCCATTTCCGGCTGGTCATGGAACCGTTGAGGCGGATGTCAAAGACGTCATCGTCGGACCTGACCTTGTAATGATGGTCGATTTTGGGGACGGCCTCCCGGCCGATCCGTGAGGTCATGGGCTTGAGCGAATCCCGGACCGCTACCGTCCGGACGTGGTGCACCAGCGTCGCCGCCAGTGCGGCCATCCGCAGATGCTCGGGATTCAAGCCGGTTCTGGGGCGGGCTCCCTGGAAATGGGCGTCAATAAAGTCTGTGGAAAGATGGGCGTTGATAAATTCCGGGTGAGCCAGCACCGCATTGACAAAATCCACATTGGTGGTCACCCCTTCGATGTGGTACCCGTTTAAAGCTTCCACCAAGCGGCCCCGCGCTTCTTCCCGGTCCCGGCCGGCACAGATCACTTTCGCCAGCATGGAGTCGTAATATACGCTGACCAGGCTTCCGGTCTGCACGCCGCTGTCCACACGCACACCCTCTCCTCTGGGCTCGGCATAGCGGGTGATCATTCCTGTGGACGGCAGAAATTCCCTTGCCGGGTTTTCCGCACAAATTCGGGCCTCAATGGCCCATCCGGAAAGCCTCACATCCTTCTGGGTGAACGGGAGGCGTTCGCCGTCGGCAATGCGGAGCTGGAGTTCCACCAGGTCCAGTCCGGTGACCAGTTCCGTGACCGGATGCTCCACCTGAAGCCGGGTGTTCATCTCCAAAAAGTAGAAATTCCCCTGTTCATCCGTCACAAATTCCACGGTCCCGGCATTGACATACCCGGCGGCTTTGGCCAGATTGCAGGCAGCCAGTCCCATTTGGTCCCTGAGGGCCGCGGATACCGCCGGTGACGGGGATTCCTCAATGACTTTCTGATGCCGCCGCTGAATGGAGCATTCCCGTTCGCCCAAGTGGATAATGTTTCCGAAGGCATCGGTCAGAATCTGGATTTCAATATGCCGGGGGCGCTCAATATAGCGTTCCATGAAAATCCGCGTATCCCCGAATGCTTTTCGGGTTTCCGCCCGGCTGGTCGAGAGCGCGGCTTCCATTTCCGGTTTTGAAAAAACAATCCGCATCCCTTTGCCGCCGCCCCCGGCCGCGGGTTTCAACAGCACCGGATACCCGATCCGTGAAGCCGCCGCCAATGCCTCTTCAATGCTTTCCAAAGGCGCGTCATGTCCCGGAATCACCGGAACGCCGGTTTTTTTAGCCAGTTCTTTGGACGCGATTTTATCGCCCATCATGGAAATGGCCGTCGGCGGCGGGCCGATGAATGTCAGACCTGCCGCAGCCGCTGCCTCGGCAAATCGCTGGTTTTCGGACAGAAAGCCGTATCCCGGATGAATCGCCCGGCACCCGCTGGAAAGGGCGATGGAAATGATTTTGTCTGCGGCAAGATAGGACTCACGAGCCGGGGACGGGCCGATGCAAAAGGCTTCATCGGCCATCTGCACATGCAGATTCCGCGTGTCTGTTTCAGAATACACGGCGACTGTCCGGATGTTCATTTTTTTACAGGTTCGAATCACGCGGCAGGCGATTTCGCCCCGGTTTGCGATCAGGATTTTGTCAAACATTTGTTTTTCCTCATAACGGTATATTGCCGTGCTTGCGGCGGGGAGGTTTGGCTTCTTTTCCTTCAAGCACTTGAAGGGTGCGAATCAACCGGTGGCGGGTGTCCCGAGGGAAAATAACATCATCAATATATCCCCGTTGGGCAGCCAGAAAGGGGGTGGCGAAGGCGTTTCGGTAATGATCCATCTTCTCCTTCAGCATTTCCTCCGGATTTTTTGAGGCCAGAATTTCTTTCCGGTAAATCACTTCCGCAGCCCCCTTGGAGCCCATCACCGCAATTTCGGCGGATGGCCAGGCGTAATTTACGTCGCAATGGATGTGCTTGGAGTTCATCACCAGATAAGAACCGCCGTAAGCCTTGCGGACGATAACGGAGATGCGCGGCACCGTGGCTTCAATAAAGGCATAGAGGAGTTTTGCGCCGTGGCGGATGATGCCGCCGTGCTCCTGATCCGGGCCGGGCATGAATCCGGGGACATCCACCAGGGCGATCAAGGGAATGTTGAATGCGTCGCAGAACCGGACAAACCGACCGGCCTTGACCGATGCGTCGCTGTCGAGCACACCGGCCAGCACCGCGGGCTGGTTCGCCACCAATCCGATGGTCTGGCCGCCCAATCGGCCGAATCCGCAAATGATGTTGCGGGCAAATTGGGGCTGGACTTCCATGAATTCAGCCCCGTCCAGAATGCTGTAAATCAGGACGTTCATATCGTAGGTCTGGTTGGGGTTCGCCGGAATCAGATAATCCAGGGCCGGGTCAATGCGGTCGACCGGGTCCCGCATGTCCATAATAGGCGATTTCAAGCGGTTGTTGGAGGGAAGGTAGCTGATCAGCCTCCGCACTTCCCGGATACAGAGGATGTCATTGGGCGAGGTGAAATGGGCCACCCCGCTTTTCCGGGCATGTACCTGGGCGCCGCCGAGTTCGGCGGCGGTAATGTCCTGGTGGATGATGGTTTTGACCACAGCGGGTCCGGTCAGAAACATGAAGGAACCGGTTTCCACCATGAATACAAAATCGGTCATGGAGGGGG
>JBAQUK010000259.1:0-4661 GCA_049297455.1 Desulfosalsimonadaceae bacterium | reverse complement strand
TTGTCGACCTGTCGCAAGCAGGGAATGAAAGCAAGCCGTGCGCTGGAATTGTTGTTCAACGGCAAGCTGCCGGAATTTGTGAAGCAAGAGTAGTAATTTTATCGTGAATTACGCTGAATAGTTACTTTTGTTTTTGGATTGGTTTTATATCCATCTGGATCTTTTGCAGCAAGCGATTCAACCTCTTTGATCAACTCATTAAAGGCATCGCTAAACAGTTTAAAAAAATAAATTTCCCAGTTATCTGTCATTAGCAGTTCAGATCAACGCCTTCAACCAGTTTAAACGCGAGTTCCACCATTTTCTTGTCCGGTTTAACGATCATTTCCGGTTGATTTTCCATAAGATCTTCGGCGATATCAAAGAAACCATTTAATGTCTCCGGGTCGTCCTCCGGAAACCGCAAAAGAGAATGCTCTTCGCCGGTCAGCCGCTTATAAGCTTCGGCATATTCCTGGAATTCATTTTCTTTTCCCGTTAAATTGGCAAGTTCCAACACATTGCTTAACATATGTGCGCTGCCGATGTTTGCATGATATGCTTTTAATGCATACTCATAGGCCTCATCAAGAAAACCCAAATTTTCCAATGATGCGGAATAATTGGTGTAATAAATATCCGACTCCTCATATTTTAAGGAAAGCCGATGATAACGATGCATTTCATCAATATTTCCTTTTAAACAAGAGATCATCCCTCTGATCGAAAAACTTTCACCAGGGGAAGCCTCAACCAATTTTTTGGCTTCGTTTTCAAGCCGTCGAAAAGTCAAATCACTAATCGAGCCATGGTCTTCCAGCTTTAAAAGTTGATTGATTTCCTGCACCAATTGAGTAAATTTTGTCAATGCTTCGGGTTGCATAGGACCCTCTTGATATGCATCATGTAAAAATTAACGCCAATGCTGACATTAAATTTAAGATATGAAAAAAGTAATATATTTGTCAATAAAATCGCCATGGCGACATTAAATAAAGGTTTAGCAAGACATGAACTGAAATTTTTTGTCAAGAAAATAAAACACTTTGGCGAAGCGTCTTATTTACATGGCAGAATAAATCCAAAAAATCAAGCCGACTGATACACCACGGCCCCCGTCACTTTAACCATGGCATGAAAGAATTCCGGGATCTTGATTCCCGATTCCTCATTGAAAAGTCGGTATTGCCGCCACATTTCCTCAACCTGACCATAAGCCGCACACCGGCCCTTGCAATACAGTTCCAGGCCCCCGCCCATCATAAAGCACATATGCCGATTCCCGCCCCGGCAGTCACATTGAATGGTATCGATCTCAAAAAGGTTTAAAACTTCTTTCCGCAGTGAAAAAAGCGCCCAATTGACGGAATAAACGCAATCATCGTGAAATTTTGCCCCTGAATGGCCGAATGAGTGGGTCCCGTTTTGCCGCCGGGTATAAATGAAGGTGGAAAGCTCCGATTCAAAAACCTCAAGATCCTTGGAGAAATGCAGCCGCCCCTCTTTCATGACCCTGAACATTTCCGGAAAACTGGCTTCCTAAGTGGTGCTATGCGGACTGATCAGCTCACACGGAATCCGATTTTCAAGCGCCCATGAATGGATGTCCGACGTCTCAAAATTCTCAAAAATTACATTGTCCAACCCGTATCGCTTATGGTCTTCCAGTATCACCGACTTAATGGCCTTTGCGGAATTGATCAAAAACCGGACCTGATTCAGCACATAATATTCCGGTTCGCCGCCCTGGGTGGCAACCTTCATGACCACGGACCAGACAGTATAATCACCCCGAGGCCCGGCAATAAGCGACTTCGCCCGATCCAGGCCCGCGCCAATCTTATACGACCGGCCCTGGGCCAGCGCCTCAACATCCGCCACGGGCACCCGGTAAGAATCCCGGCAGAGGGAAATAATTTCAGCCGAAAACAGCCCGTTCCGCGCGCTTGACCTCTGCCCGAGAACATCCCGCTTAAAATCGGCCGGCAATGTTGTTTTTTCCAGCCGCGCCGCCTTGGAGCGGTCAATCCATTCCGGGGCGTCCTTCGCAAAATGGGCAAAGTCCCGGTAGCTGGTGGACTGGCAAAGCATCTGTTTATCGGTCACCGCGGCCTGCTCAAGCGAATCGACCGGCCCGCCGGTGCTATCCGTGTTTGAATCGATAAAAATCAATGAATCTTCCGAATCCAGCAATGCAGCTTGCAGCGCATTAAACGGCCCGAGTTCGACAAACGAATGGAGATCCGACACCCAAAGCAGATTGATTTTATCTCCAAACGCGCTTGCCGTGTTACTCGCGGAAAACTGGATTTGATTCTGCAATTCCGGAAACGAAATGGTATACATCTGCTGATGGCTTTCCGGGATCAGCACGGACAGGCGGTCAGTGTTATTGATGATCCGCTTCAGCGCCGCAAACTGGGTCCGCCGGCAATGGTCTTCGGTACTCCCGAGCAATTGCACCGTGTAATTTTGCCGGCTGGTGAACAGCCACAACGTAATCAAACTGAAAACGGTTGACTTCCCATGGCGCCGGGGCTCCACGTTCAACGAAATGGAATGCTTGAACAGACCGGCCTTGTCCACCGCCAGCACATTTTTTATAAACTTCTTTTGCCTGGCAGTGGGGACAAATGGTTCATATCGATTGGACCGGGTCAAAATCATCGGCTGGATGTCCGCCAGCCATTGATAAAACGCGGCTTCCCCGCCCTGCCACAATTTTAAACGCTCTGAAAAGTTCATATGCTTATTGTCATTTTTTTTGTTGTTCGGTTTTGGTTCCCGGTCCCCGGTCTATCGATAGAAATCGCTGAAAATTGAAAAAATTATATGTGCAAGACACCCGGCCCCGGCCAGTGCCCGATTTTTGGGGCTTCCACCTTCCCGGAATGTCTTTATATATTTTTTAATCGAATGAAATATTGTTTAAATCCCTGCCCTTGCCTGACTTGCCTTTATTTTTTTCTTTTTTCTTTAAGTCAATTAAGAAGGTTAAGGCCCGGCGCTTTGCTTCCTGAATCCTTAACAGCTCAACACTGATCAAGGGGTTGATCTTTCCATCGGCGCTGATTATCTGTTCAGGGTTGCTGACAAGATGCGATTCAATAACCTTCTCTATGATCGAATAGAGGGCGATATCCTTTCGCACCATGGCACCGGCAGCTTGAACTTCATTCTTATTTAATGCACCCTGTATAGCGGCAATGGCTTTACCAAAAGAGGATCTTCCGTTGATGGTGCCGTCCGCTTTCAATGCATTCTGAAACAGTTCAAGAATGTTTGCCTTGCTTTCATGTCCGGTTGCTGGTAAATTGCTCATAATTAAATCTCAATTCCCCTTTGTTTTGTATGCAAAATGGTAAAACGATTGACCTTAAAACCATAACGCCATGCGTCATTTCTGCATCACATATCCTGAAAACATTATCAGACATTTATAAGTATCATAAATTACAAGAAATAAAATCAACGCCTGATAACTAACCTTCTGTAAACTATTTCGGTAAACTTTTTATAACTATCTTTATTTATAAGATATTTTTACTTTACCCGCCTTATCAATACCATATTTTGTCCTGAAATTCGCCCAAAACAGCCTCAAAAAGTTGACATAATTCTTATCCTGATTTTCCATATTGGATACATCCGCCTATTGATTTCCTCTATCGCATCCAGTCTTAAAAATCAATACCTTTAAAAATTGATATCGGATATTGATACCATCTGACCTGGTAGGATGGGAGGAAGGATCTGGCAGGATGGGCGGATGGATGGATGGACCGGGAGGACCGGCCGGAAGAATGAAGCCGACCGGGTGCCGGTGGACCTGGGAGAGATTTCTATATTCCGGCCGGCATCAGGCCTTGTTTGTCACCGGTGGCGTGAAAATGCATCAAAAGCGCCAGGTTAAAAATGCAGATGGATTTTGTCTTAAATTTGGATAAGCCGGAACCTGTTATCCGGTTCCGGCGTGATGTGTTTTTACAGTGGTTTTTACGATTCGATTTTGTCTTTCATGCGATAGCTTTTGCCTTCGATGAGTACGGTTTCAGCATGATGGAGTAATCTGTCGAGAATGGCAGATGTCAGGGTGCTGTCGTTGTTAAAGATTTCAGGCCAGTCTTTAAACGCGCGGTTTGAGGTGATGATCATGGCTCCCTGTTCATAGCGCAGACTGATGACCTGGAACAATAGATCCGCGCCGGCTTTGTCGATGGGGAGATACCCCAGTTCGTCGAGAACCAGAAGTTCGGGTTTGGTGTATTTTTTCAGTTCCTGTTTGAGCATGCCCCGTGCTTGGGCGGATGTGAGCGTGTTGATAACGTCGATGGCGGTGGCGAAGCAGACAAAATGTCCTTTCAGACAGGCTTCATATCCCAAGGCTGAGGCCAGATGCGTTTTACCCAGTCCGACGCCGCCGAGGAAGATGACATTGGATTTGGCTTTTATAAATTGAAGGCGAAAAAGGTTTTGCACCTGGAGGCGGTTGATATTTTTAGGCCAGGTCCAGCGGAACTGATCCAGGGTTTTAACTTACATTTCGCATTTCCAGCTTGGATTTCGCTTGTTCGGTTTCGAGTTAATTTTTATATGCTGCCCAATTTGTGAGCATTGGGCAGCATATAAATGATATGCAATATCAAATAGTTATAACATATTAAAATAATTGAAAATAAATC
>JBAQUK010000258.1:0-1625 GCA_049297455.1 Desulfosalsimonadaceae bacterium | reverse complement strand
TCTTTCTGGGCCGCACGCAGGGTCGTATCATCCACCATATTAAACTGCACGTGATCCAAACCCAGATCCGCCCAGGTCTCCATGTAGGCGCTCCAGAGCTTATACCCTTTTTCACCGGCCAACTGGGTCGGTGAAAGCCGCTGATTCAGCAGAAAAGCGCGGCCGTCTTTAATATGATCGAATTTACTGCATGATTTGAGCACAGCGGAAGGGCCTTTTTTGTCCAGACCCGGGCCCGGAGAAACACCACCGTCATAAAGCGCGTCGCCCAGGCGCCGACCGTTGGGCAGAGCGCCCACAAGGCTGGAATAATGAATATTGCCGCTGACATTTTCAGGCAATGCCGGCCAGTTGTTGCCGCTGGGACATTTGATCTCGTGGGAATGCCGGGCCACTTCCCTTAAGCAGCGGACCATTATATTATCCACGTAATCATCGTCATTGCCCCACTTGGGCGCATTATTAACAAAATCCAGCCGCATCGCTTCATACCCTTCCCATTCGGCTTCAAGGGCGGTGATCAACTCATCCATGGTATATTTTTTTTCATCAAACACGAGCTTTTTGACTGCCGCAAGGCTGTCCGCGTTTTCCACCCAGGTGAAAAAAGTAATCCAGCAGTTCCCGCGTTCACCTTCCGGGCTGACCGCGTCAAGCCCGCTTTCCACTGACCGTTCCGATATTGCGGACAGAAACGGCCGGCCGAAGAATTCAGGGTCCTTGGCCCGGCCCAGATTAACTGTTCGAACCAGAATGTTCATCAGCCATTCCATCTGGGCGATCCAGGCCTGAAAAAGCTCTTCAAAGTTCTTGAATTTTCTTGGATCACCGGTTTTCGGCCCCATCTGCATCTGCACCACCCGGTCAAAACCATTTGACAGGGCATACTCAATCATCTTCGCGGTATTGGCTGTCGCCGAAGCCATACGCATAGGCTGAAATCCATGCTTGGTGGTGGGACACGGAGACATGCAGGCCTGATGCACCCAAGTCCTGGCCTCTTCTACCGGATGGCCGTACCAATACACGGTGTTTGCCACAAGAATCGGGTCATTGCGCATGGAGGGATACCCGAGCCCGTGCCGGATACACTCAAAGCATTCTCGCATGACCTCATCCTTGACCTCTGGGTGCCACCGGAAACCGAAGGTGGGATTGGACACCCGGACCAGCCGGGCAGCCTGCATAAAAGCGATGGTCAGATCGTTACACGCATCTGAACCGTCCTTATTCACGCCGCCCAAGGTCCAGACCCACGTACCGGTGATGCCCTGGAGTCCTTCCCTGGCCCAACGGGGAGCAAACAGACCGATCTCATACGTACGGATCATGAATTCTCCCACCAGATCAAGGGCTTCTTCCTTTGTCAGACGTTTGTCAATATTCACATCCTTGTCATAGTACGGCCCGTGATAATAATCCGGACGGCATGGCATGGCACCTTCAAAGGCTTCGTGCCGGGTGAGGATCTGAATAAAATGGCCCAGTTGAAAAGATTCCTGTAGATTTCTTGGCGTCTTTGCCGGCACCTGCTCACAGGTTTCTGAAATCCGCAGCAGTTCTTCCTTGCGCTTTGGGTCGGACTCAAAATTTTCAGCAATAATCCGGGCCAGACGCGCGTAGCG
>JBAQUK010000257.1:0-31915 GCA_049297455.1 Desulfosalsimonadaceae bacterium | reverse complement strand
ATCACGGAAGCGGCATTGGACGATAATTTTAGTAGTCTTTTCCCAGTACCACAAAAATCCGTCGTTAATTCTCTAATAGCCGTACTACTACGCATGGCGGCATGACGCTTTTTGGGGAAACTTCAGTCCTCTGTTATTCCAATTCCAAATCAAAGCGCTATCTTCGTTGGCTCGTCTTCGGCTCCTCAACGTACTAACTGTACGCCTTCGTCGCCTCAATCCTCGCCGCCTTGATATCATCTTTGATTTGGAATTGGAATTATTATTAATGGAACGCTTACGCATACATTGGATAAACGGGCACATACATCCCCGCCCGGATAAACGCCGGCAGATCAACGGGCCTTGGAATGGCGGCAAGGCCCTGGTCAAAAATAATTTCCGCCACCGCCACGGCGATTTTTGCGGACACGTCCCGGATTTGTTTAAGGGGCGGATAAATGCTTCCCCGATGGAGGTCGGCGTCCGATACTTCGGCGGCAAGGGTTTTTGCGGCCGCAAGGAACATCTCATCGGTGACGCGGTTGGCCTTGCAACGGATCACCCCCAGCCCCACCCCCGGAAAAATATAGGCGTTGTTCCCCTGTCCGGGCGCAAAGGTTTTACCTCCCAGGGTTATTGGTTCAAACGGGCTGCCGCTGGCGAAAATGGCGCGGCCGTTTGTCCAGACGTAGGCTTCTTTTGCCGTGCATTCGGCCTTTGACGTGGGATTGGACAGGGCGAATACAATGGGCCGCTCATTATATTCCGCCATGGCCGCCAGTACTGATTGGGTGAATGTTCCGGGCTGGCCGGAAACCCCGATGACGGCCGTGGGCTGTAAGGCTTTTACCGCATCCTGAAAATACGGGTGGTATTCGTGGTCATGGGCATAGGGGAGTTTGTGCTCGGCGAGTTTTTCCCGGCTTTTTACCACCAGACCCTTTGAGTCCGCAAACCAGCAGCGCTGCCGGGCCTCTGCCTGAGACAGGCCTTCCCCCGTCATGGCCGTGACGATGAGACCGGCGATGCCGGTGCCCGCTTCGCCCGCGCCCTGGAAAAGAATTTTCTGGTCCACCAGTTTCTGGCCGGTGATGCGCAGGGCACTGTACAAACCGGCCAGGGCCACGCTAGCCGTGCCTTGGATATCGTCATTAAAGGTGCAGACCCGGTTCCGGTATTTATTCAGGAGCCGGAAGGCATTGGTGTTTCCGAAATCCTCGAATTGAACGAGTGCGCCCGGAAAATTTTCCTGCACCGCCTGAATAAACTCCTCGATCAAGTCATCATACGCTTCTCCCCGGATTCTCGGATGGCACATGCCGAAATACAGGGGGTCATGCAGCAGATCCACATTATTGGTGCCCACATCAATGGTCACGGGGAGGCACCCGGCCGGATGAATCCCGGCGCAGGCCGTGTACAGGGACAGTTTGCCGGTGGGAATACCCATTCCGGCCACACCCAGATCGCCCAGGCCCAGAATGCGTTCTCCGTCGGTGACCACAATGATCCGGACATCCCGGTCCGGCCAGTTTCTTAAGATTTCCGAGAACCGGCCCTTGTTCTTGTCGGCGATGAAAACCCCCCTGGGCCGCCGGTAGATATGCACATATTCCTGGCAGGCCAGGCCGACGGTGGGGGTATAGATGATGGGCATCATCTCTTCCAGATGGTCCATGATCACCCGGTAAAACAGGGTCTGGTTCCGGTCCTGCAGGGCCACCAGAAAAATATATTTTTCAAGGTCGGAGGTTTTCCGGTTAAAATTTCCCATCACCCGCATGACCTGCTCATCCAGGGTCTGGACCCCCGGCGGCAGAAGCCCCCGGAGCCCCAGGGCGTCGCGTTCGGCTTCGGTGAAAGCGGTCCCCTTGTTGAGTGCGGGGTCATGGAGGTAATGCATGCCCCCGGAAAATCCGGCGGCCTGCGCTCCTGAAGCTGCTTTGTCTGTCATGAATGCTTTTCCTTGATTTGAATCATTTCTCCCGCAAATTCAATTACATCACCCGCAATCAGCTTTTTCCGCTTCCGGGTTTCAACCTCCCCGTTGACCCGCACCAGTTCCTGGGCGATCACGGATTTCGCCTCGCCGCCGCTTTGAACGAGGTTTTCAAATTTGAGCAGTTGGCAAAGTTCAATGGGCGGTTTTTCAATGGTAACGACACGGATTTTTACCGGGGTTTTCTGATTTTTCATTATTATTTCCAATTATTATAAAAAACGAAAGCGTTGCTTCAGTTCTGGTTGAATATCCGGTGCAGGATTTCAAACAGTTTCTTTAACGGATAGGGTTTCTGGAGGAAAGAAAACCGGTTCCGGTCAATGGCGTCCGACCGGGATTTTTCTTCGGTGTAGCCGCTGGAGATCAACACCTTCATCATTGGGTTCAGCCGGGTTGCCTGCTCCGCAAAATCAATACCATTGCCGTCCGGCAGAATCACATCACTGAATAACAAATCAAATTCATTGCCTGCCCGGGTCATCCAATCCCGGGCTTCCGCAATGGTTGCCGCCTCCCGGACAATGTAATTGCTTTCGGTCAGAGCGGTGACAATCACATCACGGACTTCCGCCTGATCTTCAACCAACAGTATCCATTCCTGATTTCCCTGATAAATCGGGATCTTCGATTTTTGGACGCTGTTTTCGTCAATGGTTGCCGGATGCGGCGGCTTATTTGAAACCGGCAGGTAAATTTTAAAGGTGGTTCCGTGCCCCGGCTCACTATAGACATTGATCCACCCCTGATGTTGTTTCACCACACCGTATACCACGGATAATCCGAGCCCTGTCCCGTGGCCGGGCCCCTTGGTGGAAAAAAACGGGTCGAATATTTTATCCATCATTTCCCGGTCCATGCCGGCACCGGAGTCTTCGACGGTCAGGCGGACAAATTCCCCCGGTGCCGCGTCGGTCACATGGTGACAGTAAACCGCATCAATAACAATATTTTCCGTTTTCAAATGCAGGTGTCCGCCCTCCGGCATGGCATCCCTGGCATTGACGGCGAGGTTCATGACAATCTGCTCCATCTGCCCGAAATCGGCGTTGATTTGTTTCAAGTCCGGAGCAAGCCGGGTCGTCAGTTGAATATTTTCTCCGATCAGCCGTTCCAGCATTTTCTGGATATTTGAGACAACGGTATTTAAATTGATGGGGGTCTTTTCCAGCATCTGACGCCGGCCGAAGGCAAGCAGTTGCCGGGTCAGGGCCGCGGACAGCTCCGCTGCGTTCCTGATCTGACGGATGTGTTTTTTTAAGTTTTCCGGAAGATTTTTTTTAATGCCGATCAAATCCACAGAACCCAGGATGGTGGTCAGATAGTTATTGAAATCATGGGCCACGCCCCCGGCAAGCATGCCGATGGCCTCCATTTTCTGGGATTGAAGCAGTTGAGCCTGGGCCAGCTCCTTTTCCTCTTTTGCTTTTTTCAGATCCGTCACATCCGTTACAATCCCTAAAAATCCGGCAAACTCGCCATTGTCATCATAAACGGGTTTCGGAGAAACGATGGTGGATATCAGACCGCCATCTTTGGCTGTCCAGTCGATTTCAAAGACATGCCGGTCCTTTTCCGTCCAGTTGGCCACTTCTTCTTCAAGCTGCTGCTGATTGGCGTCATCCAGAAGGTCGATGACGGATTTTTGTTTGATTTCCTCCGCACTGTATCCCGTCATCCGGCACAGGGCGTTGTTGGCGAAAGTGATCTGGAGTTGCGGATCAATAATACCCAGGCCGTCATTCATGCTTTCAACCAGTTTCTGGTATTGTTCCCGCTGCTTTTGCGCCTGTTTTTCCGCAGCCAGGGTTTTTTCGAAAAAAATCGCATTTTCCAGGCAGTTGGCGGCCTGGGTGGACAGCAGGGTGATCATCTCCACCCCGTCCGGAGTGAACGCATTCGGGGTCAGGTTGTTTTCCAGGTAAATGAGGCCGATGGCCTGCTGCTGGCGCACCAACGGCAGGCAAAGGACAGAGCGCACCGAATGCCGCCGGATATACGGATCACCGGCAAACCGGCCGGTCGACCGGGCGTCGTCCAGAACCAGGGGTTCCAGGGTTCTTTTCACATAGCTGATGATGCCGGGGCAGAGGGCGTCGCTCTCATCCACCGGAATTGCTTGTAGCACGTTGATATTTTTGGCGTTCGTACCGATTTCGGCATCAATCTCGAACCGTCCGTTCCGGTTCAGGATGAGCAAAGCTTTTTCCGCCCCGGAATTTTCGGTGATGACCCGCATGAGGGTGACCAGCAGCTTTTCCAGGGTGATTTCACTGGAAATCGCCTGGGACATCTTCATCATCGCGGCAATGTCCAGACGGTCTTCCGTTATAGAAGACGGCGAAGGCCCGGATTCATCCGGGGGGGTGGCGCTGGTCTGTTTTCCGGGAACCGTCAAAAAAAGTCCGTTGTATTTTTCGTTGAGTTGCCGCACCTTGGCGTGGGCCCCCCAGGTTTGGTAAAGATCCCGGGCCTGAACCATATAGGAGGCGGCAAAATCATGAATCCCCTGATCCAGATAAAATACAGCCAGACACTCGCAGGCAATGGCGGCTTCCTGGGTGTATCCGGTTTCCATGGCCCCGCTGATGGCTTTTTTATAAAGAGGGATGGCATTTTTGCCGGTTCCCCTGAGCCTTGCCAGTTCCGCTTCAACCAGATGATACTTGTGCAGAAAATTTTCCGGGGCATGACGGGCCCATTTTTTCATCTTCCGTTGATTGCGCAACACACGGAAAAGAATGCTCTTTTGTAAAAACCAGCCAGCTTGGGGGAAATAGCTGATGCGGGCAAGGGAATCATAAAAAAAACAAAAGGGATAAAAAAGAGAGCCCAGCCCGCCCTCAAGATGCGCCATGACTTTCTCCGCTGTTGCATAGGCGGCGGCAGGGCGGTGGAACATCCAATTGAGCATCAGCTTGTTCAAATACAGATTGATCAGGCAGGTTTGGTCATTTACCTTTTCGTGAACCGGCAGCATGTCCGCTTCATTATAATCATCCCCAACCAGCGTTCCGGCATCCGCTGCTTTTCCCCGGAGATTGCGCGTTGCCTGCTGATAGATTTGAATCACATGCAAATTGGTCTTCTGGTCAAGCCGGGTTAAAATTTCCCGCGTCTTCTGCAATTCATCATAAAGCGCATCCAAAGGCTTTGCGAGCCAATACTGAGTGTATCCGCGGACCATCATGGAATGGGCGGCGAATTCAATATCCCCCTGTTCCATGCTCCGTTGATATGCTTCCAGAAACGGCTCAATTTCACTTTCCGCAGGCTCTTTCCAGTGCCGGATGAATGTGTTGACCACCATCAGCGTTCTGCCCTTGTATTTGGGGAGATTCAGACGCTCCACCAGCGTCAGGGCCATGTTTCCATAATTAAACCCGGCATCTATCTCTCCCAGGGTGCAGAGAATAAACCCGTACCCGGCATACACATAAGGGGAATACTCCATATTCCCGTGCATGGCGAATATCCGCATCAGCCGGAAAATAATCAGGGGCAGGAGATTCGGATTGGTCCAGTAGGCCGTTGAAGTCAGGGCGGACATCACATCCACCTGCGCTTTGATGGCCGGATCCGTTAAAGGCGGCAAATTCAAAAAATCCTCGGGATGCCTGCCCCTGAGATGGATTTTGGTCCGGATCAATTCCCTAATGATGTGCAGTTTTGTGGGATGGCTGGGAAACAATACCCCCAGGTCAGACAGGAGGGAAAGCCCGGAATGGATCACTTCATCCAGCTTATTCTGGGCCATAAGGGCGTGAAGAAGCACGATGCGGGCCGGCGCCGTATCCGTTAATGATCTGGAGTAAAGGATAATCTGCTCGGTCAGCCGGCGCATGTCGTCATAACGCGCAATCAGATAGGCGGCTTCCGCGCCGCTGCTGTAAAGAGCCAGGGCCAGGGAATAGTCGCTCTGCCAGCAAGGCCCGGCGCCTCCGTCCCCGCAGGCGGTTTCCATCCATTGAATGCCGGCGTTAAAATAATGAAACGCCGCTTCAAATGCGCCTGATGATATCGCTTTTTCTCCGGCCTGACGGTTGAGCCCGGCTGCCAGAAGCCGCTCATCAGGGGATGTAATTAGTGTCCGGGCCAGGTTGAAGTGATTGACAATTTCAACAATGGCTTCATTTCGCTGTTTTAGGGAGGTCTCCTCCAGTAGATACCGGCCGATGGTGTAATGGGTGGATATCCGTTCCGATTCGGGAAATAGCTGATACACGCCTTCCCGGATCCGGTCATGGGAAAAAACGCCGGTATTTCCTTTAAACTCGATAAGCCCATCGGTCACGGCCGGGGATACATCCGCTATCGCGGCATCAATGGAAACGTGGTGGCTGGCCGCCACCACGGACAGGTCAAAGCAGGCACCACAGCACGCGCATCGTTTCAAGATATCCAGCGTGGGACCGGGAAGCCGGGCGAGCTTTTCAGCCACAAAATCCACCACGTTTTCGGTCATCCGGATTCCCGATAATTTTGACATGTCCCACGACCAGCCGGTTTCCGGTGCCAGCGTGAACACCTTTTCCTCAAAAAGCTTTTTTAGAAACTGGCGGATGAAAAAAGGATTGCCGCCGGTTTTCTGATGCACGATTTCAGATAAAGCCATTGCGGCGGATGCATTGCATCTCAACATATCAATGAGAAGTTGGTGGACGGTTTCAACCGGCAGCGGAGGCAGGGTCATGCGGCTGACATTTGCACTGGTTTTTGCCACATCGTGCGTGACCTGTATCAGGGGATGGTCATCATTCACCTCATTGTCCCGGTACGCGCCGATTATCAGGAGATGATGAATTTCCGGAGCGGTTGACAGGAGCCGGATAAGGCTTAAACTCGCTGCATCCGCCCATTGCAGGTCATCTACAAACAGAACCATCGGATGGTTTGGCGTGGCGAACACCTTGATAAATTCCTTAAACACATAATTGATCCGATGGTGGGCGAGGCCAGGCCCGATGGGCGGGATTTCCGGCTGGGGTCCGATGATGGTTTCAAAAAGCGCCACCAGATCCGTGATAATCCGGCTGTTGACGCCTAATGCCTGAAGAATGGACTTTTTCCAATTGCAGATGCGTTCATCGGGCTCACACATCACCTGCCGGGCCAGATCTGTAAATGACTGAATAAAAGGATAATACGGAATATCTCCCTTGTAGGGTTCGGCTTTTCCGGAAATAAAACAGGCGCGTCTGGCGATGACGGTTTTTTGAATTTCATTGATCAATGCGGTTTTGCCGATACCGGACGGGCCCGCTACGAGAAAAAGTTCATTGCCGCCTCTTGCCGTTCGGTAAAATGCAGCCTCAAGAATATCCGCCTCTTTTTCCCGGCCCAGAATTTTTTCCGGCACATCCAGGCTGATGGTCATATCCTGCCGTCCCAGGGCAAATGTCCGGATTTCACCGGTTTCTTGCAACTGCCGGGCGCATTCCATAAAATCCGCCATCGCGCCATAACCGCTTTGGTACCGGTCGCCCATTGTTTTGGCGAGCAGCTTCATCACGATATTCGAGACAGCCTGTGGGACAATGGTATTTTTTTCTGCCGGGGGCAGGGGCTGCCGGGCGATGTGGGCATGAATGATTTCTATCGGATCATCTGACGGAAACGGCACCGTGCCGGTCAAGAGTTCATAGAAGAGGACGCCCGCGGCATAGAGGTCCGCCCGGTGATCCATGGCGCAGTTCATGCGGCCGGTCTGTTCCGGCGCCATGTAGGGCAGGATGTTCCGGATAACGGAGGGGTCATGGATTTTTTCATGGATGTGGGTAATCAGCCCGGCTGCACCGAATCCGGTGAGTTTGACGCTGTCCGTCTTGAGGCTGTCCGGGGATGCGCCGCAGAGCACGGTATCCGGCGTGACGGCCTGATGGACAATGCCCCGGCTGTGGATATCACCCAGGGTCCGGGTCAGGGTTACGGCCAGTTGCAAAAAAGTGTCGATATCCGTCTCGCCGGGCGTAAAGCAATTGTAAAGGGGCTGGCCGGGAAAATTTTCCGTTACAATGGTGACACCCTCGGGGCAATCCAGCACCTCCCAGGTATGAACGACGCCGCGGCAGTCAAGCTGACGGATTTTCTCAAAAGCGTATTTAAACCGTGCGATTTCAGACGGCGATGCCTGGACGGTGCTGATGAGTTCAATCATGACCGGCTCGGATTGACCGGCTTTGAGCGCACGGTAAAACGTCGAGCCCCGGCGGGTGTATGGCTTGTCGATCAACTGATATTCATGGATGAATTCCATCATTAATATCCTAAATCGTTTAAATCATTCAACGTATCATTTGTCGTTTAAACTGCACCTCATCCTTGAACCGCACGTTCTTGATGTTGGGAAGTCCGGCGATGGTCCGCATGACATTCAACGCTTCTTCTTCATAATTTTCCAGCAGTTTCGGCGTCACTTCAATCGGCCCGGCCATGGAAATTCCCAGGGGCGCGGACCGCAGGCGCCAGCCCCGGGTGATATCCGAGCCCCCCACCAGGTTCACCGGCGCGATATAATCGCCGGGCCGCATATAAGCCTGCATGTATTTCGGGTTGATGTATTTCATGACCACCGCGCCGTCCGCATCGCTATAGGATCGGGAACCTTCCGGAAAAATGAGGAAACACTCGTGCATGATATTTTTGAAAAGCCTGTAATCTTCCCGGTGAAAATCCTTCATGGCGTCAGAAAAGTTTTCGGTTTCCAGAAAGGCGGACAGTTCTTCAATGTGTTCGGCATCCAGAAACGAGGTGTATTGGGTGAATGTATCGGTGCCGCTGTTCACAAACACCTTCATAAAATCGTCATATCCCAGTTTTTTGATGAGATACAGGCCGGCGTCGGGCATTTTGATCAGGCACTGGGTGCGCCTGGCGGTTTTCCGGAGTTCCTCGGCCAGCCCTTCGGTCTTGATGGAGGTGGTTTTCTGGGAAGGCACGGTAAAAAACAGGTTGCCGACATTGGCGGCCCCGTTTCGGATCACCACATTGGAAAACATGCGGGGGCCCACCACGGTGTTGCAGTTTTTGGCCAGATCATGGAATCCCAGTTTGCGGATCACGCTGCGCACAAAATACGGGCCCAGATACCCTTCATGGTGCCCCACGAAAAAAATGCGCCGGCCGTTGTTTTTGATTGTCGAAAGCCGTTTCAGGATATGGACGACTTCGGTGGCGGCAATGGCTTCCGGGGCGCTGTGTTTAAATGAAACCCGGTTTCCGGAGCTGTCCACCAGAAAAATATCGGTTACTTTTTTGCGTTCCGCGTTTTCAAAGAATTTATGCCAGAACGCGGAGTCCGGCAATACCGGAAAAATACACCGATCAAAGGAAAATTGAATGGCCAGGAGCTGTTCGAGCCGGGTTTTGGAAAATTCCTGAAAAAATTTGTGCTGCAGCAACTGATTTTTCTTTTCCATCAGCTTTTGCCGGGCGTCGGGAAAATGAGCGCTGATGTCCAGTCCATGTTTTGTGCAGAATTCCATGATTTCTTCCAGCACCCGGATGGCTTTTTCATTGTGGGGGGGCAATCGCAGGGAATATAATTTTGTTCTGGCGAATTCAATCAACTCTTTGAAATTCAAGTGGTTTTTCCACTCCCTGCCTTTTTCGATAAACCCCCGGAACCAGGAGGATCGCATCAGAAAACGCTGGATCCGTTCCGAAACCCTGTCCGCCGCCTCCGCCAGCCGTGAAAACAGGGAGAATATCCGGTTGGATGCGTTGTACAGACGTTTTCGGCCGTCCAGCTTTGCCAAGGATTCTTCCAGCTTGTCTTTATTGTTGATGAGAAATTTAACGATTTCATCCGGGTGATAGGTTTCCTTGGCTTCGGCCCACCATTTGGATAAAGGGATTTTATCGGATAGCTTCACATGGCACCTTAAATATATATGGTTCAAATTTAAATAGTTATAATCATTATAATGATGGCCGCCGGAGTGAAATTATTTTCAGGGGGCGAATCGATGAAATTGTCTGACTTTCGACTTGTTAATATATTGAAAAATTAAGTATAATATCAAGACAAAAGGTCGGTCCGTACTTAAACCATCTGTTATAACAGGCCAATGAACCGGAGATTTCAGCCGGGGACGATTCAAACCGGATCAAAAGGAGTTCATTTTTTTGGATCAGCTCTCGTCGTTTCGAACCTCAAAACTGTTTTTCGACAAACGCGATCACCGCCTGCTTGCCATGGTCAATGAGATGATCACCGGCGATTCCTCCCAGCACAATGACCAGCGGCGGTTTTTTCATTATTTCCATCCCCGGGGCATTAAGGAAATGGCCGAATCCAAGGGCCTGCGCATCGCTTATGCGGTGATCCACCTGCTGGCGTCCCTTGAGAGAGGTCAGATCGAGAACCGGCTGAATGCCCTCCGGGCCCTCCGGGACGAAGTCTTGTGCAGCGCGGACCAGGGGTTGCAGAAAAACACGGCCCGGGTGCTTTTGGAAATCATGAAAGAGCTGATCCGGTCCCATGGAAATTATGCAAAGCAACTCAAGCTGGCCAGGGATTTCAGTATTGTCGCGTCCGGAAAGCCGCGTATCGTGCGGGATTATCTGGAGCGGTACTACCTTTTGGAAATGCCCGAGGAATGGAACCAACTGGCATTTGACGATCATGTGCATGACGCCAATACCAAAGGCCGTAAATCGGCCACCCACCTGATCATGGATGCCTGGATCAAGGGCATCCGGCGGATTCGCGTGATTTATTATAATTTTATCCGCCCGGAGACGGCGGCGGAACTTATGGAAGCCGCGGCCACCATGGGCATCATGGTGCGCATCGGCATTGAATTCTCAACCACGTTTTATGCGGGCTTCGCCCAGATCATCTGGGTGCCGAGGGGGTTTACCGATTCAAGGGATTTTCTGCGGTTTCTGGCGGAGGAAAATGTCCGGGACTTTATGAATGAGGGCCGGGCCGTATCCGCCTATCAGCAGGATTATGTCATGGCGATTTTTGACGCGTTTAACACCCATCATCGCCCGGCGATCAATCAGGAACTCGGCATTGATCTGCCGGTCCTTCCCAAGGACGGGTTTTCACGGTTTGTCGGCCTGGGTCAGGCGTCATTGCTGCATCTTGCCAAATTTATTCATGTCCAGCTTTTTCCCCTGCTCAATGAAAAGGTCAAAAGCTTACGGGATGATCATTCGAAGGCGGATGCGGACGCACGGGAGGCCATTGAAGCGCTGATCGTAAAAATGAACCTGCTCACCGTGGACAAGATCCATGAACGGTTTTTAAAGCCGGAGCAAAATCCATGGGTGCCGGATATCCATAAAAGCTGCACCATCACCCCCATACCGGTTCTGATGCAGCTTTCTCCCTGCGAGATTATCGACCGTCTGGTGACGCTCCATTCCGGGTTCCGGGTCACGCTCAACTTAAGCAATCTGAAAGTGGAAGATGTCCTAGAAATTCTCTATTCCTGCCGGGGCCGGGTCAGCCGCCTGGAGATTTTCAACCTCAAGGACTATTCCGACTGCAAGGTGGCGCATATTCCGCCCATTCACCGGCTTCAGCAGAGCTTGAACGAAGGCAACGTGATCCAGATCAAGCAGATTATTCTGGAAACCATCGACCGGTTGAAGGCCCAGGATGATCCGGTGGCGGTTTCCCGGGTTCCGGTGTTTAAAAAAATGCTGGCCGATGTGGAAACGTTGAAGAACATGTACCGGAGCAAGCCGTTGAAACCCAGGGTGGGCAGCGACTCCACCGGCCACATCGACCGGCTTTTCGGCATGGGGCTGGCGGTGATGGATTCGCTTCCGGCCCATGTCCAGAAACAAATTGAAAATGAAGCCGGCTCCTCCCGTCTCATTATTCCCTTTCATATCGACACTTCTTTGCGGCGGATCTATGCATCCGCCCATGAAGCCAGGGGCTGTCCGGGCCTTCTGCTCGGGGGCATCCGAAAAATATCCTGGTTCCGCTATATCGGCAGGAAGCCCCGGGAGGAATGGGTGGCCCATGAAAACTCCACGCGTATGGTGGAAAAGGGCAACATCGTCACCATGGGCGGTCACCAGGGGGACAACACCAACCGCCTGACGCTGGCCGATGCTGCGCCGGAAGCCGACAAGATTCAATATTCGTGGCGGTATGTGCATCCGGTGCTGCAAAATATCATCAAGGTGGGCATGGGGTTTGTACCGGCGTTTCTGACCTTTCTGCTGTCCAACAACTGGTGGGTGCTGATGTATTTCGGGGCGTTTATCTGGTTTTCCATCACCGGCCTGCGCAATATCGTTCAGTCGGTGGTGGGGGGCGGCGGCATCCGGCGGTCTTCCCTGCTCACGTGGAATGATTTCGTGAGCTGGGACCGGCTGTCGGACTCCCTGTTTTATACCGGTTTTTCCGTGCCCCTGCTGGATTATCTTGTGAAAACGCTGATCTTGAACCGGGGCCTCGGCATCACCATCGCCACCCACCCCGTCCTGCTGTATGCCATTATGGCCCTGGTCAACGGAATTTATCTCACCAGCCACAACCTTTTCCGGGGGCTTCCGAAAGAAGCGGCCTACGGCAATTTTTTCCGGAGCGTCATCTCCATTCCGGTGGCGTTTTTATTGAACACGGTCATCGGCGGGATTTTAAGCCTCTGCGGGTCTGCGGATGTCAATGGCGTCCTTCAAAGCTGGGCCGCCGTGATTTCCAAGGCATCATCAGATACCGTGGCCGGTTTTATCGAAGGGTTCGCCGACCGGGCCAAAAACGTCCGGAACCGCCTAACCGATTATCGTCAGAAGATGAACCAGTTTCTGGACTGTTACGCAAGGCTGGAAATTCTGTTTCCGGAAGCCGACGCCTATGACATTCTTGAGAATCCGAAAAAATACCTGGCTGAGGCGGATCAGGAAACCCGGGACCAGATTATGATTTTAATCATTAACACATTGGATTTGCTGTATTTTTGGATGTATCAGCCCCGGGCGAGAACCGCTTTCAGCTCTCTCCTCTGCCGGATGGAGCCAAATGAGCGCCGCATTCTCGTGAAGGCCCAGTCCATCCTGAAAATGGAGCGGGAAATCAGCCAGTTGTTTATCGACGGCATCGCGGGCCGCAATTTTTCAAAACCCCTGGCGTTTTATCTCAACGAATCGGAAGCGTATTTGCAGGCTGTGGAAAAACTCAACAGTTGCGTGTGAGTGGGCTGGGGGAATATTCCTGTCAGGTATTCAGAATTCAGAATTCAGAATGCCCCCCTATTCCGATTTGATAAGAATCTTTTAATGTTTTTTTAATCCTTTTTTTATCCTGCCTGTCGTAATCTGCCGCCGTGATCATAAAAAACTCATAAGCAGCAGGGAGAAACAGACATGAAAACAATCCTGATCGTCGATGATGAAGCAAAAATAAGAAATCTTTACGGAAGGTTGCTGGAAAAAGAGGGGTTTAATGTGGTTCTGGCGAAAAACGCGGAAGTCGCCCATGAAAAATTATTGACCCAGCCGATTGATCTGGCGCTTCTGGATATCAATCTGACGGACATTATCGACGGCGAGGTTCTGTATGATGTTATAGAGGCGTTTTTCAAAAAAACCGCCGTGATCGTAGCCAGCGTTTATCCGGTTGCGGAACAGAAAAAAAGGGTAAAAGGCGCAACAGGTTACTATGATAAGGCGGAAGGTATTCAGGGGCTGATCAGTCAGGTGAAAGCCGTTTTGAAAAGCGTGCCGGACCATGCCGCAGCGTAGCGCCCTTTCTTGACATCGCAAAACCCTGTTTTAATGTAAGAGAAAAAAATCAAAAGGAGTTTAGGACAATGGCGGTTGACGTCAAGCAGATCACCGAAAAAGTGGAACAGGAAAGCCGGACCATCCAGCAGATACGGGCCGCCGTGCATGAGGTCATTGTGGGGCAGGACCTTCTGGTGGACCGGATGATCATGGCGTTTTTGTGCAATCAGCACGTCTTGATCGAAGGGGTGCCGGGGCTGGCCAAAACCCTCACCGTCACCACCCTGGCGGGGCTTGTGAGCGCGTCCTTCAAGCGGATTCAGTTCACCCCGGACCTGCTGCCGGCGGATGTCATCGGCACCCTGATCTACAATCCCAGAACCTGCGAATTCACCACCAAAAAAGGCCCGATTTTCGCCAATATCGTGCTGGCCGATGAAATCAACCGGGCCCCGGCCAAGGTCCAGAGCGCTTTGCTTGAGGCCATGCAGGAGCGGCAGGTGACCATCGGGGACGAAAGTTACCCGGTGCCCGACCCCTTTCTGGTGCTGGCCACCCAGAACCCCATCGAGCAGGAAGGCACCTATCCCCTGCCCGAAGCCCAGGTGGACCGGTTCATGATGAAACTCAAAGTGACCTATCCCACCAGGGACCAGGAACACCGGATACTTAAAAAAATGGCCCGGTCAAAACCCGCCACAACCGTTACCCCGGTGATGGATGTGGCGGATATCCTCCGGCTCAGGGAGTTGGCGGACGACATCTTCATGGATGAAAAAATCGAGGAATACATCGTGAGTCTGGTGGAGGCCACCCGCAACCCCGAAACCTGGAACCTGGATATCCGGCCCCTGATCCGCTACGGGGCTTCTCCCCGGGCCACCATTTATCTGGCCATGGCCTCAAAAGCCGCAGCCCTGATGGACGGCCGGGGGTATGTGATTCCCCAGGACGTGAAATCCGTGGCCCAGGACGTGCTGCGGCACCGGGTGCTTATGACATATGAGGCGGAAGCGGAGGAAAAAACGTCCGAGGATGTGATTGACCAGATTCTCCAGACAGTGGATGTGCCATGATTTCCAAAGAGCTGGCCAAAAAAATCCGGTATATCCAGATATATACGGACAAGGCGGTCAATCACCTCCTGGCCGGGGAATATGAAAGCATTTTCAAGGGCCGGGGCATGGCGTTTTCCGAGGTCCGGGAATACCAGATGGGGGACGATATCCGCGCCATCGACTGGAACGTCACGGCCCGGACCGGCTTCCCGCATGTGAAATTGTACGTGGAGGAACGGGAGCTTACGGTGCTGTTTCTGGTGGATATGTCCGCTTCCGGCGCGTTCGGCAGCACGGAGCGGACGAAAAACGAGACGGCCGCGGAGCTTTGCGCCCTGGTGGCGTTTTCCGCCATTAAAAACAACGACAAGGTGGGGCTGGCCCTGTTCACCGATCATGTGGAGAAATTCATTCCCCCGGCCAAGGGCGCAACCCATGTGCTGCGGATCATCCGTGAACTGCTGTCCTTTTCTCCGAAACGCGCCCGCACCGATATCAAAGGCGCTATTGAATATTTGGGCCGGATCACGAACAAGCGTTGCGTGGTGTTTCTGATTTCCGATTTTTTGGATAAGGGATTTGAAAAGCCCCTCCGGGTCATGGGCAAACGGCATGACCTGATCGCGGTTTCCGTGAGTGACCCAAGGGAAACGCGGATGCCGGATGTGGGGCTGGTTGAGCTGGAAGATGCGGAAACCGGGGGACGGGTGGTCATGGATACCGGCAGCCGGGACGTTCGCAAACGCTATGAGGCACTGGGTGAGGCAAGGCGGGATCGGCTGCGGGGGCTTTTCCGGTCCACGGGCGTCGATCATCTGGAGATCGAAAACGGCCGGGATTATGTGGGGGACCTGGTGCGGTTTTTTAAAATCCGGGGCCGCAGACTCAGACAGTGAGGTTATTGACAGCATGACACGCATGAACCCCAACAAAAAGCTTTTATGGATGGCCCTGCTGATGCTGGGGCTTGCGGGATTCATGATACTGCCTGCCTGCCGGCAGTCGCAACCACCGGCAGAAAAACCGGCTGCCGGCATTCATCAAACCTTTGAAAAAGGCACTGTGACCGTTGATGTGGATGTCGACCGGTCCACCATCACGGTCGCCGACCGGCTGGAACTCAAAATCACGGTTCTTGCCCCTGCCGATTATGAGGTGGAACTGCCGGATGAGCTGCCGGACGCCAATGAAAAGGAGGCAAAATTCAGCCTGGCGGATACAAAGGCCCCGTCTTCGGAACTGGCGGAAGACGGCCGGACCCGCACCAGCCGGACCTATGTTCTGGAGCCGTTTCTGGCCGGATCGTACACCATACCGGCCATGACCGTGGATTTCCGGAAAGCGGGAGAAAAAGAGAATGCCGGTCAAAGCCTTGATTCTGAAAAAATCCCCATCACGGTGACTTCCCTGCTGCCCGACACAGTGGATGGCACGGAAGTCAAACCCCATGATATCCGGGCACCTAAGTCTTTACCGCCGCAGATGGCCCTATGGTACTGGGCGGCCGGCATTGGCGCAGCATTTTTACTGGCGGGCCTGGGGGTTTTTCTGATGGTCCGGAAACGGCGAAAGGCCCGGCTCATTGCCGCGGAACTGGTGATCCCGCCCCATGAAGCCGCATTTGCGGCCCTGGACCGGCTGATGGCGGAAAATCTGATTGAAAAAGGGAAGGTCAAGGTGTTTTATCAGGAAATATCCGGCATTCTCAGGCGCTATATCGAGGCCCGGTTCGGGTTGCGCGCCCCGGAGCAGACCACCGAGGAATTTTTGGACGGCCTGAAAACCGGCATGGCCCTGGATATCCGGTACCAGGGGTTGCTGAAACAATTCCTCACCCACTGCGATCTGGTGAAATTCGCGGCCTTTTCTCCGACCGGCGATGATATCCGGAACACCATCGACAGTTGCCGGACATTTGTGCAGGAAACCCGTCAGGCGGGGGAAACCATTTAGAATCCGGAAGTCAGGAGTCAGAGCAAAAGAATTGCAGCCGCATCGGCTGTGTTCTTTACCCCTCCCCCCCTGTTCTGACTCCTGACTCCCGGATTCTATAGCCTTCCGGATAATTTTTTTAGGTGCGTTATCGGTCGGAGATGTACGAAAAGTACTATCTCCTCCCTGCTGCCTTCCTAAAAAAATATCCGGAAGGCGTATAAGTGGCCTGATTAATAAATTTTATGATGGATTCATATCGTAGGGTGGATTAGCGAAGCGTAATCCACCAAAAGGCTGCCGAGTCAATCGGCGGATTATGCTTCGCTAATCCACCCTACAAAAGCTAAAAAATTTAATTATAATCGGCTGGTTCAGATGCAGTTTCATTCACCCTGGGCGTTTTTGCTTTTGATCGTTGTGGCGGCTGCGCTGTTTTTGCGGCGTCTGGTCCATAAAACCGGCACGGTCCGGTTTTCCGAGATCAGCCATGCTGCGGCCGCAGGCCATTCCATGCGCCAGCGTTTGTCAAAGATTCCCCTGGTGTTGCGGGTGGCGGCCCTGGTCTGTCTGGTGATCGCCCTGGCAAGACCCCAGACCGGCATGGAAAAAGCGCGGGATATATCCGAGGGCATCGCCATCCAGATGGTGGTGGACCGGTCGGGCAGCATGGGCGCGGAAATGACGTATCAGGGAACCCGGATGACCCGGCTGGATGTGGTGAAAAAAGTATTTCTGGAATTCGCCCTGGGCAACGGCGCGGATCTGCCGGGCCGGTCCAGTGATCTCATCGGCATGATCGCCTATGCCCGGTATCCGGACACGGTCTGCCCCCTGACCCTGGCCCATGATACGCTGCCCGCGTTTGTGGACAATACGAAGCTCGTGTCCCAAAAACCGGAAGACGGCACCGCCATCGGGGACGCCCTGGCCCTGGCCGCGGCCCGGCTCCAGACCGCCGAAACCGCGCTCAAGAAACAGCAGAAAGCGGTTTCCGGGGCCTACAAGATTAAAAGCAAAATCATTATCCTGCTCACCGACGGACAGAACAATACGGGCAAGCGCTCCCCGATGGAAGCCGCCGAACTGGCCGCCGAATGGGGCATCCGGGTATATGCCATCGCCATCAGCGGCGGGGATGCGATGGTCCGGACCCCCCTGGTGTTTCAGATGCCGACGGGCGCCGGGGCGGATGCCGCCACCTTAAAGGCCATTGCGGAAAAGACCGGCGGCGTGTTCCGCGAAGCCCAGGACGCCGACGCCCTGTCCGAGGTCTACAAGGAAATCGACCGGCTTGAAAAAAGCGAAATTGAGGCCACCCGGTATGTGGATTACAAGGAAGGGTTTCTGCCCTTTGCGCTGCTGGCCCTGGCCCTGATCGCCGGGGAAATCCTTCTGTCCTGCACCGTCTTCCGGAGGCTGCCGTAATGGGTATGAAACTCCAATCCATCCATATGCTGTTTCTGCTCTGGGCCATTCCGCTGGTGATCGGCCTTTATGTCCATGCCGCCGGGCGTCGCCGGCAACTGCTCAAACGTTTTGTGGATGCCGGTATGATCGCTGTCCTCCAGGTTTCCGCAAGCCCGGCCAAACGGCGGTGGAAGGCCGCGGGGGTGATTACGGCAATGGTGATGATCATTATGGGGGCGGCCCGGCCCGCCTGGAACCTGAAACCGGAAACCATCGAGCGCCGGGGCCGGGATGTGGTGTTTCTGCTGGATGTTTCCAAAAGCATGCTGGCCGAGGACTTGCAGCCCAGCCGCCTGGAACGCGCGAAGCTGGCGATTTCCGATTGCATTGACGTGCTGGAGGGAGACCGGGTGGCCCTGGTGGCGTTTGCCGGAACAGCGGTGGTCAAATGCCCCCTGACCCTGGATTACGGTTTTTTCCGCATGATGGTGGAGGATATTTCCACGGACAGTATTTCCAGGGGCGGCACCATGATCGGGGACGCCCTCCGCACGATCTTAAGCGACGTGTTTGACGATTCCGCCGGCCAAAGCCGGGATATCGTCCTGATCACCGACGGCGAGGATCAGGACAGTTTTCCGGAGGAGGCGGCGAAGCTGGCCGGGGAAAGGGGCATCCGGCTTATTGCCGTGGGCATCGGGGATGAAAACGAGGGCCGGCGGATTCCCATGACGAACGAAAAAGGCGAGACAACGTTTTTAAAATATAATGGACAGGAAGTATGGAGCCGGCTGGATGCCGATACCTTAAGGAAAATGGCACTTGCCACGCCGGGAGGCAAATACCTGAATGTGGCCACGGGCGCCATTGACATGGGAAAGGTATACCAGTCCCTGATTCTTTCCGCGGACCGGAAAGACCTGAAATCGGAAACCCTCCGCCGGTATGACGAAAAGTTTCAGATTTTTCTGGCGTTGGCGCTATTGCTGCTGATCGCGGAAATGGCAACAGGAGACCGGAAAAAAGAGAAAATAACGCATGAAGCCGTATAACTTAAATTATTTATTGATTATTTTAATTGTCTCCGTAACCATGACGGGGCCGGCCGTTGTTTTGGCCGAGTCGCCGGTGGGGCTTGTGGAAAAGGGAAATACCGCCTACAATGCCGGAAATTATGAGGAGGCTCTGTCCGCCTATGATCAGGCGGCCAAAGAGCGGCCTGCGGATGCCTATATTGATTTTAACAGGGGTGCGGCGTTTTTCCGGAAAGGGGATCTGGATAAGGCCAAAGACGCCTGGGAAAAGGCGGCCCTGGGTGCAACGGAGATTCCCCTGGAAGCCGAATCCCTTTATAATCTCGGAACCCTTGAATTTTCAAAAGTCACGCAGACCCGGGCCGCTGATCCGGAAGCAGCCCTTGAGGCAGGGGACCGGAGCGTCCGGTATTACCATCAGGCAAAGGATCTGCTGGACAACTCCCCGAAAGACCGGAACAATCCCCTGATTCAGGAGGCGTCGGAGAACATTGAACTGGTCCGGCGGACCATGAAATCCATCCGGGAGATCCTTGCCCGTCAGCAGGAGATGGCCCAAAACCAAAAACAAGCCGCGGAAGACCTGAAAAATCTCATCGACCAGCAGGCGGACCTGAACACCCGGGCCCAATCCCAGGCGGAAGCATCACAGCCGCCGGAAGCTGAAACGCCGGACGTGAAGCCGCCGGAAGCGGATAAACAAGGGGCAGACCCTTTAAAAGATATGGCTGAGGAACAGGACCGGCTGCGGGAACAAACGCAGAAAACCGCCGAGAAACTGACCGGCCCCGAGCAGGGTCCGAAGCCGGATTCCGATCCAACCGGTCAATCCGGTCAATCCGATAAATCCAATCAGGCCGGTCAGGCCCCGGACCCGGCCCAGGCAGCCAAAGACCATCTGAACCAGGCCCAGGCCCGGCAGGCGGCGGCGGCGGACAACCTGAACGCCGGGCAGGCGCCGGGGGCTTTGGAAAATCAGAAAGCGGCCCTGGAGGAAATGAAAACCGCCCTTGATTTGATGAAATATAAGGACAATCAAAACAAAGACGGCCAGAGCGAAGACCGCCAAAGCAAGGACGGCCAAAAGCCCCAGGGCAGTCAATCAGATCAGGCACAACCGCAGGCGGATCAGGCGCAGCCGGAAGAAAAGCAGGACGCCCAGACCCAGCCGCGAACGGCCCGGCAGGCGGATTTACAGAATAAAGACGATGAGTCGGGGCCGGAATCCGGTTCCCCGATAATCTTCATGCCCGATGACGCCGAGCGCATTCTGGGAGAAGAAAAGGAAAACAAAAAAATCCGCCGGCAGGTCGGGTCCGGCGGGTATCAGGATGTGGACAAGGACTGGTGATCATGGACCGTCGTTTTGGTGTCATATGCGCGGGGTTGTGGGTATTCATGCTGTTCCTGGCCGCACCGGCGGGCGCGGAAAACCTTTCGGCGGAGGTCCGGGTGGACCAGCAGGACGTGTTTGTGGGCGAGCCCGTGACCCTGCAGATTGTGGTTTCCGGCAGTGAATCCCCGGACCAGCCCGACCTTTCCCATGTGGATGGCGTCTCCGCCTCGTTTCAGGGGGGCAGCCGGAACTCAAGCCGCTCCATCAGCATCGTCAACGGCCGCATGACCCAGGATGTCAGCGAGGGCTATGTGTTTTCCTATCAAATCACCCCCCTTCGGGAGGGGCGGATCACCATTCCCCCCATCCGGGTGGTCGCGGGCGGCGAGACAACCGTCACCCGACCTGTCCGCCTCCGGGTCGGCAAACCATCGGAAACCGAAGAATTCAAGCTCCGGATGAATATCTCTCATGACACTTGCTATGTGGGGGAGCCGGTCACCCTGACCGTGACCTGGTATCTGGCAGGAGAAATCGATACCGCTAATTTTTCGATCCCGTTTCTGGAAAATAAAGACCGGTTTTTTGTTGCGGACCCCAAAATCGACACCGGATCAGGAAAACAGTATTACCGGATTCCCGCCAACTCCGGCGAGATTATTGTGGAAAAAGGGCAGGGAGAACTGGACGGCCGGATTTTTTCAACCCTTTCGTTCCGGAAAGTCCTGATTCCCAGAGAGGCCGGAACCATTGCCATCGATCCGGTCACGGTGTCCTTTAAGACCCTCACCGGATACCGGAACCGGCATCGTCCCCTCACCGATGAGTTTTTTTCGAATTTTTTGAATCAAAACATGCGCCAGGGGGTCTACCGGCAGGGAGTGGCGCCGTCAAACAGTCTTGTGCTCACGGTAAAAGACCTCCCGGCGGCGGGACGGCCCGCGGATTTTTCAGGACTTGTGGGCAACTATCAACTGGATGCAAAAGCCGGTCCCACCACCGTGAATGTGGGTGATCCCATTACCCTGACGGTTGCGGTGAGCGGCCCGGAATATCTCGATCCGGTTGCCCTGCCGCCTTTGCAGGGGCAGCCGGACCTGATCCGGGATTTTAAAGTGCCGTCGGAGATTGCCGCCGGGGAAATATCCGGTTCCCGGAAAATCTTTACCCAGACCATCCGGCCCCTGCGCGCGGATGTCAGGGCGGTCCCGCCGATTGTGCTGTCCTATTTCGACACCCGGACCGAAACGTATCAAACCGTTCGGACCGCGCCCATTCCCCTGTCCGTGAGCCCCACCCGGGTGGTGACGGAAAAGGATGCGGAAGGCCGTCCTTCCGGCGAACCATCGGGTAGCCAGGTGAAAACCCGGGACGCAGGCATTGCCCATAATTATGGAGACGACAGTGTCCTGACCCGGCAGGTGCATGACCCGGCGCTTTGGGTCCGGTCCCCGGCCGGGCTTGCCACCCTTGTGGTGCCGCCGGCCCTCTACCTGTTGCTGTTTGCCGGAACATGGGTCCATCGCCGGAAAAAGGCCGACCCCGGCGCTTCTCTTGCCAAAAAAGCCGGCGCCCGGCTGATCCGGGAGATCGAAAGCATCCAACGGAACGCTTCCCCGGAACAAGCCATGGCCGAAATTCCGGAAGCATTCAAGACCTATCTGCGCGCCAGACTGCGGCTCCAGCCCGGTGCGCTGACGTTTTTGGATGTGGCGGAAATATTGCGCCAAAAAGGAATGGATCCGGAGACCCTGGCGGAACTTAAATCGCTGTTTGCGGACGGCGAGGCGGCCCGGTATGGAAACGCCGTGGCCCGTGGCAATGCGGACCGGATGGTGGAAAGAGCGCATAATTTATCGAAACAACTGGAAAGATTATTATAAGAGAATCTCTGAAAATGACCGCTGAAACCACCATTCGCCAAAGAACGGTAAAGGCCCGGTTAGTCGGGGCAATGGCCTTGATGCTGATTCTTTTGCTCTTCCTGCCCCTCTTTTCCCGTCAGGCCCCGGGCGGCGAACTGTTGACCGAGGCCCGGCAGCGACCCCAGATCCGGAAATTGTATGATCAGGCAACCGGCCTGTTTGACCAGGCGAGCCGGATTGCCGGAAACGACCCGGATCAGGCCCGGTCCCTTTTCCGGCAGGCGGCGTTGGGGTATGAACGCCTCATCACCCAGGGCGGCATTGAAAACGGCCGGTTGTATTATAATATCGGCAACTCCTGGTTTCAGGCGGAAGATTTGGGCCGGGCCATATTGAATTACCGCAAAGCGATGCAGTATATCCCCAATGATCCCAACCTGCGCCAGAACCTGGAATATGCCCGGAACAAACGCCTGGACAATATCGCGGAACCCCAGAAAACAAAAGTGTTCCAGACGCTCTTTTTCTGGCATTACGATCTGTCGACACCGATGAAAATTCTGGTGTTCGGCGTTTTCTTCGGCGCCCTCTGGACGGTGGCCGGTGTTCGCCGGCTGTTGAACCGCCCGGTTTTCGGGTGGCCTTTCTTGCTGGCGCTGGCCCTCACGGTCCTGATGGGCGGCTCCCTGATCGCAGAAGCGGTCATTCTCCGGCAGGTCCGGCCGGGTGTGATTCTTGATCCATCGGTTATCGCCCGCAAAGGCAACAGCGAAAACTACGCCCCCAGCTTTACCGAACCGCTTCATGCGGGCACGGAGTTCGATCTTGTGGAGCAGCGGGGCCCGTGGTATGATATCCGCCTGCCGGATGGACGGACCTGCTGGGTGCCGGAAGTCAGCGCCGGGATGATACGGTGAGAATAAGGTAGATAGCCTGAAGGCTGTTAGGCTGTAGGCATGCTTGATCAATACAATACGTTTGAATCAATAATGCGTCTGCCTTGATGTATTGCAAAACAGATGGTGGTGCCGGCTCAAGCTAACAGCCTATAGTCTACAGCCTAAATAACCTGAATAGTAATGAATTAACGTAATTTTAACCGTGTTGTCAGATTGTATGTTTTACCTTAATATATAAGGAGAGGAATAATGAAATCCGTAACAACCGAATGGCGGCACAATGGCCGGGGGAGATGGTTTTCCGTAACCGCGATGCTGATGACTTTCGCTTTTGCCGTTATCTGCAACCCCTTTATCCCGTCCCCTGCTCTCGGCGCCTGGGGTCAGCCCGCCCGAATGGTGCCCCAGGATTTTACCGATCTGGCCAAAAATTGCAGCCCGGCCGTGGTCAACATCAGCACGGTGAAGACCATGAGCGGCGGGGCCGGGCGGGTGTTTGAACATTTTTTCGGGAACCCCCATGGCCAGCAGGACCCCTTTGGCCGGAATTTTGAGGATTTTTTTAGAAACCTGCCCCAGCGGGAATTCAAGCAGGCGAGCTTAGGTTCGGGTTTTATTCTGGACAAAACCGGGTATATCGTCACCAACAACCATGTGATCGATGGCGCGGATGAAATCGAGGTCAAGCTCAATGACGGCAAAGAATACCGTGCGGAAATCATCGGCACGGATGCGTCCACGGACCTGGCCCTGATCAAGATCAAGGCCGATCACGCCCTGCCATCACTGGCCATCGGAGACTCCGACAAAATGGAAATCGGGCAATGGGTGCTGGCCATCGGAAGCCCCTTCGGACTGGAGCATACGGTCACCGCCGGCATCATCAGCGCCAAGGGCCGGGTCATCGGGGCCGGCCCCTATGATGATTTTATCCAGACCGACGCGTCCATCAATCCGGGCAACAGCGGCGGGCCGCTGCTGAATATGGAGGGCGAAGTGGTGGGCATCAACACCGCCATCGTCAACGGCGGCGACGGCATCGGGTTCGCCATTCCCATCAATATCGCCAACGCTGTTTTTGAACAATTGAAAAGCAGCGGTTCAGTAACGCGCGGATGGCTGGGCGTGGGCATTCAGGATTTGGACGATGACCTGAAAGAATATTACGGCATCCGTCAGGGCGTTCTGATTTCCGAGGTGTTTACCGGAGACCCTGCGGACAAGGCCGGCATTCGGCCGGGGGACATTGTCCTTTCCATCAACGGAAAGCCCGTGGATTCGAGCCGGGATCTGTCAAAACAAATTGCCGATCTTTCCGTGGAGAGCACGGCGGAAATCAGACTGAACCGGAACGGCAAAATTCAAACCGTCAACGTCACCATCGCCCGCAGGGATGAGGTCAAGCTCGGGACAGCGGGTCCGGGGAAGCAGCCGGAGCTTGCCGAAGGCAGTCTCGGCATGCAGATTTCAGATATAACGCCGGATATTGCCCGGCGGTTCGGGTTAACGGATACGGACGGCGTGATGGTCGTTGAGGTGAAAGTCGAGGGCAAAAGCGCTGCCGCTGGTATTCAGATGGGCGATATCATTAAGGAAATCAACCATCAGCCCGTGAAAAACGTTGCCGCTTACAACCGGATCATGGCCGGGATCAAAAAAGGCGAAGCCGTTCAATTCTATATGAAACGGGCGGAAAAGGGCATGGTGGTCATCAAGTTAACCCCATAACAAAACCGGCCGGGTTTCAGGTTGCTTTCTGGAATTTGGCCATGATGCCATCATAGTGGCCATAAAATGATTGATTTTATTCAGCAATTCACTCCCGTCACCCAGGCACTGATGGCCACACTCTTTACATGGGGCGTGACTGCGGCGGGCGCGGGACTCGTCTTTTTCGTAAAATCGGTCAAACCCAAACTCATGGATTCCATGCTGGGTTTTGCCGCCGGCGTGATGATTGCGGCAAGCTTCTGGTCCCTGCTTGCGCCGGGCATTGAAATGGCCCGGCAGATGGGGAATACCCCCTGGCTGACGGCCGTCATCGGATTTATGGGGGGCGGGCTTTTCATGAGACTGGCCGACCGCCTGCTGCCGCATCTGCATATGGACCTGCCCATGGCGCAAAGCGAGGGCATAAAGACGTCCTGGCAGCGGAGCACCCTGCTGGTCCTTGCCATCACGCTGCATAATATCCCTGAAGGCCTTGCGGTGGGGGTTGCTTTCGGGGCAGTTGCGGCCAACCTTTCTTCCGCAACCATTGGCGGGGCCATTGCCCTGGCCATCGGCATCGGGCTCCAGAATTTCCCGGAAGGCGCTGCGGTATCGCTGCCGCTTCGGAGGGAGGGCATGGGCCGGGGGAAGAGCTTCATGCTGGGGCAGGCGTCCGGCCTAGTGGAGCCGGTTGCCGGGGTGATCGGCGCGGCATTTGTTCTGTATATGCAGGCCATCCTGCCCTATGCCCTTTGCTTTGCCGCAGGGGCCATGATTTTTGTCGTGGTGGAAGAACTGATCCCGGAATCCCAGCGCAATGAAGCCAATATTGACCTCGTCACCATGGCCACCATGGCGGGATTTGCGGTGATGATGATCCTCGACGTGGCCCTGGGGTGAAGACGGGCGGTTTCTCTGATTTGGCAATGGCAATGTTTGGCGCAATAGTCGATGCCGTATACCGGGGCGGGCAACTAATTTACAGTTGAAAAATGAGTCTTATGCAATTCATGACTGTCCTCAAAATCACCTATGTGGAAAGTTTATAGCTTGTTATTATTGGATTCTTGAGGAGCCTGAAAAAGTAGGTTGCTGTCCGAAGGCTAAGGAATAATTTTCCAATGGAAAACATTCAATCAATATTGAATCTTCTGTCTTTGATCTTATTAGGTTTTGCTGTGTTTTCTGTTTTTCGAATGCTAAATTATTTGGTTGAAAAAGGATACGAGGAATCAAAACTTTATACTTTTAATCCACTATTTTTTCTTAAATACATTGAGGAAACAAAGAAAAAAGATGGGAAGTCAGGCGTGTGGTTTAAATTATGTATTATATTTTTTATCCTTGCTATTATTACTGATCTGTTTTCTTCAGTTTTTTTGTTTCTATACAAGTAATTTAAAATAATCGACTTTTTCCATTTTATTTTTCTTGGTGGGCAAGAAAAGCAACAAAAGAACCCAGCCATCGCTACGGAAAACCTCGGCGAGTGAAATGCCTCGATTTCTCCTGATGTAATTTACGCTGAAAATCAGTTTTCGTCCTTGGTCATCGTTTCGCCCACCTTGCCGATTCGCTTCCTTACAGGAAAATGATTGATATGGAGTGCGGCAGCTTGCCGCCGTAGTTGCGCGGGCGAGCCCTCGCACTCCAAAAAAAACCGAGAATTCTTGCTGTGGTTGAGACGATGATCATGGCCAGTTTTTTACTATCTGCCCACACATGGCAAGTAAACGTTCATAAATCATGCCGGTTCGCCTTACGGAATAAAAATACCTTTTCCAGACAATCCGTTCCGTGTATTCTGTATTTCCAGAAGTGCTGACCGCTGTATGTTTAAATAGCTCAGGCCGGGTCTTTCGGCCCCAAGAGTTATTGACGCCACGAAAAAATACGATTATTATTCTAATTATTATCAAACTCTTACAAAGGAAGATATCATGTCAATTGTTACTATTTCCAAAGGCTCATACAGCCGGGGAACGGAAGTCGCGGAAACGCTGGCGAAAAAATTAGGGTATGACTGTATTTCCAGGGATATTCTGCTCCAGGCGTCGGAAGAATTCAATATCCCGGAGATCCAGCTTGTCCGGGCCATCCATGACGCCCCGTCGGTTCTGGAGCGGTTTACCCACGGCAAGGAACGCTATGTCAAGTATATCCGCAAGGCGCTCCTGCAGCATGTCCGGAATGACAATGTGGTCTATCACGGCCTGGCCGGGCATTATTTTCTTCAGAATATTCCCCATGTTTTTAAAATCAGAATTATCGCCGATATGGAAGCGCGGGTCAAAGAAGAGGTCAAACGGGAAAATATCTCTGAGGAAAAAGCCCTGTTCATCCTGAAAAAAGACGATGACGAGCGCCGCAAATGGGGGCTTCAGCTTTACGGCATTGATACCTGGGACAACCGGCTTTATGATATGGTCCTGCATATCAAGACCATCACGGTGGAGGATGCGAGCGACATGATCTATCAAATGCTTCAGGCGTCGGTATTTCAGACCACGCCGGCGTCCCAGAAAATCCTGGATGATCTGCTGCTTTCCGCCACAGTGGAGGCCGCCCTGGTGAAAGTCGCCCCGATGATCAAAGTGACCGCCGACGCGGGTGTCGTCAATATCGGTAATGTGGACGCCCCGGTAACGGTTAAGCACAACGTCCTGGCTGAGATCAAATGCCTTGCCGAAAAAGTGGAAGGCGTGAAAAAGGTGGTTCTCGGGTTGCAGGAAAAGAAAGACGAGTATCATACGGTTAATCCGTTCCACAATATTTGACGGCTTCATAAGAGGGCATTTTGTCAATTGTGACCATATCCAGAGGCTCCTACAGCCGGGGGCGGGAAGTCGCCGAAAAACTGGCCGCGGCACTCAATTATGAATGCCTTTCCCGGGAAATTGTGCTTGAGGCGTCCGAACAGTTCAATATACCCGAAATCAAACTGGTCCGGGCCATCCATGACGCCCCTTCGATTCTGGACCGCTTCACTTACGGGAAAGAGCGGTATATCGCTTTTTTCCGTGCGGCTTTATTGAAGCGTCTTCAAAAGGACAATGTGATTTATCATGGTCTGGCCGGCCATTCTTTTTTGCAGAAAATTCCCCATGTGCTGAAAGTGCGGATTATTGCCGACCTGGAGGACCGGGTAAGGGAGGAAATGAAGCGGGAAAAGATCTCCGCCGATCAGGCCCGGCATATTCTGGTGAAGGATGACGCCGAACGGCGGAACTGGTCCCTGGCCCTTTACGGCATGGACACATGGGACCAGCGGTTTTATGACATGACGCTGCATCTGGACACCATGGATATGGATGACGCGGCGGCCATTATTCTCCATACGCTTCAGCGCCCCTGCTTTCAAACCACGCCCCGAAGCAGGGAGCTGCTTGACGACCTGTCCTTAAGCGCCCAGGTCGCGGCCGCGCTGGTGCGCGATTTCCCGAAGGCAACGGCTGATGCGGGAAATGGGGTTGTTTATGTGAATGTCAGGGGTTCCCTTGTGGATGAAAAAATTATATCCGCCAAAGTGCGGCGGATTGTGGAGAAGGTCCCCGGTGTGAAAAAGGTCCATGTAAATATCATTGCCCATTCTATTGAAGACTGAGGTGAGGGATAGGACATGAAACTGGAAAAGTACGGAAGCCCGTCCGGTTCCACAATCACCTTTTGGCGAAAAATTTTTCCCTTCCTTCGGTGGTGGAATTTTGTCGGCTGGGACACCGTCCGGGCGGATGTCGTGGCGGGATTGACCGGATCGGTGATCGTCCTGCCCCAGGGGGTCGCCTTTGCCATGATTGCCGGTCTGCCGCCGGAATACGGCTTATACACCGCCATCGTGGTCCCGCTGGTGGCCGCCTTGTTCGGCTCTTCCCTGCACCTGATTTCCGGTCCCACCACCGCCATTTCCATTGTTGTTTTCTCTTCCCTCAGCCCCATCGCCGCCCCCGGATCACCTGAATTTATCCGTCTGGCGCTGACCCTCACCTTTCTGGCCGGTGTTTTTCAATTGTCGCTGGGCCTGGCCCGCATGGGCCTTCTGGTGAATTTCGTGTCCCATTCCGTGATCGTGGGATTCACCGCCGGGGCCGCCATTCTGATCGCCACCAGTCAGATGGGGCATTTGCTCGGCATTCCGATGCCGAAAGCCGCCTCGTTTTTTACCACCTGGCTCACGATCATTCAGGAAATCACCAAGGCCAACCCCTATGCGGTGCTGGTGGCTGGGGGAGCCCTGGCCTGCGCCATATTGTTTAAACTTTTCCGCCCCCGATGGCCGGGGCTGCTCTTCGCCATGATTCTGGGGAGTCTGATGGCCGCGTTTCTGGGCGCCGAATCCCACGGCATCCGCCTGATGGAGTCCTTGCCCGCCCGGCTGCCGCCGTTTTCACCGCCGGACATCGAGATCGACACCCTCCGGCAACTGGCCCCGAAAGCGTTTGCCGTAGCCCTCATCGGCCTTGTGGAAGCATTGTCCATTGCCCGCTCCATTGCGGCGTTTTCCCGTCAGCCCATCGACGGCAGCCAGGAGTTCATCGGCCAGGGATTGTCCAATATGGCGGGCAGTTTTTTTTCATGTTACGCGGGTTCGGGGTCATTCACCCGTTCCGGCATCAACTACCATGCCGGGGCCATGACGCCGTTATCCGCTGTTTTTTCAGCCATATTTCTGGCCCTGATTTTGCTTCTGGTGGCGCCGGTAACCGAATATCTGCCCATTCCGGCCATGGCCGGGGTAATTCTGCTGGTGGCGTTCAACCTGATCGATTTCCATCATATCCGGGTGATTGTCCGGACCAGCAAACCGGAGGCGGCCATTCTGGCGACCACGTTTCTGGCCACCCTGCTTCTGGACCTTGAATTCGCGATATACACGGGCGTTCTGTTGTCTTTGTTTTTTTACCTGCGCCAGACCGCTCACCCCGAAATCGTCAGTCTCCTGCCGGACCACGACGCGGCGGGAGATTTCCATGCGTCCTCTGAAAAGCAATGTCCCGCCCTTAAAATCATCCGCATCGACGGGTCGCTGTTTTTCGGCGCGGTGAACCATATTGCGGAGTTTTTACAGGCCATCGACAAACACCTCACGCATAAATTCCACCTGCTGATTGTGGCTTACGGCATCAATTTTATTGATGTAACCGGGGCGGAAATGCTGGTGAACGAATCCCGGCGAAGGCGCGGCATGCGGGGCGATTTATATCTCTGCGGCCTCAAACCCCATGCCAGGGGTGTTCTTGAGCGGGGCGGATACATCGACAAAATCGGCGGGGATCATATTTTCGTCTCCGAATCGGAAGCGATTGCCGGTATCCTTGCAAGAATCGATCATCCGGAATGCCGGAAATGCCGGTCGCCGGTATTTAACGAGTGCAAAAAACCGGGAACCGCAAATGGGCGCCAATAAAAACCAATTGATGGAACTGATAGACAAAGGGGAAGGCCTCGCGCTTGAGTTCAAGGAATGCAAACGCTCCTTGAACCGGGGTGTTTATGAAACCGTTTGTGCTTTTCTGAACCGGCACGGCGGAACCCTGCTTCTGGGTGTAAGGGATGACGGCGTTGTCACGGGTGTCGATTCGGACGCCCTGGAGCAGATCCGCAAAGATTTCATCACAGCCATCAACAATCCTCAGAAACTCAACCCGGCGTGTTACCTTTCCGTGGACGAACTGGAAATAAAGGGAAAATCAATATAACTTTTCTCCTTTTCCCAAAAACCCGGTCATCGCCCGGTTTTTTCGGGAAATCGGCCGCGCCGATGAACTCGGTTCAGGGGTGCGCAATCTGATGAAATACGGCAAAGCCTTTGGGGGATTTGATCCGGAGCTGATTGAGGGCGAGGTTTTTAAAATCATCGTCAAATACCCTGATTTTGAGAAGCGTTCAACGGGGCCCATTGGGTTGAGACCGGAGTCAGGGGTAGAGTCAGGGGTAGAGTCGGAAATGGTTTCGCGGATTCTGTCTATTCTTACCACAGGTCCGATGGCTAAGGCTGAGATTGCCGGAAAGCTGGGAAAGGCCGGGCCAACCCGTTATCTGAACGAACTTATGGCCCGTCTGGTAGAACAGGTTATCGTTGAATATACCGTTCCCGGAAAACCCAATAGCCGCTTGCAGAAATACCGGCTTACCGAAAAGGGAAGACAATTGCTGAAAACTTTCACGTCGAAATGAGGCGGCAGGCCTGATAATGATGAAGGAGATGCGATCATGACAACTGAGGCTCAACCTGAGATTGAAGCCGGCAAACCCGGGCCGTCGATTCCCCCCGGATTCGGAAGGGCGGTTGCTCTGGGAGTTGCGGGAGCCGCCGTCATCGCCATTGCGGGCCTGCTCGGATATGTTCCGGGGCTGCGGGTTCTCGGCAGCATCCGGCCGGACTATATCCCCATGGCGCCCAGCACGGCGGCCTGTTTTCTGATCCTCAGCGCGGCCATATTCCGCTATGTCCGAAAACCCCGGCCGGGTGCCGGCCTGATGGGTGTGGCCGCGCTGGTCCTTTTTGTCATGGTATTTTCCCTGCTGGATGTTGTGGGCAGTTTTGCGGGAATGGATCTCAGTTTCGAGGACAGGCTGGTTCCCCAGGCAGGTACGCTCGGCGGCATCCCCATCGGCCGGATGTCACCGGCCACCGGTACGGCTTTCATTGTGGCCGGGCTGGGAGCATTTCTGCTGCTGCTCCGGTTGTTGAATGCCAGCAATTCCCGGAAACTCGGCCACTGGGGAACAACTGGGGACGTCCTTAAGTAATTAACTAACTATTCAAATACACGAATGACGGCGCTTTAAGAGGAGTCTATTCTTCTTTTAAGCGCTGTTTTTGTTTTAATCGCCATATAAATTGATCCATTCCTTCAGGTATCGAGTCTCTGGATGTGGGTGAAAAGCAGGAAGTTGGCATCGGTTTTTCACCGTCCGAAACAACCCCTGAAGGGAATTATACATTTATCCTGAAAGTCACCAGCAGCAATTACCATCCGGTGAATATCTATCTGT
>JBAQUK010000256.1:0-28270 GCA_049297455.1 Desulfosalsimonadaceae bacterium | reverse complement strand
CCTGCCTTCCCTGCCTTCCCTGCCTTCCCTGCCTTCCCTGCCTTCCCTGCCTTCCCTGCCTTCCCTGCCTTCCCTGCCTTCCCTGCCTTACGCGGATAACGCCTTAGACCCTGTAATATCCGCAAATACCATCAGCTTTCATTACGGCAAGCATCACAAGGGATATGTCGATAACCTGAACAAGCTGATAGCAGGAACTGAGTTTGCGGACCTGCCCCTCGAAAAAATCATCCTCCAGACAGTGGGCAAAACCGACAAGACCGCGATTTTCAATAATGCAGCGCAAATTTGGAACCACACGTTTTATTGGCAAAGCCTGAAACCGAAGGGCGGCGGTGAACCACCCGCGGTGTTGAAGCAAAAGATCGAGGCTTCCTTCGGCGCCGTGGAGGCATGCAAGAAAGAGTTGGCGGCTGCCGCAACGGCGCAGTTCGGGAGCGGCTGGGTGTGGCTCGTGCTGGATGGCGACAAGCTCAAAGTGGTCAAGACCGGCAACGCGGATGTGCCGATGACCACCGGCGAGAAACCGTTGTTGACCATTGATGTTTGGGAACACGCCTATTACCTGGATTACCAGAACCGGCGCGCGGATTATGTCGCCGCAGTGCTGGATAAACTGATTAATTGGGATTTCGCGGTAGAGAACCTGGGCTGATAGCCTGAGCGGATCAGGTAATAAAAACGTACGACCGCTTTAACAACGACTAAAAAAGGAGAAGAACATGAAAAAACAAACATTAACGAACTTCCTCATCCGTTTCATGCTCGCATTGGCCATGACAATGGCCATCTGGCCTCCTCTCCAATCGCAAGCAACCGAACCTGTGAAAGGAAAAAGCATAACCGATTCCAAAATGATGGAAGGTTGCCAGAAGATGATGGAAAAGAAACAGGAAATGATGGCGGAAATGAAAGCTCAGGATATCGAGCTCGCCGCCCAGGTCAAAAAGATGAACAGCGCACCGGCGGATAAAAAGTTGGACCTGACAGCCGCCGTCGTCACCCGCATGGTGGAGCAACGGACTGCCATGCATGCGCGCAAAGCAGAGATGCAGGAAGAGATGATGACGCACATGATGCAGCACATGCAGATGGGGAAGAATTCCATGTCGCAGTGTCCGATGATGAAAGGAATGAATGGAATGAAGCACAGTGACGAATAATCGGTGAATGACCACCAGGAACCTAAAGTAGAATAGCAATAATTGTTAGGGGGATGCTGAATTTTGCCTTGAAGGCATGCAGTGTATTGGCTTGGGCATAGAAATTGCCCAGTTGCCCGATAATATCAAAAAAATGTGATTTTGGGTCGCATTCAAACTGACGGCCCTTGAAGTTCGCACAGCCAATTGCAGGAAGTAATGGCAGAACTTATCTCCGCCGCAACCGGAATTTTGAAGTCTCCTGGTGGGATGCGTACCGGTGATGCCGGCCGTTAGCCCGTTCTATCCAAAGAGAGAACGTTTATGACACCAAAATCAAAAAATGTGCAGAAAACCCAGCAGGCCGTCGCTCAGAATGAACATGTCGAATACAAAGTCGCGAAAGCCTCAGGCGATTTAAATCGGGTTAACGCCGAACTTGCCAAGGAAGTGGCTGAACGAGTCATCGTCGAATCCGAACTCGCCGAAACGAAGACGGATCTGGCCGAAGCACTCGATGATTTATCGAAATCTCAGGCCAAAGAGGAAGAAGCTCTAAAAATCGCGCTTCATGACGCGCTTACCGGCCTTCCGAACCGTGTGTTATTTGAACAGCGTCTCGACTATGGGTTGAGCCAGTCAAAACGCCATGGTTGGGGGTTGGCTGTCCTGTTTATTGATATCGACGAATTCAAAAGCATTAACGATTCTTATGGTCATGATCTGGGAGACAAGGTGCTGCTCATGGTGGCGAGCCGTTTGCAGTCTTTTGTCCGTCAAGAAGACACGGTCAGTCGCTGGGGGGGCGACGAATTTGTATGCCTGTTGCTGGAAATCAAGCAAGAACCCGACGTGACCCGCCTTGCAGAAAGGATGGCTGATCGGATTGCTGAGGCCTGCGAGTTTGATGGGATTGTTCTGTCTATCAGCGTCAGCATCGGCATTGCCATATATCCCGCACATGGAGAAACATCTGATATTCTATTCAAAAATGCCGATACGGCCATGTATCAAGCCAAGGGAACAGAAAACAGAGTTTTGCTGTTCCGCGAATAAAAAGGAGACAAACCATGAGCACAATCACGGCGAAAGACGGTACGCAGATCTATTACAAGGACTGGGGCGCAGGACAGCCCGTTGTCTTCAGCCACGGCTGGCCGCTCAACGCCGATGCTTGGGAAAACCAGATGGTCTACCTGGCCTCCAACGGCTATCGCTGCATTGCCCATGACCGACGCGGTCATGGCCGGTCGAGCCAGCCATGGAGCGGCAACGATATGGACACCTACGCCGATGACCTCGCGGCGCTAATGGAAAAGCTCGACCTGAAGAACGCGATCCATGTCGGGCACTCCACGGGCGGCGGCGAAGTTGCCCGCTATATCGGCCGCCATGGCACCAAGCGTGTCTCCAAGGCCGTGCTGATAGGTTCGGTATCGCCGCTGATGCTGAAGACGGACGCCAATCCCGGCGGGTTGCCGATGGAGACGTTCGACGGCATCCGTGCCGGCGTGCTCGCCGACCGCTCGCAATTCTTCAAGGATCTCAGCGCCCCCTTCTATGGCGCGAACAGGCCAAACTCCCAGGTCTCGCAGGGTCTGCGGGACTCGTTCTGGCTGCAAGGGATGCAGGCCGGATTCAAAGCCGTCATTGATTGCATTAAGGCCTTTTCCGAGACGGATTTCACTGAAGACCTTAAAAAGTTCGACGTTCCGACGCTTATCATACATGGCGACGACGACCAGATTGTGCCGATCGGGGCCTCGGCTCACGCTTCCTCCAAACTCGTCAGGAACGCGGCCCTGAAGATCTATCCGGGTGGTCCGCACGGCCTCGCCGACACGCACAAAAACAAGCTCAATACCGATCTGATGGAATGGTTTGTTAAATGAGCGAGTCCGGTTATTTGCAGACGGGCCAGGTCGCATGTCACGACACGCTTGGCCGCGAGGTTCCCTGCGCCGGAAGCGGACAGGATGGAGAATTCAGGAAAGGCGTTCCGTGGCCGGCGCCGCGGTTTGAAGAAAAGGCCGAAACAGTGCTGGATCGCCTGACGGGGCTCACCTGGACACAAAACGCGAACCTTTTCGAATTTCCCATGACGTGGCAGGAGGCGCTGGAATATATCGCAGGAATGAATCGGGAGACGGCCTTTGGTTTCTCCGACTGGCGGATGCCCAATCGTCGGGAACTTCGGAGCCTGATGAGCCAACAGACAAGAAAGCCTGCCCTTCCGGAGGGCCATCCATTCCAAAACATTTTTTCCGGCTGGTACTGGACCTCCACGACCGCCGCGATCAATACCGCCTACGCCTGGTATGTCCACATGGAAGGCGCTCGAATGTTTTTCGGCGGAAAAGAGCAGTTTTTTCTGCTCTGGCCGGTCCGTGGCGAAGGATATAACATTTTATCTGCCACCGGGCAGACTGAATGTTACGACGCTGATGGACGGCTGGTTCCCTGCGCGGGTACAGGTCAGGACGGAGAATTCCGATCCGGGCGGGCATGGCCTGCGCCTCGATTTGAAGTTCTGGGGGATTCTGTCATCGATCATCTGACAAATCTCTGCTGGCTGAAGAATGCCGACCTCACTGGCCGGCTGGCAACCTGGAGCGAAGCATTGGCGGCGGCGGCGGATTTGAATAAGAAGCCGGGAGGAAGTTTTTGGCGGTTGCCAAACATCAATGAACTTGAATCCCTGGTGGATTGCAGCAGACATGGCCCCGCGCTGCCTGCCGGGCATCCGTTTCAATTGGTTCAAGAAGGATACTGGTCGTCCACCACGAGCATGTTCGAACCGGACTGGGCATGGGCGCTGTATCTTACCAAAGGGGCTGTGGGGGTCGGACAGAAACGGGGCGCTCATTTTTCCGTATGGACTGTATGTGACTGCTCGTAATTATTCTACGAAAGGAGGCATTACATAATGGAGGATCTGAATGTGGTCATCGCCGGAGCGGCCGGTGAAGGTGTGCAGACCGTCGGGGATGTACTCGCGGAAACCATTTTGGGACATGGCTATGCCGTATTCGCCTGGCAGGAATTCGAATCCAGAATCCGGGGAGGCCAGAACCGTTATTCCATCCGGATCAGCGAAAAACCGGTTAACGCGCCGGCCATGAGTGCGGATATCCTCCTGGCGTTGAATGACGGCGCGGCCATAAAATACGGGCCGCTGATTCAAAAGGACGGCATTCTCATCGCGGAGAAAAAGATTCGGGACCGGATGATTCCCATCGCTTTTTCGGATATCGCCCAGAAGGAACTGGGAAACAGGATATACGCCAACACGATGGCCATCGGCGCACTGGCGGCGGCGATCGGCATGAATATTGAGGTTCTTCATACGGTCCTGGCTCAAAAATTCGCCAAAAAAGGGGAGCCGGTGGTGGCGGCCAATCGCGTTGCGGCCGAGAAAGGTTATCTCCTCGCCCAGGAAGGCTGCCAGACCATCTGTCCCTGGCGATTGCCTGAACGGGACACCCAGTACCAACTCATTGCGGGGAAAGAAGCCCTCGCCACGGCGGCCGTTCTGGCCGGGTGCCGGTTCATAGCGGCGTATCCCATGTCCCCGGCGACCGATATCATCACCATTCTGGCTGAAAACGAGAAGGATTTTGAAGTGTTCACCGAGCAGGCGGAAGACGAGATCTCCGCCGTCAACATGGCCATCGGCGCCAGTTTCGCCGGAGCCCGGGCCATGACGGCCACCTCCGGCGGCGGTTTCGCCCTGATGGTGGAAGCCGTCAGTCTGGCCGGGATGATCGAAACGCCCCTGGTCATTGTCCTGGGACAGCGGCCCGGCCCGGCTACCGGCTTGCCGACCCGCACTGCTCAGGGCGATCTCCTGTTCGCCATCCACGCCGGGCATGGGGAATTTTCCAAACTGGTGCTGGCGCCGGCCGATGCAAAAGACATCTTCAGACAAACCGTGCGCGCCTTCAATCTGGCCGACCGCTACCAGGTACCGGTCATCGTGCTTGCCGATCAATTCCTGCTGGACTCCCTTTTTTCCGTGGAAGACATCCGCCTGGAACAATTTACTCCTGAATTCCATTTGGCGGACCCGGCCGTCATCGACGATTACCATCGCTACCGGGTGACGGAAATTGGCATATCTCCGCGCCTGTATCCGGGTCAAAGCCTTCATCTGGTGACCGCGGACAGCGATGAACACGATTCCCGGGGCCATATCACGGAAGATCTGGCCGGAACCGTGACGATGATGGTGGAAAAACGCCTTGCCAAGCATCGGGCGCTGAAGACCGCCATCCGCCCGCCCGAGGCGGTCAATGTCGAGGAAGCGGACTGGATTCTGGTTGGATGGGGCTCCTCGCGCCCGGCCCTGTTGGAAACCCTTGATCAGCTTCAACAAAAGGGGACACGGGCGGGCATGATCCATTTCACGGAAATGTGGCCTCTGCCGGCATACCGGTTTCCCGAAGGCAAGGCATACTGGAGCGTCGAAAACAACGCCACCGGCCAACTGGCGAGGTTGTTGCGCTCCGAATACGGAATTACGTTTGCAGGCGAGGTCCATCGGTATGACGGCCTTCCGTTGACCGGACCCTACATTCAGGAGGCGCTGCAATGGTGAAAATCGACGACTACAAGAACGATGTCCCTGTCCAGTGGTGCCCCGGATGCCCGAATTTCGGAATTCTGAACGCCCTCAAGACGGCGTTGACGGCATTGGGAAAACAGCCCCACGAGTGTTGCCTCGTTTCCGGAATCGGGCAGGCCGCCAAATTGCCTCACTATCTCAACTGTAATTTTTTCAATGGATTGCACGGAAGAGCGCTCCCGGCTGCCCTGGGCATCCATGTGGCCAATCCGCGACTGACAACCATCGTCGTCACCGGAGAAGGCGACTGTTACGGTGAAGGCGGCAACCATTTCATCCATACGTTGCGCCGTAACCCCGATATTACGGTGGTGATCCATAATAACGAATTTTATGCGCTTACCAAAGGCCAAGCTTCCCCCACCACGAGGGTCGGGGAAAAACGAAGCCTCCAGATTCACGGTGTGGAAATCGCCCCCCTGAACATGCCGGCCGTCGCCATCGTCCATGACTGCACATTTGTGGCCAGGGGTTTTGCAGTGGACGGCGATCAATTGAAATCGCTTTTGATGGAAGCCATCACTCATCCCGGCTTGTCCATCGTGGAAGTGATCCAGCCGTGCATCACCTGGGGAACCCATCCGGTGAGCTGGTACCGGGAAAGGGTTTACACGCTTGGTGGCGATTATGACCCGGCTGACCGAAAAGCGGCCCTGGAAAAATCCATGGAAACGGAGGAAAGGATCGCCACCGGCATTTTGTTCCGCTCCGTTCCGCGCAAAACATACGCCGACCGGTTCCGAAAAGCGATCACCGATCGGCCTTTTGCGGAGCTAAAACCCGTTTTCCCGGAAAAAAAAAGCGTGCTTCCTGTCCGGCTTGAGAAAAGGCTAATTTCGTGATAACAATTGGTTATTAATTAATGATTACAATCAAAAGAGGTAATACCATGATCAACGAAAAGCTGATTTGCGAAAAAATTAAAGAGATATATCCGGATATTGGCAAATGCGGCATTGATATCACCGTAGACTATGATGAAACGCAAAAAAGATGGGTCGTTGATCTCAAGAAAGATCACCATGAGTTGAAAACCTACCTGGAACCCGGGGATGCTGAACTTTGCCTTGAAGGCAAGCAATGCTTCGGTTTGGGTATAGAGATTGCGCAGTTACGCGGCAATATTGAAAAAATGTGATTTAGGTTCGCAAACGGGAGATTCTTATCGTGACGCGCAGCACCCCAACCATTCTCACCAATATGTTCCATTTGTGGGGTCTTATCCGCAAGAATCCCTTCACCCACAAAAGCGCCAGCGACGAAACGCCGCTACGGGCGGAGTTGTTCAGCGCCTCTCAGATGAAAGAACACGGCAAAACCCTTGCGGGTTTGCACATTCTGGAAACGGACTATGTTCCGGATCGCCTCTTGGCGAGGCTTGCCGATAACGAGGGAGTCCTGCTTGAAATTCGCGATCTGTTGATTGATGTCGTAAAGGCAAACCGCAGGCTTACTCCGGCGGGGGAATGGCTGCTCGACAATTTTTATCTTATCGAGGAGCAGATCCGGACGGCGAAGAAGCTTCTGCCGAAAGGCTACGCCAAGGGACTTCCCCGGCTGAAAAACGGCCCATCAAAGGGACTTCCCCGGGTGTATGATATCTCGCTGGAGATCATCTCCCACGGTGATGGCCGTGTGGATCCGGATAACCTCAGCAGCTTTGTTGCCGCATATCAGACCGTTACGCCGTTGAAGCTGGGAGAACTATGGGCAATCCCCATCATGCTGCGCCTGTCATTGATCGAAAATCTGAGGCGGGTAGCCGTTCGGATTGCCATTGACAGGGTCGACCGGAACCTGGCCGATTATTGGGCGGACAAGATTACAGAGACTGCGGAAAAAGACCCGAAAAGCCTGATTATAACCATTGCCGACATGGCGCGATCAAACCCGCCCATTGTCAGCGCCTTTGTTGCCGAGCTGACGCGTCGTCTCCAGGGACAGGGCGGCGCTCTTGCATTGCCCCTGACCTGGATAGAGCAGCAGCTCTCGGATTCCTACCTGACCATCGACCAACTGATACAATCGGAGAATCAGCAGCAAGCTTCTGATCAGCTTTCCATCAGCAACAGCATTGGAAGCTTACGTTTTCTGGGTGCCATGGACTGGCGCAAGTTTGTCGATATCATGAGCGTGGTTGAAAAAATCCTCCAGGATGATCCAGCCGGGATCTATTACAAGATGGATTTTGCCACCCGGGATCAATACCGTCATATCGTGGAGGAGATTGCAAAAAAGAGCCGTCTCTCGGAAAGGGAGGTGGCCGGTGAAGCGATCGGGCTGGCCCGGCAAAACGCTTCCGGAAAAAATGGCGACCACCGGACAACCCATGTGGGGTTCTACCTTATTGATAAGGGATTCCCCCAGCTTGAAAAGTGTGCGAGGGTCCGGTCAACGTTTATGGATTCACTTCGAAAAACCGGTCGCCGGTTTCCTTTGCCGTTGTATCTCGGCGCGATCCTTCTCTTTGCAGCGATCTTTACCGCCGGTCTACTGGCGGAGATTCGTTCAAATGGCATAAACGGCCCTTTGTTTTGGTTTGCCGGGGTTCTCTGCTTTCTTTCCGTAAGCCAGCTCGCCACAGCGCTGGTTAATCTCATTGCAACAAGCCTTGCCGTTCCCCATCCACTGCCGCGAATGGATTACTCCAAAGGTATTCCTCCCGAATCGTCCACACTGGTCGTGGTCCCCACCATGATTACCGGCCTGAAAAACGTTGGTCATCTGATGGATGCGCTGGAAGTTCGGTTTCTGGCAAATCAGGATGAAAACCTGCGATTTGGCCTGCTTACCGACTTTCAGGATGCTTCTGAGGAGAAACTTTCCCAGGACGAGCCGCTGTTATTGGCGGCCCGCCAAAGAATAGAAACATTGAACGCGAAATACAGGGTGAAAGGGGATATTTTCTTTCTTTTCCATCGCCCCCGTCAATGGAATCCGCAGGAACGGATCTGGATGGGCTATGAGAGGAAGCGCGGAAAGCTTGCGGAACTGAATTTGCTTCTCCGCGGCGGTTCGGGGAAAGGGTTTTCTCTCATTATAGGGGATACCGGCGCTTTGTCGAAGGTGAAGTATGTCATCACCCTGGACACGGACACAGAGCTGCCGCGTGATTCGGCATGGCAGCTCTCAGGTGCCATGGCACACCCCCTTAATCGTCCCCTCTACGACGCGGAAAGGGGATGCATCGTGGCCGGGTATGGCATCCTGCAACCCCGCGTGGCCGTGAGTCTGCCCGGTGCGAACCGGTCCCGCTATGCCCGAATGTTTGGGACTGATGCCGGTATTGATCCCTACACCCGGGTTGTCTCCGATGTATATCAGGACATCTTCGGTGAAGGCTCTTTCATCGGAAAAGGTATTTATGACGTTGACGCTTTTGAGCAAGCGCTTAAAGAGCGTTTCCCCGAGAACCTGATACTTAGCCACGATTTGATTGAAGGCTGTTTTGCACGTTCCGGGCTCATCAGCGATGTGCAGTTATACGAAGAATATCCTTCGCGCTATGCTGCTGACGTGAGCCGCCAGCGCCGTTGGATTCGCGGAGATTGGCAGATCCTGCAGTGGCTCCTGCCGAGGGTGCCCGCGCCAAATGCGATTTTCCGTAAAAATCCGCTTTCTGCCTTATCTCGCTGGAAGATCTTTGATAACCTTCGGCGCAGCCTTACGCCTCTGGCATTATGCCTCCTTTTGCTACTCGGCTGGACCGTTCTTTCGTCTCCATGGTTCTTTACCGTGTCGGTCATCGGTATTGTTCTGCTTCCATCCTTGATTACTTCCCTTATGAGTCTCTTGAATAAGTCGGGCGATGCTTTGATGAGCCAGCACCTCACCATTGTAGCCAGTTCCACCGGCAGATGTCTTATTCAGTCAATATTTGCTCTCATCTGCCTGCCTCATGAGGCATATTACAGTACCGCAGCCATTGCCCGCACCGTGTGGCGAATGTCGGTTTCGGGCAAGGGGCTTCTCGAATGGAACCTGCCGGGTGACCCAGGCCTTATGATCCGGTCGGAACTTGTTGAATCCTGCCGGAGCATGTTCATTGCACCGCTGGTTTCCATTGCCGCAGCAGGCTATCTTGCTTATGCGCGGCCGATAGCCTTGGTTTTAGCCTTGCCGGTCCTGAGCCTCTGGTTTATCTCTCCCCTGATTGTCTGGTGGATCAGTAAGCCACTCAGCCCCCGGAAGGCAAGATTGGCTGAGGCTCAGCTCGTTTTTTTAAGAAAGCTTTCCCGAAAAACCTGGGCCTTTTTTGAGACTTTCGTCGGCCCCGAGGATCATTTTCTGCCCCCGGATAATTATCAGGAAGACCCGCTTACTGGGGTGGCTCACCGCACGTCACCCACCAACATGGGGTTTGCGCTTCTCTCGAATTTGTCGGCCTGTGATTTTGGCTATATTTCCGCTCAGCAATTCATGGACCGCACCGCAAAGGCGCTCCGGACAATGGGTGAACTCGAAAAACACCATGGCCACTTCTATAACTGGTACGATACCCAGTCCCTCCAGCCGCTGCTGCCCAAATATGTTTCGTCGGTAGACAGCGGGAACCTTGCCGCAAGCCTTCTGACCTTGCGGGCTGGATTGCTCGCGTTTCCTGACGAGAAACTGCTGGGGAGACGATTATTTGACGGCCTTGCCGATACAACGATGGTTCTCACGGATGTTGTACGAGAACCTTTACCTGTGGAGCTTTTGCAATTTACTGTGGACATGGAGTCACTCGGACCTTCACCTTCGGACGGGACCTTGTGGGGTTTAAACCGGAGTCTTGAGCTGTTGGCAAGTTCCGCCAGGGAGATGGTCCGAAGATTTGAGGCTTGCCACAATGGCGACGCTGCTTATAAGGGAGAGGCAGCCCGGTGGTCAAGATCCATTTTAGACCAATGCCGAGCTGCCTTTGATGAGCTGACCATGCTTGCGCCATGGGCAGGGGCGGTGTCTTTAGAAGGTATCCTTGATGCGTTCCCCTATCTAAAGGAGATCCCGACACTGCGCCAGTTAGCCTGTCTCGATGATGAGGTGCTGCCCCTCATCGAGGAAAGGCGAAAGCTGGACATGACTCCCAATGAGAAACAACAGCTTGATAAACTCAGAGGGCTCATCGTTGATTCAAGCCTTCGGGCGAGGGAAAGAATGGCCCTTCTTGAAGACCTTGCGCGTCAATGCGGAGAACTTGCTTTCAACATGGAATATGCTTTCCTTTACGACAGCACCCGCCATCTCCTGTCTATCGGCTACAGCGTCAGTGAAGGCCGGCTGGATGAAAGTTTTTATGATTTGCTGGCTTCGGAAGCCCGGCTTGCGTGTTTCGTCGGCATTGCGCAGGGACAACTCCCCCAGGAAAGCTGGTTTGCCCTGGGGCGTCTCCTCACCATTTCCGGCGGAGAACCCATTCTTCTTTCCTGGAGCGGCTCCATGTTTGAATACCTGATGCCTCTTCTGGTGATGCCGACCTACGAACAAACGCTTCTTGAGCAGACCTGCAAGGCCGCCGTGGCAAGGCAGATTGACTATGGAAAGAAACGCGGCGTGCCGTGGGGGATTTCGGAATCAAGCTACAATATCACCGACAGCCGTCTCAACTACCAGTATAAGGCATTCGGCGTGCCGGGCCTGGGTCTCAAACGAGGGCTCGCCGGGGATCTGGTGGTTGCGCCTTATGCCTCGGCCCTGGCGCTCATGGTGGCGCCGGAGGAAGCCTGCCGTAATCTTGAAGAAATGGCTGCTCATGGTTTTCAGGGCAAGTTCGGTTTTTATGAAGCCATTGATTATACCCCAACCCATCTGCCCCGCGGCCAGACGAAAGCGGTGATCCGGTCCTTTATGGCGCATCACCAGGGAATGAGCTTTCTCTCCCTCGCCCATCTGCTGCTCGACCGCCCTATGCAGAAACGGTTTGAGTCGGATCCCATGTTTCAGTCGACCGTGCTGCTGCTTCAGGAGCGGTTGCCGAAGGCCACGGCCTTTTACTCCCAAACGGCGGGACTCTCCGAGATAGATACGGGTTCCAATACCCTGGAGGAAAAACCGATACGCGTATACACGACCCCCGATACCCCCGTGCCCGAGGTGCAGCTCCTGTCCAACGGAAGATATCATGTTATGGTTACGAACGCAGGCGGCGGTTACAGTCGCTGGAAAGACATGGCGGTGACCCGCTGGCGCGAAGACACCACCTGTGATAATTGGGGAACCTTCTGCTATATCCGGGATATATCGAGCGGCGTCTTCTGGTCGACAGCGTATCAGCCGGCGCTGAAGGCATCCAAACAGTATGAGGCCATATTCTCAGAAGGCCGGGCCGAGTTTCGGCGCCGGGACGAAGACTTCGACACCCATACGGAGATCGCCGTTTCACCCGAGGATGATATTGAACTGCGCCGGATCACCATTACCAACCGATCAAAGACGCGTAAAATGATCGACATCACCACTTACGCGGAAGTGGTGATTGCATCGCCGGCCGCCGACTCGCTTCATCCGGCGTTCAGCAACCTATTTGTTCAAACCGAGATCATCCGGCGCCAGGGTGCGATAATCGCAACCCGCAGGCCTCGTTCCGGTGACGAGCAGCCGCCGTGGATGTTTCACGCGATGGCGGTGCACGGTGGCAAACAGGGAGAAATGTCCTATGAGACCGACCGGTTGCGGTTTATCGGCCGAGGGAATACCCTAACGGGTCCCGAAGCAATGACCGTGCCGTCCCCCCTTTCCGGGAGTGAAGGACCCGTCCTCGACCCTATCGTGGCTATCCGCTGTCAAATAACCCTCGATGCGGAAACATCGGCAACCGTCAATATCGTCACGGGTGCGGCAGACTCCCGCGATGTTTGTGTGGGGCTTGTGGGGAAATATCGGGACAGGCATCTCGCCGACCGCGTTTTTGAGCTGGCATGGACCCATAGCCATGTACTCCTGCAACAGCTTAACGCGACGGAAGCAGACGTTCAAATTTACGGGCGGCTGGCAGCCTCCGTTCTTTACGCCAATTCTTCCCTTCGCGCCGGGTCCAGCCTTCTTTTAAAGAACCTCCGGGGTCAATCCGGTCTTTGGGGCTACTCCATCTCCGGCGATCTCCCCATCGTGCTGCTTCGGATTGAAGATCAGGCGAATCTCCCGCTGGTGCGCCAGCTTATCCAGGCCCATGCATACTGGCGTCTCAAGGGAGTGCCGGTTGACCTGGTGATCTGGAACGAAGATCACGCCGGCTACCGGCAGGTTCTGCACGACCAGATCATGGGACTCATTGCTTCCGGCATTGAGGCAAACCTGATGGATCGTCCCGGCGGTATTTTCGTGAGGCACTTGGAGCAGATATCGGAGGAAGACCGAATCCTCTTCCAGGCGGTGGCTCGCGCCATCATCAGCGACAGCCGGGGAACACTTGCGGAACAAATGAACCGTCTCGGCCCAATGGAGCCAATCATCCCGGCCCTGACCACGACCCGCAGCCATCGTCCCATTCCGCCTGCGGTTGCGGCAATGCCCCGTGATGATCTCATGTTTTTTAACGGAACCGGTGGCTTTACCCCTGACGGTCGTGAGTACGTCATTACAACCGGCAGCAGGCAGGTGACGCCGGCGCCGTGGGCCAATGTACTGGCCAACCCCCACTTCGGCACCGTGGTCTCGGAAGGCGGATCTGCCTATACGTGGAGTGAGAACGCCCATGAATTCCGCCTCACCCCCTGGCACAATGATCCCGTAATCGATTCCGGGGGAGAGGCCTTTTACCTTCGCGATGAGGAGCGCGGCCATTTCTGGTCCCCCATGCCGTATCCCGCCAAAGGCGCTACCCCTTATGTTACGCGGCACGGATTCGGCTACAGTGTGTTCGAGCACACGGAACGCGGCATCAGCTCGGAGGTATGGGTGTACGTCGCCGTGGACGCCCCTGTCAAGTTCACGGTGCTTAAAGTGCGCAACCTTTCCGGCCGTTCGCGCCGGCTTTCCGTGAACGGATTTGCCGAGTGGGTGCTGGGAGATGTGCGGCCCAAGACAGTGATGCACCTCATCACAGAGGTGGACCCCCAAAGCGGCGCGCTCTTTGCGCATAACCCCTATAACGCCGAATTCGGCAACCGGGTCGCATTTTTTAACGTGGATCATGCCACCCGGACGGTAAGCGCCGACCGGACTGAATTCCTTGGCCGCAATGGCACGCTCGCCCACCCCGCCGCCATGACCCGGTCGCGCCTTTCCGGAAGGGTAGGGGCTGCGCTCGATTCCTGCGCTGCGATTCATGTGGCTTTTAATCTCGATGACGGGGAATCACGGGAGATTGTTTTCACCCTCGGCGCCGGGCAAGATGCCGATGACGCCGCAAGTATCGCGCGTCGCTTCCGCGACTCCGGCGCGGCACGAAAGGCGCTTGAAGCGGTATGGCATTACTGGGGTCAAACCCTCGGCGCCGTCCAGGTGGAAACACCCGACCCATCCGTCAATTTCCTTGCAAATGGGTGGCTCCTGTATCAGACCCTCGCCTGCCGGCTATGGGGACGGAGCGGTTATTACCAGTCAGGGGGAGCCTTCGGATTCCGCGACCAGTTGCAGGATACGATGAGCCTCATCCATGCCGAGCCGCGCCTCATGCGGGAGCACCTGCTCCTCTGCGCGGGTCGCCAGTTTACTGAAGGAGATGTCCAGCACTGGTGGCACCCGCCGACGGGCAGGGGGGTGCGAACCCACTGTTCCGATGACTTCCTCTGGCTCCCGCTGGCAACCTGCCGCTACGTCATGAGCACCGGCGATACGGGGGTGCTGGACGAACCGATTCATTTTATTAAGGGTCGCCCGGTCAATCCCGAGGAGGACTCCTACTATGATCTGCCCGTTCGGTCCGGGGAAGCAGCCAGCCTTTATGACCATTGCGTGCGGGCTATCCTGACAGGTCTCCGGTTCGGGGAACACGGCCTGCCCCTCATCGGCTCCGGGGACTGGAACGATGGAATGAACCTGGTGGGACAAGAGGGTAGAGGGGAAAGCGTTTGGTTGGCGTTCTTCATGTGTGACGTGCTCAACCGGTTCTCGGGGATCGCCCGGCTCCGTAATGATTTTAACTTCAACAGACAATGCGAGAGCGAGGTGGACCGGTTGCGCCGGAATATCGAACAACATGGCTGGGATGGCCACTGGTACCTGCGTGCTTTTTTTGATGATGGTACCCCAATAGGTTCGTCACTGAGCCCGGAATGCCGGATTGACGCCATCGCACAAAGCTGGTCCGTTCTATCGGGCGCGGGTGATGATGAACATTCCCGGATGGCAATGGAAGCGGTGGACAAATATCTGGTTCGCAGGGAAGATGCCCTGATCCAGCTTTTGGACCCGCCCTTTGATAAATCCGACTTGAATCCGGGGTATATAAAGGGATACGTTCCCGGTGTAAGAGAAAACGGCGGACAGTACACCCACAGTGCCATATGGGCGGCCATGGCATTTGCCGCGTTGGGTGACAGCCGCCGTGCATGGGAGCTTCTCGCGATGATCAACCCCGTAAATCACGGGAAATCGCCCGAGGGAATCCAAAAGTATAAAGTCGAACCTTACGTCATGGCGGCTGACGTCTATGCAGTTCCTCCGCATACGGGCCGGGGAGGATGGACATGGTATACGGGATCGGCTGCCTGGATGTATCGTCTGATCGTGGAATCGCTCCTGGGCCTTAAGGTGGAAACGGACAAGTTGTCTTTTACACCCTGCCTCCCCGCCCATTGGGATGGTTTCACCTTACACTACCGCTTTCGTGCGACCACCTATCACATAAGGGTTAAGCAAAGACAATCGGGTGGAAAAGAAGCAATGACGGTTACGGTGGATGGTGCGGCGCAGCAGGGGAAGGCAATCGTGCTTGTGGATGATGGCCAGGAACATTCGGTGGAAGTGATGGTTTAGCGTTTCACAATAATAATCAACCCCCAAAAAATTTGATTTCAATATACCCGATCATTGCAATGGTTCTTTCTTGATGGGTCCGCCTCAAATTATGCTGGGGGTTATTCAGCAGACTGAAATTACACAAAATCTCGCACGCAATAAAAAAAGGTTTATCACCTTTTGGTGTAAACCCTTGATTTTATTGGTGGGCCGTGTTGGAATCGAACCAACAACCTACTGATTAAGAGTCAGGTGCTCTGCCTGATTGAGCTAACGGCCCCGGTGCTTATTTATGCTTATTTACGGAGAAGTTTCAAATAGCAAGTTGAGGTTTGCTTGTCAAATTGTTTTTTTGAGATGCCGATGGATCAGATATCCGGCAAATATTGATTTTTTTCTTTTCTCAAACGTTTTTTATTGCGCTTCCAGCTTGTATCTTTTTCCCCATGTTTGCCTTTTTGCGTTTTTCCAGCCGGTGTATTTCTCGAAAAAGGATCAATGAGGAACGTTCCGGCCTGGGCCTGGCGCATATAGAGATCAGCAGGATCCGGTTTTTTTTCTGTGCGTTTACCCCCAGGCATTTCCTTTGGCAGGGGAGGGCCGGTGAAGCAATCGGCCGGGATAACATCGGCCAGGTATATGCCTTCTCCGGCCTGATGTATTGTTAGCCCCTGACTTTTCATGATGCCGACATGCACGGTGAGAATTACCGGATGGGGGTCTCGTCGTTTGCCGATCCGCTCAGCCATTGACGAATCGCTGCAGCAAACGATGCGGGTGTGAAATGTGGGGTGGATGCCGTCCGTCATGACTGCCGGGTATGATTTTTGTTTGATGCTGACATAAAGAAGTTTGGGCGGGTTTTCGCAAAGGTCGCAGGCAGGAAGATGGCTGCGATCTTTTGCCCGGATAAGTGTTTGGTCCACTTCTATTGGCGGGTCGGAGAGCATCAGCATCATGTCGTTGACATGGCTTATGCGGACATGCCGCCAGCCGTCGGTTTCAGTAACCGCCTGAATGAATTCCTTTATTTTTATGAAACCGTCAGGATCCGGCACAAGGCCGAATTCATGGGGGCAGCGGCCGAGAATGGTTGCAGACAGTTTTGCAAACTGTTCGATTTGTTTTTGGCGATTCATGACCATTGGTGAACAGGATGAACATTCATTTGTAAGATAAGTTAAGGATGTCAAGAAACGTTCCCTTGACCGTCATGGCGTCCTCTGATAACGTGACTACCGTTTTATTCGCAGATATGTCAACCGGTTTATTGAAACATCAAGGAGAAGCACCTTCATGAAATCCTATGAAAAATCCCGGAAACTGTTTGAACAGGCCAAGAGAATCATCCCCGGCGGGGTCAACAGCCCGGTCCGGGCCTGCCGGTCGGTGGGTACGGACCCGGTATTTATAGAAAGCGCAATGGGTTCCAGATTAATTGATGCCGACGGCAACCAGTATATTGATTATGTCGGGTCATGGGGCCCCATGATTTTGGGGCATTCCCATCCGGATGTGATGGCCGCCATCCAACGGGTATTAACGCGGGGAACCAGTTTCGGGGCACCGGTGGACCTTGAGGTGGAGCTCGCTGAAATGATGATCGACGCGATTCCTTCCATCGAAAAAGTCCGCATGGTCAATTCCGGCACGGAAGCGACCATGAGCGCGATTCGGGTGGCCCGGGGCGTTACCGGCCGCGACACCATCATCAAATTTGACGGATGTTATCACGGGCATGCGGATTCATTTCTGGTGGCCGCCGGATCAGGGGTCGCCACCCTCGGGATTGCCGGCAGTCCCGGCGTTCCGGATGCGGTGATCCGGCATACCTTTTCCTTGCCATACAATGATCTGGATGCGTTTGCATCGCTCATGAAAAAATCCGGGGATGGGATTGCTGCGGTGATCGTTGAACCGGTGGCGGGCAACATGGGGCTGGTGCCGCCCAAAGCGGGATTTCTGGAAATGTTGCGGTCCGAGACGGAAAAACACGGGGCTCTGCTGATTTTTGATGAGGTCATGACCGGGTTCCGGGTGGCCTATGGCGGCGCACAATCCTTGTATAACATTCGGCCTGACTTGTCCTGTTTCGGCAAAATCGTGGGGGGCGGTCTTCCGGTGGGGGCTTATGGCGGAAGAAACGATATCATGTCCCAGGTCGCGCCCGAAGGGCCGGTGTATCAGGCCGGAACACTTTCCGGCAATCCGCTGGCCATGGCTGCCGGTATCGCGACCCTGAAAGTCCTCAAACAACCGGGATTTTATGAAGCCCTTGAAGCGTCTTCTGCGCGCCTTGCCGGAGGATTGGCCCAAGCTGCCGCAAAAACCGGCACCAGGGCCGTGATTAACCGGGTGGGGTCCATGCTCGGGATGTTTTTAACCGACCGACCGGTGGCCAGTTTTGATGACGCCAAAACCGCTGATCTGGTAAAGTTCGCCGGATATTACCGGAAGATGCTGGAACGGGGGATTTATCTGGCGCCGTCCCAGTTTGAGGCCCTGTTTGTGTCCGCCGCCCATTCCGACCAGGATATTGATGATACGGTCGTTGCTGCTGAGGAAGTATTTACGTCTCTTGTCAACGAGAGGGAATTGATTAAATGATAAGTGCCAATGCCATCCCGGCGAATGTTCGAAAAATCCACCTGATTGCCATCTGCGGAACGGGAATGGGTGCGCTGGCCTGCATGCTGAAGGATCTGGGATATGCGGTCACCGGGTCAGACGCCAATGTGTATCCGCCCATGAGTACCTTTCTGATCAGCAAAGGAGTTTCCATTTTTGAAGGTTTTGATCAAGCCCATCTGGATTATGGCCCGGACCTGGTGGTGGTGGGCAATGCGGTTCGAAAAGACAATCATGAGGCGGTTCACACCATGAATATGGGTCTGCCCTATTGTTCCATGCCCCAGGCCCTGAACCATTTCGTGGTGGGGGACAAAAAAGCGTTGGTGGTGGCTGGTACGCACGGTAAGACCACCACATCCGCCATGCTTGCGTGGATATTGCAGGTGGCCGGGCTGGACCCGTCATTTATGATCGGCGGAATTCTCCCGAATTTTGACGGCAATTACCGGCTGGGCAAGGGCCGGTATGTGGTGATCGAAGGAGATGAGTATGACACCGCTTTTTTCGACAAGGGATCCAAGTTTCTCCACTTTGATCCGTTTGTGGCGATTTTAACCAGTGTGGAATTTGATCATGCGGATATTTTTGACGATCTGGCCCATGTGAAACGGGCATTTGATCAGTTTATCGACAAGATGTCACCGGATCAACTCCTGGTGGCCTGGGATGATGATCAAAATATTGACGAACTGACGGCAGGCAAAGGGATGCGTCTTCAGAGGTATGGGCTGGGAGCGGATTCCTGCTGGCGCATTGAACGGGCGTCCATTGAGCCGCCCTGGAATTGTTTTGAAGTGTCTCAAAACGGCCAAAAATTCGGTGATTTTAAAACCAGGGCTCCCGGAGAACATAACCGGCTGAACGCCCTTGCGGCCATTGCAGCGGCCAGCAGACTGGGGATTTCGTCAGAGGCCATCGGAGCGGCGTTTGAAACTTTTGCGGGGGTGAAACGGCGTCAGGAAGTCCGGGGAGTGAAAAATGGGGTGACCGTGATGGATGATTTCGCTCATCATCCCACGGCGGTTCGTGAAACCATCCGCGCGGTGCGTCCGTTCTATCCGGATGGCCGGATGATCGCCGTGTTTGAGCCCCGTACCAATACCAGCATGCGGGACGTTTTCCAGAACGCATATCCGGGGGCTTTTGATCTGGCGGATATCATCTGCATCCGTCAGCCGCCCATGCTCTCGAAAATTCCGGAAGGACATCGATTTTCTTCGGAACAACTGGTGGCGGACCTTAAAAAGAAAAATCGGGATGCATATTACTTCCCGGATACGGATGCGATTATCGCATTTCTTTCTAATACCGCCAAAGCCGGCGACGTCATTCTGGTCATGTCCAACGGCGGGTTTGACGGAATTCATGACAAGTTGTTGAAAGCATTGCAATAGTTGGTTGCGGCAAAAAAGCCGGCATCCAATAGGTGATGGTTTTCAACGTCGTTTGGGGGAAATCCAACTTTTTTTATTTCTTGTTCAAGGAAAGCTCAGTTCTTGCCTGAATCAGCTCCTCCGTGGTTCTCTTTAAACGGTTGGCTAAAATTTCGGCAAATCCCCGATAGAGGATGTATTTAAAAGAAAGCCGGTTCTTTTCATCCAGGTTTTCGATTTGAGCGGTCCGGATAATCAGGCACATGGTGGGGCCCATGGCGAAAACGGAGGCGGAGCGTGCGATGCCCGTGACCACGCCGATCTCACCGAATACGTCACCGGTGCGGCGAAGAATGATTAATTCTCTGCCGTTTTTCACCACCTTGGCTTTCCCGGAAATCAGATAAAAAACCCTGTCATCCAGGCTGTTTTCTTCGATGATGATCTCGTTTTCCCTGTATGATTTGATCTCACTGAAGCGCAGGAAGGTTTGAAGATCCTGCTCGCTGAAACCTTCCAGGGCCGGTATTGTTTTTAAATGCTGGATGGTGGTGACGTTATCTTCTGCAAATTCATTTTCGCTCATATAGTTTCCCCTTTACTGATTCGGTTCAATAGTTATTGCCAGTATAAGCGATTTTTGTATTGAATCAAGGGCGTTTTTTTACAACCATTCATATATTCAGATAAAACAGGCATGATTCCACTGGAACCATGCCTGTTTTATTGTTTACGAGTGATGGCTGTAACTTAGAATTTTAATTTTGTTTCAAGCAATACTTCGTAGGGTTTGTCATCGGTTTTAAAGGCATCGCCCGGATCGATCATAGCGGTGTACACCGAGAAAGACAGGTTCTTGGAATACCCATATGAAGCCTGCAGTTGGTAATAATCGCCGAAATCATCGTCTGCGCCGGCGACCGTCTCATCAACGGTGAGCATTCCATAGGTGAGTTTTGCGGACAACTGAGGCGTCAGGTTGGCGCCGACACCGATGCTGGGCATGGAAATGTTTGAATATACGGCTTCGCCAGGTGTTGTGCTGCCTTGATTCCAGTTCGGGTCATAATTGGAGATGTTGTTTCCGGGCACATTGAGGTATTTCCAGGCCAGCAAGTCGCCGAACTGGGGCCAGCCGCCATAGAATACGTCCCATCGTTCCATCTCATCCGTATCCGGGTCATCGCCTTCCATAAACATATAACCGCAGAACAGGCGGGGAGTCATCATGACCTCGGTGAACGTATAGCCAGCGTCCAATTTGCAACCCATGGCTTCCTGATCAATATTTGCATCCTCATTGAAATCACCCATCTGGTAGGCGGCTTCCGCAGAATAATCAAAACCCATTGCGAATTTGTCGGACAACCGGAGACCCACCATCCAGATGTCTTTGTTTAAGAGTTCATCCCTGCGGTTGAGGGTATAAACCTCCTGCTGGCCTTTTTCGCTGCCCATGACCGGGCAATGCGCGGTCAGATAAAGTCCGCCCAGTGTGATATCATCCCCCCCTGTGCCCGTTGCTCCGGGTTCATTGGATCGATTGTTTTCCTCATCCATAAAATACAGGGCGTCCAGGGTGGATTTTTCACCCAGGGGCATGGTAAGTTTCACACCGTCAAAATACAGGGAGGTGGAAGCATACTGGGAATTGCCGTCAAACAGGACAAATCCGGAACCATACATCAGGTCCATGCGTCCGGCCTGGAATATGAAATTAGAGCCGAAAAAATCTTTGACGGTGAGATAGGAGTTTTCCACAAAAACTTTGTTGCCGAGGTTGTCGGTTTCTCCAACCCCGTTTCCATAGGTCTGGTTGCTTATCTGGATAAATCCTGAGATATCATCGCTGATCGTTGCCTTGGCATTGAGCTTGGTGTGGAGGCGGAATGTCTCCCAGTTGTCATTATCTGTATCGTCATTGCAATCCCACATGTTGTTGAGCTTATACCACCGAAGTTGGGTACTTCCGCCCAATTCTAACTTGTCCGCCCAGTCGGCGGCGCCAAACGCGGGTGCGGATAAAAACAGCACTAAAAACAAAATGACCGGTTTTTTCATCTTTTTCCTCCTGTTTTGGGTTAATAACACACTAAGGTTATGGTGAAAAACAACATGCAGCAATTAACGGGTATAATCTGAAAATTTAGGCAAAATTTTTAGCATCATATTAATGCCAATGTCAAACCCAGACTTTGCTTTGAGTGCTGATTTTGATAACAGACGCCATAACCCGTTTTTTGACAGGCTACGGTACCACTTTGAAATTCACTTCATCTTTTTTGATGCCGCCGACAAACAAACCGGCTTGAAAAATACCGGTCTGCGTACTTTTCCATATCCAGAGTTTATGTTTATTTTCGGGGATAAAATCGACTAGTTCAAATACCACTATGTTTTTGGGCAGGTCCATGATGTTGATGGTGACTTGGTTGCCGCCATAGCCTTTCACGATGATGGCCATTTCTTCTTTTATTTGAAATACCTCGGTCGCCTGAAACCGGCTGGTTTTCAGGTTGGTGATGCGATATGTGCAGATGCCGTCCGAATTGGGTGACTTGCCGGCTGGATTTAGGGATTCGCAAAGACCGGGGCAGGTCAGTAGGGCGGACATGGCAATCAAGAGCAGCACATTTTTTATCATATATAATAATATGGTAAAAGAGTAGAGGGGGTTGCCGCTATCCCACCTGACCGGAAAGGGGCGCGGCACTTTCGGTCGGATAGAAGATGGATAATGGTTATTTAAAAATAACATGAAGTAAATCAACTATTTCGTCAAGAACATTTTCGCTTCCGCTGTCTCCTGCAATTGCCTGGGGCAGGGGCGTTTCTTTAAAAAAGCCGATGAATCTGCTTGAAAATCCCTCCAACGTCTGATATCTCGCAAAAGATACATTACAATTTTACGATCAGGGGAAATGATGATCAGAGCAGGTGTTGTGGGTGCGACGGGATATGCAGGAGCGGAGCTGGTGCGCATACTTACGGGCCATCCGGGGGTGAATCTGACGGTGGTGACCTCCCGGCAGTATGCCGGAAAGCCGTTTACCAGTGTTTTTCCGTCCATGACGGGTCTGGTGGATCTTATTTGCGAAGCATTCGACAATGACCTCGTGTGCGAAAGGACTGATATCGTCTTCTTGGCCCTTCCCCATAAACTGCCCATGGCCTTTGTGCCGGACCTGATAGAACAGGGCAAAAAGGTCGTGGATCTGTCGGCGGATTTCAGGTTCGCTGATCCGGCGGCCTATGAAGCGGTTTACCAGGCCCACACCGCCAAGGATCTGCTGAAACAATCGGTTTACGGTCTCTGTGAAGTCTATAAAGACCGGATTTCCAAGGCAGATTTAATCGGCAATCCCGGCTGTTATCCCACCAGCGTGATTTTGCCTTTGTATCCCCTGATCAAAAGCGGGCTTCTGGATACCACCTCCATTATCGCCGACAGCAAATCCGGTGTCAGCGGGGCAGGGCGGTCTCTGTCCCTGACGGCGCATTATTGCGAACTCGCGGAATCTTTTAAAGCGTATAAAGTCGACGGCCACCGGCATCAGCCGGAGATGAATGAGATCTTAAGTCTGGCGGCAGAGGCACCGGTGAACATCACCTTTGTCCCCCATCTGCTGCCCATGTCCAGGGGCATGGAATCAACGATATACGCAAATTTAAAGAAACACGTCACCCATCAGGAAATTCATGAGTGTCTGTCGGTTTTTTATTCGAATTGCCCCTTTATCCGGATCACTGACAACGGCCGTCCGCCGGACACGGCCCATGTGCGGGGAACCAATTTCTGCGATATCGGATTTGTTCTGGAAAAAGGAAAAAACCGGATTATTCTGATGTCCGTCATCGATAACCTGGTAAAAGGCGCGGCCGGTCAGGCAGTCCAGAACATGAACCTGATGACGGGGCTTCCCGAAACCGCCGGTCTGAACGCCGTCCCATTTCCGATATAATCAATGATGCGAAAAAACAATCATCCATTTTCCGGATAACATGATGAAAACTTCCCAGATTTCCATTTTTATTGAAAACAGATCGGGCCGGCTGGCGAAAATCACCACCGCGCTGGGGGCCGCCGGGGTTAATATCCGGGCGTTGTCCCTGGCCGATACCTCGGATTTCGGCATTTTGCGCCTGATTGTCAACCACACGGAGAAAGCGATCAATACCCTGAAGGATCAGGGGTTTACCGTCATGGTTTCATCCGTCATCGCGGTGGCGGTGCCGGACACCCCCGGCGCTTTGGGCAACCTTCTGTCGCTCATGGAACATGCCGGACTGAACGTGGAATACATGTATGCGTTTGTCACCAAAAACCAGGACCGGGCGGTGATTATTTTACGGTTTGACGATATTGACAAGGCCGTCGAAACACTGATGGAGAACGATATTGCCGTGCTTGATGAAGGCGCATTGATGAATTTGTAATGCGCATTGGATGAATGAATATTTAACAATGGAGGATGGGCCTGTGAAACGAATGATCCTGGCGGTGTGTGTGTGTGTGGCGATGTGCCTTGGCGCATCAACAATTTTTGCGGGAACGGATGCGTATCATGTGGGGTGCGTGTTTTCCATCACCGGAAAAGCTTCCTGGCTGGGTGAACCCGAGCGGAATACGGTGCAGATGATCGTCAAACAGATTAATGACGCCGGCGGCATCAATGGCCGTCAACTGGTTCTCCATATTGAAGACGATCAGGGCGACAATACCCGGGCGGTAAATGCCATTAAAAAGCTCATTAAAAAAGACAAAGTGTGCGCCATTATCGGGCCTTCCCTTAGCGGCACATCGCTGGCGGGCGTTCCGGTCGTCACCCAGGAACAGATTCCCATGCTTTCCTGCGCATCTGCGGCAAAAATCACCACCCCGGTGCAGGAACGGAAATGGGTATTTAAAACCGCACCGAACGACAGTGATGCGGCGCGCAATATTTTTGCCCACATGAATACCCAAAAAATTGAGAAGGTCGGGATCATGACCGATTCCACCGGATTCGGTGCAGCCGGCCGGGAACAGCTGAAAGCCATCGCCGGTGAATACAAGATTGCGATTGTGGCCGATGAAACCTACAATCCCACGGATACGGACATGACCGCACCGCTGATCAATATCCGGAATTCCGGAGCCCAGGCAATCATTAACTGGTCCATCGTTCCGGCCCAGTCGATTGTGCCCAAAAATATGAAAGACCTGAAAATGACCATTCCCCTGTACCAGAGCCACGGCTTTGCAAATATCAAGTATGCCGAAGCTGCCGGAGATGCGGCGGAAGGATGTATTTTCCCGGCCGGCAGAATCATGGCTGTGGATACGCTTTCCGATGACCAGCCCCAGAAGAAGGTTCTGGAAGCCTATAAAAAAGCCTATGAAACTGCCTACCAGGATCATGTCAGTACCTTTGGCGGACACGCTTATGATTCACTGTGGATCGTTGCCGATGCTTTGAAAAAAGTGGGCGATGACCCCATAAAAATCCGGGATGAATTTGAAAAAACGAAATTTGTCGGTATCGGCGGGGTTTTTGAATATTCGGTCGCCGATCATTGCGGGCTGGATAAAGATGATTTTTCCATGATGACGGTTAAGGGCGGGAAATTCGTCGTCTTAAAAGAGTAATTCATATTAGTTAAACATACAATCACTTGTCCGCTGCCGCCGATAAAGTTATCGGCGGCAGCGGACAAGGTTTTTTTACAAATGTCTTCCAATTTTTATATCCTGCGCAGATATTACAATAGGCCGGAAAAATGAACCCTGGAGATGCCAACCTGATGGATGTGATTCAGTTCCTGTTTATGGGAATCCAGCGGGGCTGTATTTACGCCATGGTCGCCATGGGGTTCAACATGATCTACAACGCCACCGGGATCATCAATTTCGCTCAGGGCGAGTTTGTGGTCCTCGGCGGTCTGATGATGGTGACCCTGACAATGGCGCTGCACCTGCCCATTGTACTGGCGTTTATCCTCACTGTTTTTTTTGTGTTGGGGGCCGGGATACTGATGGAGAGACTGACCATCAACCCGGTGAAACAACCCACGGTGCTGCAGCTCATCATCATCACCATCGCGGTTTCCATCATCACAAAAGGTGCGGCAATGATATTCTGGGGCAAGGGATCTCATTACATGCACCATTTTTCAAGCGCCGAACCCCTTGATTTTAATGGCGCCACCATATTGCCCCAGACCCTCTGGATCATGGGCATTCTGCTGTTGGTGGTGGTGGCCTATGTCTTCTTTTTTAATTTCACCATGACCGGGAAATGCATGCGCGCCTGCGCCATCAACCGGGATGCGGCCCGGCTGGCAGGCATCGATGACCGGAAAATGGTCATGCTGTCCTTTGCCTTATCTGCGGGTATCGGCGCGATAGCCGGCATCATCATCACGCCGGTTATTCACATGGACTATGCCCGGGGGGCGATGCTCGGTTTAAAAGGGTTCGGGGCAGCGGTTCTCGGGGGACTCGGCAACAGCACCGGTGCGGTTGCCGCCGGAATCCTGCTGGGCGTTCTGGAGGCCCTTGGCGCTGGGTATATCTCCTCTCATTATATGGACGCCATTGCCCTGGTGATTCTTCTGGTTGTGCTGTTCATCCGTCCCAGTGGTATTTTCGGCAGTTCTGAGGCCATGAGGTTAAAAGAGTTTTAATATGAGAGGGAAAAACAGCGCCGGATTGATTGCACTGATATTCATGGTGATCGTTTTACCGCATGTCATCACCAATGATTATTATCTGGGAGCCCTGATCTTTACGGGCTTAAACAGCTTGGCGTGCATTGGCTTGTGTCTGCTCATGGGGTATGCCGGTCAAATCTCCATCGGGCATGGCGCTTTCGTCGCCATTGGGGCATACGGCGCCGGAATCCTGACCGCCAATTTCGCATGGTCTCCCTGGCTGGCCATGGGTTGCAGCGTGCTTATGGCGGTGGTTGTCGCAGTTATCTTAGGCATTCCCGCCCTCCGGTTAAAAGGCCATTATCTGGCCATGGCAACCCTTGGGTTCGCTTCCATCGTGCATGTGGTATCCGTGGCGGCGGTGGATTTGACCGGCGGCCCGTCGGGCATCGTCAACATCCCCCGGCCGGATCTGTTTGGATGCCTTCTGCAAACCGATATCCGGTATTTTTATTTTGTTTGGGGCGTTGTAATTATCGGGATTTATTGCGCCTTTAATCTCATCGATTCACGGGTGGGCAGGGGGCTCAGGGCGCTTCACGGCAGCGAGGACGCTGCCGCTTCTTTGGGTATTCCCGTCACCTGGTATAAGGTCCAGGTATTTATCCTAAGCGCCGTGTATGCCGCCATCAGCGGCAGTTTGTATGCCTGTTATGTCAATTACATCGATCCCGGTCCGTTTGATATTTCCTATTCTGTTTTGCTCGTTACCATGGTGGCTGTGGGCGGCCTGCACAATATCTGGGGGGCGCTGACCGGTGCGGTGGTGCTGTCGCTTTTGCCGGAGTTTTTGTCCTTTATATCCGATTATCTGCGGCTGTTCGGGATTGAATACCAGCAGGATTACGACACCCTGGTGTACGGCGTGATTCTGCTCCTGATCATGCTGTTTTTGCCGGAAGGGATATTCTCGGGTCTGCGCAGTGCTTTAACGAGGGGTTTCGCGGTTTTTGTGAACCCTGCGCAGCCATCCGTTGGGAAGTCGTCGGGGAGACTTTCAGACCATGACGAATAGTATCCTTGAGCTGGACCGGTTGCGAAAGAATTTCGGCGGCGTGGTCGCGGTTTCCGATTTATCACTGACCATTGCAAGAGGCACCATTTCTTCCCTTATCGGACCCAATGGGGCCGGAAAGACCACGATTTTTAACCTGGTCACGGGATTTGCCCAGCCTACCAAAGGCCAGATGGTTTTTTCGGGCCGGCGAATCAATGCCATGAAACCCCATGCCATCGCCGGCATCGGCATCAGCCGCACATTTCAGAATGTCCAGATTTTTTCGAATATGAGCGTGCTTGAAAATATTATGGTGGGCCGGCATTTAAGATCCCGTGCCGGTATGTTTTATTCCTGCATTTTCCCGCCGATTTTGAGGATCGAAGAAAAACGGATCCGGCAGGACGCTGAAAAACAGCTTCATTTTCTGGGTCTGGAACAATACGCTGACGCGCCGGCAGGCAGTCTGCCGTTAGGCAACCAGCGGATGCTTGAGATCGCCCGCGCCCTCGCCCTTGAACCAGGACTTCTGTTGCTGGATGAACCGGCTTCGGGCTTGAATGCGAGGGAAACCATTGCCATGGGAGACCTCATCGGAAAAATCAAGGAGATGAACGTCACGGTCTGGCTGGTGGAGCATGACATGGATCTGGTGATGGATATTTCCGATCATGTGGCGGTCATTAATTTCGGCAGTCTGATCGCCCAGGGAACGCCTGCGGAAATCCAGAGAAATGAGGCCGTTATTTCGGCATATTTGGGCGGGTAGGGTAGTGAATTGAAAAATTACCAACTGGGAATTACTTAAATGTTAAATAAAAAAAAATTAAATCCCAGCAAACCCGCATATTGCATGATATCCTACGGTACTACTGCCGTTAAGAGCCTTCTGAATAAGGGATTTTAATCGTTGCGGTCCTTTAACTTG
>JBAQUK010000255.1:0-3527 GCA_049297455.1 Desulfosalsimonadaceae bacterium | reverse complement strand
GGTTATGAGAGGACTCTTCATTTTAAAAGGGCGGAGGGTCGTCAAAACTTCACCGCCCTTTTAAAAGAAAAAAGCCTCTTTCTCAGAGGCTCATTTATTCTGGTAATCGCTTTAATCTGTCAACGGACTCTAAAAATCCACCGCCTGTTTTGGTTCATAGAATGTAAAGATTAACAGTAACAAAAGAACCCAGCCCCGCGATGCGGAAAACTCCCTGCCCCTTCCGATTTCTGTGGCGTGGGCAAAAACTCGCTGGATGCGGCGAATGTGCGGGTAGGGGCGAAGCATGATCGTTATAAAAACTAATAGATGGATAATGCTTCGCCCCTACAGATCCCCGTGATCCACGGAAATCGGAAGGGGCAGGGCCGCATCGCAATGGGCAAAACCCTCCGCCGGTCAAAGTTGTTCATCCGGCAAAGAGATATCCACACAAAATCATTATTCCGCTTAAAACCATTCAGGATTTGCCCAAACAGCCCATCTAATTTCTTGACTCAGAAAAAAAAAAGAAGTACACAAAAAATATGAGTGAGTGATCACTCATATTTTATTGGTCCGGTTTATAACATTTTGTTTATCGGTTTCTGAACGCAGTTCATTCTGGTAATCGCCATTTATTAAGATTATTTCAATCCCCGGAAGGTTATTGATGCCTTAATTTAAAGAACCGGGCGGCATATACTTTAAGTTTTATCAATATAAAAGGAGCCTTTTTCTATGAGTCACGATCACGTCAAGGCATGCCTGAACCTGTATGCGGTCCTTAAAAATCTGGAGGATCTGATCGCCTTTGATCCGGAAGCGGCCGCAACCGTCAAAGAATGGGATATTTCCATTCAATTTTCCGTGCTGGCAGGGCCCAAAGCCTGGGTCAGCTTTAAGGACGGGAAATGCCGGGTGGAACGAGGGGAGAAAAGCGATCCGACGGTGCGCCTGTTTTTCGTGAGTTCCGCCCACCTCAATAAGATGATGGACGGCAAAGGATTTCCGATTCCGCTTAAAGGATTTAAAAACCTTGGATTTCTCTCCAAGGATTTTGCCAAAGTCACGGACCGGCTGGAATATTTTCTGAAACCAACGGACGCGCTTCTGGCAGATTCGGATTATCTGGCCATGAACACCCGGCTGTCCCTCAATACCGCCGCATACGCCATCCGGGAAATCGGCATGCATGATGAAGTCGGAAAACTGGTGGCGGGCCGGGTGCCGAACGGGACAGTGGTGATGAAAATTCTGCCGGAAGGGCCTGCGGTTCACATTGAGTTTAAAAACAATGACATTGTCCCCGGAAAAGGCGAGGTGAATCATCCCCAGGCCTGTATGCTGATGAAGGACATGGCTACCGCAAACGCGTTTATGAACAACAAGATGGACACGTTTTCAGCCATTGCCACCGGCGCGGTGGAGATTCGGGGCCAGATTCCCATGCTGGACGCTTTGAGCCTGATTTTGGACCGGATACCTAAATACTTAGGCTGAAGGCTTTTAGACTGTAGGCTGTAGGAGAAACGCATGCGGGACCACACAAAACTCAGAGCGTTTGAATTGGCTGATGAACTTGCTGTCTTGATTTATCGGATAACGAGAATGTTCCCCAAGGACGAAATTTATGGATTGACGTCTCAGATGCGGAGAGCGGCGGTTTCGGTCTCATCAAATATCGTAGAGGGATGTGCCCGAGAGAGTCAAACGGAATACCTGCGGTTTCTTGAAATCGCGTTTGGCTCGTTAAGAGAGTTGCATTACCAGTTTGGTCTGGCACAACGTTTGGGATATGCTGACGAATTTGCCGCCACTGAATGTGAATTGAAAATGTTGGAGGCTGAGAAGGTTTTGGGCGCTTTAATGCGGTCAATGCGAAGCAAAAAGCCTAAAAGCCTACAGCCTACAGCCTAAACAACCTTATCATCCAGAGGAATATCATGAAAACCTATACTTATGAAGCCTCCCAGGCCCTTTTCAAGCGCGCCGTCAACGTCATTCCCTGCGGTATTTACGGACATTTCAGCCCGGCCCCCCTGGTGCCGCCCACGGATTATCCGTTTTATGTGTCAAGGGCCAAAGGTTCCCGGTTCTGGGATGTGGACGGCAATGAATTCATTGATTATATGTGCGCCTACGGGCCCATGGTGCTGGGCTATAATTTTGATGCCGTGGACCGGGCCGTCCGTGAGCAGTATGATCTGGTCAATTGCGCCACAGCACCGTCTCCGGTCATGGTGGAGCTGGCGGAAAAATTGGTGGATCTGGTGACTGTTGCGGACTGGGCGTTTTTTGCCAAAAACGGCGGCGATGTAACGAGTTATGCGCTGATGGTGGCCCGGACGGCCACTGGCCGGAAAAAAATCGTCATGTTCAAGGGCGGTTATCACGGGGTGGCCCCCTGGTGCCAGGCGCCTGGCCATCATGGCGTGATGGACGATGATTACCGAAACACCATCTGGATCGACTGGAATGATTTTGCAGCCTTTGAGCGCGTGGTTTCCGAAAACAAGGGCCAGATCGCGGGTCTGATCGCCACCCCCTATCATCATCCGGCATTTATGGACAACGCGCTTCCGGCGGAGGGATACTGGCAGAAAGTGGAAAAATTATGCCGTCAGGAAGGGATTGTGCTGATTATTGATGATGTGCGGTGCGGGTTCCGTCTGGACATGCGGGGGTCAAACGAATATTTCGGGTTCAAGCCGGATCTGGTCTGTTTTTGCAAGGCCATTGCCAACGGGTATCCGATTTCTGCCCTGGTGGGCACGGACGCCCTGAAAAATGACGCGGCAAAAGTGTTTTACACCGGCTCCTACTGGTTTTCCGCAGCCCCCATGCGGGCTGCCGTCGCCACCCTGGACGCGCTTGCGAAAATCGACGGTCCCAAACTCATGCAGCGAATCGGGCAAAAACTCATTGACGGGTTATGCGGTCTGGCCAAATCATACGGTTATGAGCTGAAAGCCACCGGCGTGCCGTCCATGCCGTATTTGCGGATCACCAACGACGACAGTCTGATGCTGCATCAGGACTGGTGCGGCGAATGCACCCGGCGCGGCGCGTATTTCACCTCCCACCACAACTGGTTTGTTTCCACAGCGCACACGGAAGAAGACATCAAACAAACGATAGAAATCGCGGATGAGGCGTTTAAAGTGATAAAGCAAAAATATGGGGATGCTTACGCATCAGGTGGATAGGCTGTAGACTGTAGGTATATAGGGCGGGCGGAATGGATCTGTTTTAAAAAATGATTGATTCCACCGGTCCTACAGCCTACAGTCTAATAGCCTACAGCCTGAAGAACCTATCCTGTGCCTGAACGAAAACCCCGGATTTTTGTTTTTGCGGCCAAAAATTTTCACAAAAAGTACCTTTCGCAAAAGAAAATTTATTAAAAATTTTGAGGCCGTTGATTTTTGTCATACATTTCATGCATAATATTTTAAATATATTGAATTTTTATGATTTTTTGACGCGACCTTCCTGTTGAAGGTCTTAAAACGGGTTGATTACGCTGCCAGCCGCCCCTGCTTTTC
>JBAQUK010000254.1:0-8646 GCA_049297455.1 Desulfosalsimonadaceae bacterium | reverse complement strand
TTCGCCGCCCTTTTAAAAAAAAAAGGCCTCTTTCTCAGAGGCTCATTTATTCTGGTAATCGCTTTAATCTGTCAACGGAATCTAAAAATCCACCGCCTGTTTTGGTTCATAGAATGTAAAGATTAACATAAGGAGATAAACAATGAAATTATCCAATCAAATCAAACCGATCAGTTATTTAAAAGCCCATGCAGCAGAAATCATTCGAAATTTAGGGGATCATGGGGAACCGCTGATTATCACCCAGAACGGAGAAGCCAAAGTGATTATTCAGGGCATTGATACTTATGAGCAAACCCAGGAAACGATGGCGTTGCTTAAAATTTTAGCGCTTGGTAATCGCCAGATCGAAGAAGGAAAAATTATTTTGGCCGCTAAGGCTGTAAAGCGTTTAAGAGAAGACAAGGGGATCATTTAGTGGCGTTTCAGCTTGCTTCCCATTTACCGGATTATGGATAAAACGGTCTATGTTTATCTCATCGCAGATGGCCGCCGCGACATGCAAACATTACTGCAACAAAGACTGTTGCGATCATAATTTGCCATCACGCATCCTTGTTTTTTTCATCATTCCGCATTCATCATTCATCATTTTCTTTTCTCATCATTCATCATTGATATTATAGTGTTTTTTCATGCAATCCGGACAGATACTGTGGGTGAATTCAGCTTCCGAATGGGCGGATACATAGGATTCGATGCGGCTCCAGTATCCCTTGTCATCGCGTATGTTTTTGCACATGGCGCAAATGGGAATCAGTCCCCGCAGCGTTTTAACTTCCGAAAGCGCCTGCTTCAATTCCGCTTCCAGTTTTTTTCGTCGCTCGATCTCCTGCTGGGCAAAGGAAAGTTCCCGCTCGACTTCCGCCACCTGCCTTAAAATCGCCAGCACCGGCCGGTTCTCGATTTCAACGCCTTTTTTCCGGTTCTGATAATAGAGGTAGCCATACAAAAACGGCAGGGCGAAAACGGAGATGATGAAACGGCTGATCAACGTGCCTTTCATGATCCCGAGATAGCTTGGCGTTCCGGCGAAAGCGCCGGTTGAAAAAAGCAGCACATCCAGCCACATGACCCCCAGCAGCGTCAAAAAAGCGCGAATCCATAATTTCAGATTGAGATTGGGTTTTCCGAGATATTCCCAGGCAATGGCCAGAAACACCAGATCGATCAGTGTTGCGACAACCGAAGCCGTATTGATGCGGAGGCTCGGCAGTGGAACTGAATAAATAGTTGTATTTCCGATCAAATCCATCTGCACGTGAAGGGTTACGGCAATAATGGGCACCATGGCCGAAACGCCGATGATGGTGGATATGGCGATTCGCGTAGCCTTCGGGCCGTCAAACACATAAACGACGAATACCCCCAAGAGCAGCGATGTATAAAATACGGTGGAACCGATAACGAACGTGATGCTGCCGACCGTTGCGGTTACGCCCGCATCCGTCACCCAGGACATGATGGCCGTAAGTCCGCCGATCAATGCGTAAAAAGGGACGTTGCCGAAGCGGTGGCGCAGGGAGTGGGCCCACAGGACGAGAAAATAGACCGTCATGGCTTCAATGATGAGAATGATGACTTCGTTTTCCATGATGATTACGATAAAAAATTGTGAGTGCTCAGGTTGCACTGCTTAAACGCTTGAACACTGAATATATAATAACTGATTACCGGATGTACAACTTTTTTTAAAAATCGGGCATTTCGCCCATGTGACCGGAATTGGCCACTTTTTAAAAATTGTCAACTCTCCTGACTGGCTACCTGCCTGTAAATCGCGTCTTGCGCCCTTCTGCATTTTAATGTAAATTATTTTTCATCGTGACGGCTCAGGTTTCAGGCCTTTGGTGGATTACGCTTCGCTAATCCACCCTACAAAAAACAACGAACAAACACCGCCGAACAAAAAATAACCCGACCGTAGACCGTAGGGTGGATTAGCGAAGCGTAATCCACCAATAGGAGAAAACCCACATGTCCCCTAAAAACCAGTCGCCTCCCACCCCGCGGATGTTGTTCATCCTGTTAGGCATCCTGACCTTCTCTTTGATTGCGGGCGGGTACAAATTTTATCGTCATGAATCAAACGCCGTCCAGGCCCGGAAATACGATGAGATGAAAGCGATTGCGGATCTCAAAATCCGGCAGATCGTCACCTGGCGGCAGGAGCGGAAGGCGGATGCCCTGATTCATTCAACAGGCGCTATCCGGACAGACCTGCTTGAATGGCTGAAGGCTCCGGCTGATGATTCCGCTATAAAAACCCGCATTAAAAACCGCCTTCAAACGCTGAAAGTATATCAGGGCTATGATAACCTGATCCTTGCCGGAACCGACGGCCGCGTTCTGCTGTCCCTGGAACCCGACCTGACGGAACTGGAACCTGAGATTCAAGATCTCGTCCGCCGGACCGTATCCTCGCAGCATGTGGTATTCGGCGATTTTTTTCAGTGTTCGCACAAGAAGCGGATTCATCTGGATGTGGCGGCGCCGGTTCCCGGAGAGGACTATCTTCCCGCAGCCGTGCTCATCCTGCGCACTGATCCGGCACAGAATCTCTATCCCCTCGTCCAGAACTGGCCCCTGCCGAGTAAAAGCGCTGAAACGCTGATTGTTCGCAGGGACGGCGACGATGTCCTGTTCCTCAATACCCTCCGCCACCGGCCCGACCCGCCCCTGACCATCCGCATTCCCATATCCGAAACCGATCTTCCGGCTGCCCGGGCTGTTCTCGGCCGGATTGGCCTTTTCCGGGGGCATGATTACCGGGGCGTGGACGTGCTGGCCGATATCCGGCCCGTGCCGGGTTCCGCCTGGTTCATGGTGGCCAAGGCGGATACGGATGAAATTCTGGCCGAAATCCGGTACCGGGGATGGATCATCGGGCTTGTCACCCTGCTCGTTACGCTGCTGGTGGGAACCAGCGCAGGCTATTTATACAAGCACCAGGGGAAACGCGCATTTCAGGCCTTCTACCAGTCGGAACGGGACCGGCGGAAAGCCGAGGAAATATTTAAAACCACCTTATACAGCATCGGCGACGCGGTCATCACCACGGATGTGGAAGGAAATATCCGGCAGATGAATCCGGTGGCCGAACACCTGACCGGCTGGACGGAAACCGATGCAAAAGGGAGGCCCGCCGAAGACGTATTCCGGATCATCGCTGAAGCAACCGGCGATACAGTTGACAGTCCGGTTCAAAAAGTGCTGGAAAAAGGGCTTATTGTCGGACTCGCCAATCATACTCTGCTGATCTCAAAAGACGGCGCCCAAATCCCCATCGCCGACAGCGGCGCACCCATCCGGGATGAAAACGGCGACATTACCGGCGTGGTGCTGGTGTTCCGGGATCAGACCCGGGAGCGCGACCTTGACCGGCTGCTCCGGGCCCGGATGAGATTGCTGGAATACGCCGCCGACCATTCTCTGGATGACCTGCTGCAAAAAACAGTGGATGAGGTCGCCCTGTTGACCCAAAGCCCGGTGGGATTCTATCACTTTGTCGAAGCCGACCAGAAAACCCTGACCCTCCAGGCCTGGTCCACCCGAACCATCCGGGAATTCTGCAAGGCAAAGGGAAAAAACCTGCATTACCCCATAGACCAGGCCGGGGTCTGGGTGGATTGCGTGCACACCAAAAAGCCGGTCATCCATAATGATTATGCTTCGCTGCCCCATAAAAAAGGCATGCCGGAAGGACACGAGGCCGTAATCCGGGAACTGGTTGTGCCCATTATGCGATCCGGCCGAGTCGTTTCCATTCTCGGCGTGGGAAACAAATCCGTGAATTACACGGAAAAAGATGTGGAAAAGGCCGCCTATCTGGCGGATGTGGCATGGGAAATCACCGGACGCAAGCGGGAAGCGGAGATGCTGGTGGAGAGCGAGGCCCGGTTCCGGCTGTTGTACGAAAACTCTCCGGTGGGATATCACTCTCTGGACGCTCAGGGCCATATTCTGGATATCAATAAACAATGGCTGACCGAGTTGGGATACACCAGGGAAGAGGTCATCGGCAAATGGTTCGGTGATTTTCTAGCAGGCGACGGTCCCGGTCTTTTTCGGCAACGGTTTGAGGCATTCAAAGCGGCAAACGAGGTTCACGGGGTTGAATTCGATATGAAGCATAAGGACGGAAGCGTCGTCAGCGTGTCTTTCGAGGGACGCATCGGCCGTGACACCCATAACGCCTTCGCCAGAACCCATTGCGTTTTCGTCAACATCACCGAACGCAAGAAGTCGGAAGAGGCGTTGCGCAAGGAGAAGAGATTCTCAGACACAATGATTAACAGCCTGCCCGGGATCTTTTACCTTTTTGATGAGGATGGACATTTTCTGCGATGGAACAAAAATTTCGAGGCCGTTTCAGGATATTCATCGGAAGAGATGGAGAAGATGCATCCGCTTAATTTTTTTTCCGGAGAAGAGAAAAAACAGGTGGGGGAAGCAATTCAGGAAGCCTTCACAAAAGGTGAAGCCCATGTGGAAGCCAATTTTATTTCAAAAGACGGCGGAAGCGCTCCTCATTATTTCACATGGTTACGGTTTATCTCGGACAACAGGCCGTATCTTGTCGGGATGGGGATTGACATCTCCGAGCGCAAACGGGCGGAGGCGGAATTGCATGCCCTTTCCACGCATCAGCAGGCCCTTTTGTCCGCAATCCCGGATATTGTCATGGAAGTGGACATCAACAAGGTCTACACCTGGGCAAACCAATCCGGGTATGATTTTTTCGGAGAAGACGTGATCGGCAAAGAAGCCGGTTTCTATTTCGAGGGAGAGCAGTCTGTTTATGATACGGTGAAACCGCTTTTCAACGGCAGCGAGGACACCATCTACCTGGAAAGCCGGCAACGCCGCAAGGACGGACAAAAACGGCTGCTGGCCTGGTGGTGCCGGGTCCTTAAAAATCAACAGGGAAATGCCACCGGCGCATTGTCCACGGCACGCGATATTACCGATCTGAAAACCCTGGAGGGCCAACTTCTTCAAGCCCAGAAAATGGAATCCGTGGGCCGGCTGGCCGGCGGGGTGGCTCATGATTTCAACAATATGCTCATGGTGATCATCGGATACACGGAAATGGTTATGGGACAGGTCGATCCCGGACTGCCGATCTTCAAAGACCTTCAGGAAATCCTGAATGCTGCCAAACGTTCGGCGGCTCTCACCCGGCAGTTGCTGGCCTTTGCCCGCAAACAGGTCATCAGCCCCGTGGTGCTGGATATAAACGAAACCGTTTCAAGCATGCTCAAGCTGCTGCGCCAGCTCATCGGCGAGGACATTGATCTGGCCTGGAAGCCGGGCCTGGATATCTGGCCGGTGAAAATGGACCCGGCCCAGATCGACCAGATGCTGGCCAATCTTCTGGTCAACGCCAAAGACGCCATTGCGGGCGTGGGCTCCGTCACCATCCAGACGGGTAATGTGGAATTTGATGAAATCTACTGCGTAGGTAACGCGGGCTTTGTCCCCGGCAAATACGTGATGATGGCCGTCAGCGATACGGGGGGCGGCATGGACAAACACATTCTGGATCATTTATTTGAACCTTTTTTCACCACCAAGGAAGTGGGGAAAGGAACGGGCCTGGGACTGGCCACCCTTTACGGCATCGTGAAGCAGAACAGCGGGTTTATCAATGTCTACAGCGAACCGGGCCAGGGAACGACGTTTAAAATTTATCTGCCCCGAACCGAGACCGGGTTGGCGGAAAAAACGGCTGCGGCAACAGGCAAAAATCTCCGGGGAACCGAAACCGTGCTGCTGGTGGAGGATGAGGAACCCATTTTAACATTAGGCACTTCGATCCTGGCGCAGTACGGGTACACTGTGCTCTCCGCCAAAAGCCCGTTTGAAGCCCTGGCCCTGGCAAAGCACCATGACGGCCCGATCCATCTGCTCGTCACCGATGTGGTGATGCCCCGGATGAACGGCAAGGAACTCAAGGAAACACTCTGCGCCATCCGGCCGGAAACCAAAAGCCTGTTCATGTCGGGGTATACCGCCAACGCCATCGCCCATCACGGCGTGCTTGACAAAGACGTTTATTTTCTTCAAAAACCCTTTTCCGTTACGGACATGGCTGAAAAGGTGCGGGAGGTGCTGGATGGGGAGTGAAAAGAAAATGATGAATGATGAGTAATGAATGATGATTTTTTGGTGGATTACGCTTCGCTAATCCCACCCTACAAGGGGGGATATCGTAACCGTAGGGTGAATTAGCGAAGCGTAATCCACCGTTTTCATCATCCTCATGCCGCGGCTTTGTCGATTTCCTTCAGTCTCCGCAAAACTTCCCTGGGGGAACCCGGGTTCACGCCTTGCAGCAGTTCCGCCATTTGCGTTTCTCCGATCCGGTGCCGGTTCATCACCCGCTTTTTATATGCTTCCTTTAATACTTCCAGAATCTGGTCAAGGTCACAGGGTTTTTGCAGGTAGGAATGTGCGCCGCTCTGGGTGCACTCCACTGCGGAATCAATGCTGCCGTGGCCGGTGAGAATCACGATTTCCATCCAGGCGTGTTCCTGTTTTAACGCTTTTAATGTTTCCTCCCCGTTCATCCCCGGCATTTTCAGATCGACCAGCGCGATATCCACGGGATGGGTTCTGGCCGCTTCAACGGCTTTTTCGCCGCGATTGACAGCCAGCACATGAAACCCCCGGGCCGCAAGCCGTTTGCTCATGGACGTTAAAAACTGGTCTTCGTCATCGACAAACAACAGATTAATTTTATTTTTTTCCATATTTCCGGCTCCTGTGGGTTAGGCTTGCAGCACATGCGGGAAATGATCGGATATTTCCCCCCTTTCACGGCAGGGTCTTCTGTTCCGCCTCCCGGATGCGGTCTTCCTGTTCCTGCTTCCGCTTGCGTGCATTTTCCAGTTTCTTTGAGATTTCAAGAGGGTCCGCGGGTTTTAACAGATAGTCATAAGCGCCCAGCTTCATCCCCAGCACCGCTGTTTCAATGGTTCCGTGGCCGGTCAGGAGAATCACCTCCACAATGGGATGACGTTTCTTGATCTCCTTGAGGGTTTCCACCCCATCCATGCCGGGCATTTTGATGTCCAGAATCACCACATCGATATTTTCTTCCCCCAGCACCTCAAGGCATTCCCGGCCGTTGTATGCCGTAAACACCGTTTCACCGGTTTCCTGCAGCCGCAGAGCGAACATCTCCACAAAATCCTTCTCGTCATCCACAATCAATACCCTTACGGGAATCTTCGTCATTTCAGGGTTTCTCCTTTTATTTTCCGCAATATATCCGAACACATAGTTTCCGTATTCCCCGGATCGCAAACCGCCTCCCGCAGGCGCGGCAGGGTGATCCGGAAACAGGTTCCAAGTCCTACCCGGCTCTTAATCTCCATTTTGCCGCAAAGCCGTTCGATAATCCCCGTGGTCACATACAACCCGAGCCCGGTTCCCATGTCCGGGGATTTGGTGGTGAAAAACGGTTCAAGGATTTTAGTTAAATTTTCCTCCGGTATGCCTTCCCCCGTGTCTTCCACCGCGAGCGAGACCGAAGGACCGGCGTCCCTTAAGGACACGGTGATGACGCCGTCTTTGCCCGACGCATGAATGGCGTTGGCCAGCAGGTTGAACAACACCTGCCGGATCTCATAAGGATCGCTCCAGATGACCCCATCGGCGTCCTCCGTGTCCCGGACAATTCGAATCCCTCTATTTTGTGCGCTTTTGCCCGCAAATTCAATTGTTTCCGCCACCAGTTCCTTAAGGTCCGTCCGGATCAGCGAGGCTTCCTGCTTTTTGACGAACCCCAGCAGTTGGTGGGTGATCCGTTTGGCGCGTTCAACGGCAATGTCAATTTTCCCCACCGCATTTTCAAAATCCTTTTTCCTGGGCATGTCCGAAGGCGAGGCTTTGCCGAGCAACAGCCGCATGTATTCCACGGACTCTTTAATGATGGCCAGGGGGTTATCGATTTCATGGGCAATGCCGGTGGAAAGGGTGCCCAGTGACGTCAGCCGTTCCGTCACCGCCATTTGCTTTTCCATTTTTGCCTTGAATTCCGAGGCCTTGCGTTTTTCATCGGCAAGCTGCCGCTTTAGGGTCGCCTGGTTGATCTTCTGCACCAGATGGTCAAATTCCACGGGCTTGGTTAGATAGTCAAACGCGCCTTTTTTGATGCCCTCCACCCCGTCAACCGCCGATGCATGCCCGGTCAGCAGAATCACTTCGGTCCGGGGATAATTCGCCTTGAGCCACCCCAGCACTTCAATGCCGTTCATCCCCGGCATTTTAACATCCAGCACCACCACATCAAAAGGGTCATCGCCGGTTTCACCGCCGCTTTCAAAAGCCGACCGGCACTGGTCCCCGTCGCCGGCTTCCAGGACGACATATCCCCTTTTCCGCAGCCGTCTTTTCAGCGTCGCCCTGAAATCCGCTTCATCATCCACCAGCAGCAGGCGGCTCGTATCCAAATTGGTAGTCTCCTTTTTATGCATGGCCGGGGTCATAACCCGGCAATCCGCATCGGTATGTTAGGGACTTGGAATTTACTAATATACCGTTTTCATGCTCTTGCTCTTAATCATGCTCTTGCTCTTATTATTGAGATTTTAAAGTAAGATTAGGAGCAAGAGCATGAGCAAGAAGAACGGCATAATG